>NZ_JAPAEP010000001.1:0-343802 GCF_025842465.1 Exiguobacterium sp. N5
AGGAAATTTGAGGAGAGCTGTCCTTAGTACGAGAGGACCGGGATGGACGCACCGCTGGTGTACCAGTTGTTCCGCCAGGAGCACCGCTGGGTAGCTACGTGCGGACGGGATAAGTGCTGAAAGCATCTAAGCATGAAGCCCCCTCCGAGATGAGATTTCCCTTTGAGCAATCAAGAAAGACCCCTCAGAGACGATGAGGTAGATAGGTCATGGGTGGAAGCGTGGCGACACGTGGAGCTGAATGATACTAATCGGTCGAGGCTTTGATCTAGTCTAATGGTTTGTGTTGATGAATCCTCAGTTTTGAGAGAACAATCTCTCTAAAATATGTTGACATTATCGATAAATAATGTTAATATAATACTTGTCTGGTGGCGATAGCGAGACGGCCACACCCGTTCCCATGCCGAACACGGAAGTTAAGCGTCTCAGCGCCGAAAGTAGTTGGGGGATCTCCCCCTGTGAGGATAGGACGTTGCCAGGCAAGATCGTTCCGCAATAGCTCAGTGGTAGAGCAACCGGCTGTTAACCGGTAGGTCGTAGGTTCAAATCCTACTTGCGGAGCCACTTTCTCTTTTGGAGAGCTGTCCGAGTGGCCGAAGGAGCACGATTGGAATTCGTGTAGGCGGCAAAACCGTCTCAAGGGTTCGAATCCCTTGCTCTCCGCCAGTTTTTCAAATATGTAACGGCCCGTTGGTCAAGCGGTTAAGACACCGCCCTTTCACGGCGGTAACACGGGTTCGAATCCCGTACGGGTCACCATTTAATTTTATATCGTCGCGGGGTGGAGCAGTCTGGTAGCTCGTCGGGCTCATAACCCGAAGGTCGTCGGTTCAAATCCGGCCCCCGCAATTAAGTCCGGTCTCGTGGTGTAGGGGTTAACATGTCTGCCTGTCACGCAGAAGATCGCGGGTTCGAATCCCGTCGAGACCGCCATTTTTATTTTAAAATCAATCATACTACATATGGCTTTGTAGCTCAGTTGGTAGAGCAAAGGACTGAAAATCCTTGTGTCGGCGGTTCGATTCCGTCCAAAGCCACCATATGTGGGGGGGTAGCGAAGTGGCTAAACGCGGCGGACTGTAAATCCGCTCCCTCGGGTTCGGCGGTTCGAATCCGCCCCCCCCCACCACTTAGGGGCATAGTTTAGCGGTAGAACTACGGTCTCCAAAACCGTCAGCGCGGGTTCGATTCCTGCTGCCCCTGTTTTTAATTTCATCATGGCGATTGTGGCGAAGTGGTTAACGCACCGGATTGTGATTCCGGCATTCGAGGGTTCAATTCCCTTCAGTCGCCCCATTATTATTGGGCTGTAGCCAAGTGGTAAGGCATCGGATTTTGATTCCGACATGCGTAGGTTCGATCCCTTCCAGCCCAGCCATTTTGCGGAAGTAGTTCAGTGGTAGAATACGACCTTGCCAAGGTCGGGGTCGCGGGTTCGAATCCCGTCTTCCGCTCCAATGACTTTTGGCGCCATAGCCAAGTGGTAAGGCAGAGGACTGCAACTCCTCTATCGTCGGTTCGATTCCGACTGGCGCCTCCAACATAATATGCCGGTGTGGCGGAATTGGTAGACGCGCACGACTCAAAATCGTGTTCCTCTGGAGTGTCGGTTCGACTCCGACCACCGGTATCCGTATGACTCTAACTGAGGTTAGGGTCTTTTTTCTGTTCTCTATCCTTTTTTGAGAAGGAAGGACATTCATTCAGCTCGAATGTTTTAACAAGAAGAAACGAGGTGGATGATATTCAATATACAGAACAATCGAATCGGTTCATCCGATTTGCTGACAACGAATGTGTGGGTTCTAGTCGCTTATACGAAGTGCTGGCTCGAGAAGTGGCCCAGCATGAATGGCTCTTATCTTTGTGTGAAGACATACCAAAGGGACAACCTGTTCCAAATCTATTGTTTGCAGCTGTTCATGAACTGGTAATTCAACACTCTGCTGATGAGTTGGCCACCTATTATCCTAGCGTGACAAAATATCCAAAACAAGTTGAAGATGTATTTCCCTCTTTTTTAGCTTTTTGCCATACATACGAAAGTGAGATCCGTCATCGATTGAAGACCCGTCGTGTGCAAACGAACGAGGTTCAACGATGCGCCTACTTGTATCCGATATTTTTGAAGATTCAACAACAGAAGAAGCGATCACTCGGACTGCTCGAAATCGGAACGAGTGCAGGGCTTCAACTATTTGTTGACCAGTACGCTTATGAGTATAATGGCGTCCCATTCAACCCGATAAGCATCTCATCAGTAAACATCTCAGCGACCGTCAAATCGAACGAATCATTCCATCTCGAGGCTAAGACGCTATTAGACATCGGAACGCGTATTGGTGTCGATTTGAACATTGTGGACTTGACAGACCAAGCAGAGCGGTCATGGTTGAATGCGTTAATCTGGCCAGAGCATGAGACACGACGGCAACTGCTTCAGGCTGCCATGAATGAAGTCAATTTTAATATGGTGACGCTCATTGAAGGGGATGGTGTGACGATGCTACAAGATCTCGTATCGCGTGTGCCGGAGACAGAGACGTTATGTATCTTCCATACACACGTTGCAAATCAGATGTCACGTCCCGTCAAAGAAGAACTTTTGAGGCAAGTCGAGCGAATTGGACAAGCACGAGACGTCTTCCATATCTATAACAATATCCAAGATCGTTTCCTTCATGTAGATTTGTATCAGGACGGTCAACTTACAGCGTTGACGTTTGCAGAAACAGAGGGGCACGGCCGTCAATTTCAAATCCTGACGCCACTCGATTCTTTGTTTCATCCATGATCTTTTGAATGATTAAGATATATTAACATATTGATTTCATTGATTTTAGAAAAACTTACGAATACTTGTTGACAGATTAATAGTATAGGTGTATATTAACTATAGTCGCTTGAATGACAACAATATTTCATGCGGGTGTAGTTTAATGGTAAAACCTCAGCCTTCCAAGCTGATGACGAGAGTTCGATTCTCTTCACCCGCTTCATATCTCTCTGCCGAGTGGCGGAGAGATTTTTTGTATGCGAAAATATATAGAGGAGGTGAACGGAATGGACCCGTACACATTAAAACAACAAATCTTAGCGTATGCCGAAACCATCGGGATTGATGAGTTGAAAGTGACGACAGCTGATCCGTTCATCGTCATGAAACAACGACTCATTCGACAACAGGAGAAAGGATATGCCTCTGGATTCGAAGAACCGGATTTAGAGAAACGCACAAATCCTGAACTCCTGCTTGAAGAGGCACAGTCAATCATTGCGATTGCCATCGCCTATCCAAGTAAATTAAAAGATGCGCCCCGTAGTGTCGCTGGCGAGAGACGAGGGTTGTTTGCTCGTGCTTCGTGGGGACTCGATTACCATCGGGCGGTCGGCGATCGATTGGCCAAACTTCAAGCGTACATTGAAGAATTGGTTCCAAACGTGCGAACGCGTTCGATGGTCGATACGGGTGAGCTCGTCGACCGTGCTGTCGCAGAACGTGCGGGGATTGGATTTAGTGGGAAAAACTGTTCCATCATCTCTCCTGAGAAAGGATCCTATCTTTATTTGGGCGAAATGATTTTAGATGTATACTTACCACCGGATGAAGCAATTGAAGACGGATGTGGGGATTGCGATAAATGTATGACAGCTTGTCCGACGACGGCCCTTGTTGAACCAGGTGTCCTCGATGCGAAGCGCTGTATCGCCTATCTCACGCAGATGAAGACGTTGATGCCACGAGAGTTTCGGTCGAAGCTTGGTGGTCGATTATATGGATGTGACACGTGTCAGCAAGTCTGTCCATATAATCGCAAAAAGGACTGGCGCCACCATGAAGAATTGTTACCGGAAGCTGAGATTGTCAAACCGCTCTTAGAGCCTCTTCTGACATTAAGCAATCGGGAGTTCAAACAAAAGTTCGGACATTTATCAGGCGCATGGCGCGGGAAGAAACCGATTCAACGAAATGCGATTTTAGCGCTCGCGCACTACCGTGAACCTTCAGCGATTCCAATCTTAAGGGAATTTATTAAACAGGATGAACGCGAAGATATGCGCGCGACGGCTGTTTGGGCAATCGGTGCGATTCTTGGACCTGATGCAGATTCGATATTTGAAGAGATTGAACGGAATGAAACGTCTGATATGGTTCATGAAGAGATTCGCATATATCGAGAGGAGTGGGCACATGAAGATCGTGTCGTCTAAGTGGGGACCGCTAATGTACGAGATAAATGGATCAGGTAAGTTGACCGAATTGGAGTTCACAACACATGAACCGACAGAGGAAGCACCTGAGTGGTTGCGAGATCTCATGACACGAGTCGAGAAGACAGGATTTCAAGAAGCAGATCGTGCCTATGTCGAAATGAACGGGACACCGTTTCAACAGGAGGTTTGGGATGCGCTCTTGACCATTCCATATGGCGAGACACGCACATATAAACAAATTGCCGAACAAATCGGTCGACCAAAGGCCGTTCGCGCCGTCGGACAGGCGCTCAATCGAAATCCATTGCCGATTCTGTTTCCGTGTCATCGTGTCATTGGAAGTAGTGGAAAGCTTATCGGTTTTGCGGGAGGGTTGTCTGAGAAACAACGCCTACTTGAATTTGAAATGAAAAAGTGAGGGAAATCAACCATGGCGATTCATGTCGTAATGTTTCAACCAGAAATACCAGCAAATACAGGGAACGTCTCACGTACGTGTGCGGCGACGAATTCGGTCCTTCATTTGATTCGTCCGCTCGGATTCTCGACGGATGATAAGATGTTAAAGCGTGCCGGTCTCGACTATTGGCAATTCGTCGATGTTCGCTATCATGACTCGTTAGAAGAGCTGTGGGAGAAGCATCCGGATGGTCAGTTCTTTTATATTACGAAGTACGGGGAACAATACCCGAGTGATTTAGACGTTTCAGATGTAGACGGTGACTACTTCTTCGTCTTTGGTCGTGAGACGAAAGGGTTGCCGATGGAAGTCATCGAGAACAATTTGGATCGCTGCATCCGCTTGCCACAATCGAACCTCGTTCGTTCATTGAACGTATCGAATACAGCAGCCATCATCGTATATGAGGCGCTTCGCCAACAGGGATATGCAGGATTGAAATAAAAAAGAGCCGGATTCGTAAGAATCCCGGCTCTTATTCGTTACCCTCAGGTTTACGGTTATATCCAGCTGTCAAAATCGCTGCGAGGAAGACGACGCTGATTCCAACCATCAATAATAGGCCCATCCAAAAATCCCCCTTTTATTCTCCATAACTATAAATAGTATAATATACTTGGTAGGTGAATTGCACTGAATATAAGAAATTACTGTGAAATTGGAGAAGGAACATGAAAACGAATGTGTACTTACTGAGCTATGCCCCACTCATCGGAATTATTTTGTTTTCGATGTCACTTGCCATTGCGACCTCCGAGTACGTAATCCAATGGCTGAATCAAATTGGCGTATATAGTGAAATTATCGAACTGTTATCCGTGCAAGAGACGAAAGTGCTCGTGCTCGTCGTATTCTTTACGATTTTCTTTATGTTGTTTAGCGCATTCAAATTGGTAGCCGATACGTTCAATCAACTCGGTTTCGCTTTTTTTGCGCGAGAGACAAATGGCACGTCGCTTCATCGGCTCAAACCTGGTGCCATCATCTTTCTCATCGGGTCCGGAATCAGCTTTCTCTTTTTGAACACATTGCTCGCCGTTATCGCCGTGCTCGTTGGCACGCTCTTGATGTATCTCTTTTACTATGTCTGGCAAGTAAGCCAATCGATGTCCGTCCCACGTGCCATCGGCTTATTACTTATGCAGGCCGTCATGTGGGCGACGTTGATCAGCGGGTTAGGTTGGTCGGTCCTTCGCTTGTTTAACTCTGTCGGAGATATCATCTTATGAAGCATTCTTTTGGACCAACCTCTGATGTGATCGAAGCGTGGTGTCTATCATTTGTCCCGGAGGAAACCTTGTATTGGATTGATTCTTCGTTTCTTGAGGATATACCGAGTTCCTGTCTCGTGATTCCGAGGCAGGAGTTTTTCAATCATCCGCTTTACCGCAGACCCGACATCACGAATCCGTATGTGACATGGCAGATGGGTCAAGACGTGACTTATGTCATCCATGTGTTCTCTAGCTTTTTGAAGGAGTTACAGGAGCACGTCAAAACACGTTTATTGGAATTTCAAGTGACGACCCATCGTGGTCTTGTTTTGCCGATATCAGTGGAGCAGATGAAACGTCTATCGAATGAGATGATTATAGAGAAGGATGGCACGTGTGTCATCGTTTTGCATCCGCAAAATTGGAAAGAGCTCGACATCGAGATGCGTCATTCTCTTCTGCTCGACTATGCGAAGGAGTGGGATCGTTGGGAAGGGGAACCCTGTGATGACTCGATTGCTTCGCATCTTGCGGATTATGCAAATCGGTTTCCAATCCAGGATGGAAGTAACTGTCTCGCGGCGACGTTGTTTGCGGTCACAGGAAACGAACAGGTCGTTCACCAATGGGTTCATCCGGAGACGTTCCTTCAGACATTAAAGCGAAGTGGGTACGAAACCTTGAAGGATGATGCCCTAAGGCCGAATGACGTCCTAACGTTTTGGAGCGACCAAGGGCAACTGGTCCATGCGAGTTACTGTGTGCGACAAGGACTCTATTTCAATAAACATGGTCAAGTCCGTTTCAATCCATGGAAACTAATCAATCACGACGAGTTAATGGAGCATTGGGGAGCATATCGACTTCAAATCGAACGTCGATTATAAAGCAAAAGGAGTCAGTCCACTTTTCAGTGACTGACTCCTTTTATTGGTGTGCCTGTGTCCAGACAATCGCCGGATACGCACGGTTGGCGAGTTCCGGGAATGGGCGGGGCGTATCGGCACCTAGCCAGATGGCGGTGATGGTGCGATCGGTCAGTCCGACATACCACATATCTTTATTGTCGTTCGTTGTTCCGGTCTTTCCTCCGAGATACTCAAACTCACGTTTCAGCTGATTCGCATAGCGACCTGTGCCGTATGAGGTGACGGTCGATAACGCCTTCTTCATTTCGCTGATGGTTTCCGGGGACCAGACTGTCTCTTCCGTTAAGATCGGGGTCAACGTTGGTTCACCGGACTTGAATGTGATTTGTTTGATTGTATGTCCGGATGTATACTCACCTTTATTTAAGAACGGGGTATAAGCGGCGGCCAGTTCTTTTGGGGAGACGCCTTGTGTGAGACCACCAAGCGCACTCGCTAAGTTTTCGTCTTGTTCATCCCATTGACTGAACATCATGTCTGCCGTCTTGTATGCGTGTTCCTGATCGATTGCTGAGAAGGCGGCGAGCGCAGGTGTGTTATACGAGAAAGCGACCGCATCTTTCAATAGGACATCGCCTAACACACGGTTGTGACTATTTCCGGGACAATAAGAACCGTAACAAGTCGGACGGCCGTCTAGTACCGTATCAAGTGTCGCTCCCGTCTCTTCGATAAATGGGGCGAAAACGAGGATCGGTTTGATGGCGGAACCTGGTTGGCGGTATGCCTGGGTCGCCCGGTTGAACTCACCGACCTGCGTCATCTCAGAGTCGACCATGGCCACGATTCTCCCTTGAGGTGTCAGTTCCGTATAGCCACCGTTCACACCGGGAGGGAGTTGACTCATCACCTGTTTTGCTTGTTTCTGCTTCCCGGTTGATAAGTAAGTCTCGACCGTCGCTTCATGCGTGGACAAATATTCTCTCGCCTCGGCATCATCTAAGTCGTAACGTGTCCGTACCAATTGAATCGCTTCACGGACGGCTGTATCCATATAGTCCGGGTATTGAATCGTTTGACTGCGAAACGATGCTTGGAGCTTGACGCCATGATACTGATCGTAAGCACTCTTCGAGAGAACACCCGCTTCAAACAGTTGCGTCAAGATTCGGTCCTTACGCTCAAAAAAAGCGTCAGATGGATTGAGGGGATCATAAAGTGACGGATTATTCGGTACTGTCAACAAGTAAGCGAGTTGATTCCAATTCAGATCGTCGAGCGGTCGTGAAAAGTATGTATCGGCTGCCGATTGAATCCCATATACATTATGTCCAAAAAAAATAACATTGCTATAAGCTGTTAAAATTTCTTTCTTGCTATAATTTTTTTCTAGTGCTCGAGCAAGCAATAACTCTTTCACTTTTCGTTCATAAGTCCGTTCATGTGTGAGATACACGTTCCGTGCCAACTGTTGCGTGATTGTACTCCCACCTTGGACAGATGTCTCGTTCGCGTTATTGATAAATGCTCGGGCAATCCCGCTCAAATCATAACCGGGATGGGCATTGAACTTACGGTCTTCGATGGTCGTAATCGCATCTTGGATATGTTCGGGCAACGCTTTCGGAGACACGTCATTTCTGCGGCCCGCCAAGTAGATTTGCTGTTCTCCACCGTTGTATGCGAGTGTGACGGCATGCATTGACGAGAGTGGTTGTGCCGATACCAGCTCTTGTCCCCAGGATAGAATTTCATCTGCCTGGTCAATCTCTTCTTTCAATGCAGTGGCAAGTGACAAGGAAGCGGCCAAAAGTCCAGCAAAAAATAAGGTTCCAATCCAAGCTCTCATCTATTTCACCTCTCTCTATACATTATATCGTCCAATTTACAAAAAAATAAAAATGTAAACGTTATCATATAATAATTCGAGAAGGAATACTTTAGGAAAGGGCGAAAAAGGGTAAAAGAGGTTGTATATTACGATTTTGAGGAGGCTTATTATTTATGAAGCAAGAAATGGTTGCGATGCTCCTTGCGGGAGGAGAAGGAAAACGATTGGGGCCTCTCACGCGAAAGACGGCGAAACCGGCCGTGAATTTCGGCGGAAAGTACCGCATTATCGATTTCCCATTGTCAAACTGCACGAACTCGGGAATTACAACAGTCGGGGTATTAACGCAATACGAGCCACTTGAATTAAATCGTTACTTAGGAATCGGGACGGCGTGGGATTTAGATCGTCGCAATGGGGGGTTAGCCATTCTCCCACCTTACCAAGCGCAGTCGGGGAAAAACTGGTACGAAGGGACGGCCAATGCAATCTATCGTAACTTGAGTTACATCGATGATTACGATCCAGATTATGTGTTGATTCTTTCGGGGGACCACATCTATAAAATGGACTACGAGAAAATGCTCGAAGCCCATAAAGAAAAACAAGCCGATGTGACCATCTCTGTCATGGAAGTGCCGTGGGATGAAGCGCCGCGTTTCGGAATTTTGAACACAGCGGATGATCTTCGCATCAATGAGTTTGAAGAGAAACCGGAAGAACCGAAGAGCAACTTGGCCTCGATGGGGATCTACATCTTCAATTGGAGTGTCTTGCGCGAACACTTGATCAAAGATGCTGAAGACGAAACATCTAGCTTTGACTTCGGAAAAAATATCATTCCGAATACCCTTTTACAAGGGCTCGATGTCTTCGCTTATAAATTCAAAGGATACTGGAAAGACGTCGGAACAATCCAATCGCTTTGGGAAGCGAACATGGACCTCTTGGAAGATGAACCACCATTCGATTTGTATGATCCGGATTGGAAAATCTATTCGGTCAACCCGAATCAGACTCCTCAGTATATTGGAAAAGACGCTTGTGTCGAGCAGTCTGTGGTTAACGAAGGATGTCATATCGAAGGGGAAGTGCAACATTCGGTACTGTTCTATGATGTTCGTGTCGGAGAAGGCTCCCTCGTTAAAGACTCGGTAATCATGCCGGGAGCTAGAATTGGAAAGGATGTAACAATTCACAGAGCCATTGTCGCCAGCTGTGCAGTCATTGAAGACGGCGCGACAGTCGGTGAGCCGGGTGGTGAAATCGTTGTTATTGAACCACATGAAAATATCGAAAGCGGAACTGTCTTCAAACAACGAGTTTGATACGAGTAAAGAGACACGCAAGGAGGCGTTACTGTTGACGAATGATTTATTAGGGGTCATTAACTTAGGTACCGAACAAGGATTGTTTCCGGAATTTACTGGACATCGTAATCTAGCAGCGGTTCCATTCTCAGGTCGCTATCGTTTGATTGATTTCACCTTGACGAATATGATAACACAAAACATCAATCAAGTAGGGATTTTCACATTAGATAATTATAGCTCTTTAATGGACCATCTCGGTTCGGGTAAAGAATGGGATTTGGACCGTTCACAAGGAGGTCTACACATCTTTCCTCCGGCGTTGAAACCAGATGGAGGGGCGTATCTCGGTGATTTGGCCAATTTTTCAATACACCGTGAGCATTTCATTCGTAGCAAACAACCGTACGTAGTCATCACAGGTTCGAACGTATTGACGACGATTGACTACAACGACATGCTCGAACATCACAAATCGATGGGCGCGGATATCACGCTCGCTTACACGACACATGAACAGAAATGTGGGTACTGTCGTCCGATTCGACTTGGCGAGAATGACCGCGTCGTCGGCGTATCCGAGCGAGGTTTTGCACCAGATGATGAATACAGCTACACAGAAACAATTATTATGTCGAAGAACCTCTTCATGCGTCTCGTCGATGAAGCGACATCTAGAGGGGAGTATGATTTGTTAGACGGTGTCATTCGTCCACAACTTCATCGTCTTCATGTTCATGGTTATCATTATGTGGGAAAAATGCAGGTCATTCACTCGGTGCTTTCTTACTATAATGAAAGTATGCGATTACTTCGTGGTGAAGGTATCGTCTACGACTTCCCACACATTTATACGAAGATTAAACATGAACCACCGACTCGTTATTTGAAAGGGTCAAAAGTAAACGAGGCGCTTGTGGCAAATGGATGTAAGATTCATGGAGAGGTGCAAAATAGTATTCTCTTCCGTGGTGTTGAAGTCAGTAAACACGCGCGTGTGAAAAACTCGATCATTTCATCGAAGTCGATCATTGAAGAAGGAGCTGTCGTCGAAAATGCCATTCTGGATAAAGAAGTCGTTGTAAAACGAGGGCAGGTCATCCGAGGTACAATCGACGAACCGATTGTCATCGCTAAACGAACAGTGGTGTGAGGAGGATTTTATGAAAATTTGGTTTGTTGCTTCAGAAGCGGCACCGTTCATGAAAACGGGGGGGCTAGCCGACGTTGTCGGTTCTCTCCCTCAAGCGGTGGCGGACCTAGGAGAAGAAGTCAGCGTTATCATGCCGAAATATGGCTCGATCGCTGAAGAGTATGTAGACGAGATGGAGTATTTATTCGACCTGATTGTTCCGGTCGGGTGGCGAAAACAGTTCGGTGCAGTCTTGAAGTTAGAGCGGGGTGGCATCACGTATTACTTCATCGACAACGAGTATTACTTTAAACGTGACGGTGTTTTATATGGGCACTTTGATGATGCCGAGCGATTCGCCTTCTTCTCACGCGCTGTACTCGAAATGATTGGGAAGATAGAAGACGTGCCTGATGTCCTGCATTGTCATGACTGGCAGACAGGTATTTTACCGGCCTTCTTACGAATCCATTATCAACATATTGAAGCGTATCAACGCATTCGCACCGTGTATACCATCCATAACCTACAATACCAGGGGATTTTCCCAGAAGAGATTCTTGGAGAATTGCTACAGTTCGGTCCTGAACATTTCACGGCTGAAGGAATTCAACATAACGGTCTCGTCAATTACATGAAAGCCGGCATCGTCCATTCCGATCAAATCACGACCGTCAGCCCGTCGTATCGCGACGAAATCATGGAACCCTATTACGGTGAAGGGTTAGACGGGGCGTTGCGTCATCGCGCGGTCGACGTACGTGGTATTTTGAACGGAATTGATTTGGCGACAAACGATCCGAATACGGACCAACGGATTGCAGAGACGTATAATCTCGACACCTACAAAGAAGGAAAAGTTGTCAACAAGCGGGCATTACAAGAGCGACTTGGTCTTGAAGTGCGAGACGATGTCATGCTCATCGGTTTTGTCAGCCGACTCGTTGACCAAAAGGGGCTCGATTTAATCAACGGTGTCCGTGAAGAACTTGGACGGCTCCCTTGCCAGTTCGCGTTCCTCGGTTCGGGACAACCGGAATATGAAGGAATCGTTCACGAGATGACAGCCGCTCACCCGGGGAAAATCGGGTCATATATCGGTTTTGACATCGAACTCGCACACTTGATTTACGCGGGATCGGATGCCTTTTTAATGCCGTCACGTTTTGAGCCTTGTGGTCTCAGTCAATTGATCTCCATGCGATATGGCACCTTGCCGATCGTACGTGAGACAGGTGGACTCCGGGATACCGTGAAGCCGTACAACGAGTTCACGCAAGAAGGGACCGGTTTTGGATTCATGAACTACAATGCTCATGAGATGTTGGCGACGATTGAAAAAGCGATTCGTGTCTTCTATGAAAAAGAAAACTGGCATGCCCTCGTCCATCAAGCGATGACCGCGGACTATAGCTGGAAACAATCCGCCAAGCAATATCGTGAGTTATATCATTTATTCGCATGAGTGGAAGGAGCTAACTTGATTTATGTTCACAGATAAACAAAGCTTTGTCGACGCATTTAAAGAACGGTTCATCGCATTGAACGGGAAGTCGATCGAGGATGGGACAGAGCAGGAAGTGTATCAAACATTGGCAACGATGGTACGCGAGCAGGCCATGCCCAAATGGATTCACACGCGCGACCGTCAAGAAGAAAAACACAGTAAGCAAGTCATCTATTTCTCGCTAGAATTTTTATTAGGTCGCTTCTTATACAACAACTTGCTCAGTTTAGACGTATTGGAGCTCGTTAGAGACGGACTGCAAGATCTCGGATACGACTTCACAGACATTACCGAGTTGGAACCAGAGCCGGGTCTTGGGAATGGGGGGCTCGGGCGCCTGGCCGCCTGCTTCCTCGATTCGTTGGCTGCACTCAGTTTACCTGGGCATGGAAATGGGATTCGCTATCGTTATGGACTCTTCAAACAGAAAATTGTAGACGGCTATCAAGTCGAGCTGCCGGATAACTGGCTCCGTGACGGGAACATGTGGGAAACGAGACGTCAGGATAAAGCGGTCGAGATTAATTTCGGTGGCTGGATTGAGATGAAACAAATCGGAGATCGATTGCGTGTCGTCCATCATCCAGACGAGGTTGTGCTTGCCGTTCCGTATGATATGCCGATTATCGGTTATCAAAATGATGTCGTGAATACGTTACGTCTTTGGAATGCCGAATCACCACTTGACGATGAGGCGTATTTAGAGAAGACGAAAGGGACGTATAAAGACTTGTTGAAACATAAACAGTCGATTGCTACCATTTCGGAATTCTTGTATCCAGATGATACGACGTATGAAGGAAAAGTATTACGTTTGAAACAACAATACTTTTTTGTATCTGCAGGCATTCAATCGATGCTTGCTTCCTATTTGAAGCGAAATAAATCACTTAAGCAGTTAGGCGACCATTACGCGATTCATATCAATGATACGCATCCGGTCGTCGCAATTCCTGAATTGATGCGCATCTTGATGGATGAGCATGGATACGGTTGGGACGAGGCGTGGCGGATTACGAAGAGCGTCATGTCGTTCACGAACCATACGCTACTCGCAGAAGCGCTTGAGAAATGGCCGGTCGAGATGTACCAACGCCTCCTGCCGCGCGTGTATCAGATCATCGAAGAAATCAATCGACGTTTCTGTCGAGACGTACTCGTCAACTATCCGCACCTCGAATCCCATATGGGAGAGATTGCAATTGTGTCAAACGAACAGATTAATATGGCCAATCTCGCTGTCGTCGGTTCTCATTCAACGAACGGCGTAGCGCAAATTCATACGGATATTTTAAAACAGCGCGAGATGCGTTACTTATATGAGATGTTCCCGCTTCGCTTCAACAACAAGACGAACGGGATCACACACCGTCGCTGGCTCTTGAAGTCGAACCCGGGATTATCCGACGCCATTACGGAAGCAATCGGCCCGTCATGGATCGAACATCCGAACGACTTGGAAAAGTTGATGGATGTTTCGAAAGACCGGAGCTTCCAAGAAAAAGTCATGGACGTGAAGCAACAAAACAAATTGGACTTAGCGGCATACATTCAAGAAGAAACGGGAGAGACAGTGGACCCTCATTCCATCTTTGACGTACAAGTCAAACGCTTGCACGCCTATAAGCGACAATTGCTGAATGCCCTTCACATCCATGCGCTTTACTTGAAGATTCAAGCGGACCCGACGTTTACGATGGTACCTCGCACGTTTATCTTTGGCGCCAAGGCGGCACCGGGATACTACTATGCGAAAGAGATCATTCGCTATATCAATGCCCTTGCCACGCTCATCAATAAGGACAAGCGGGCGAGTCAATTCATTAAAGTCATCTTCCTTGAAAACTATCGTGTCTCCATGGCCGAACGGATTTTCCCAGGGTCTGACTTGAGCGAACAAATCTCGACTGCGAGCTATGAAGCATCCGGTACCGGAAACATGAAATTCATGATGAACGGAGCCTTGACGATTGGAACGTTAGACGGGGCCAATATCGAAATTCGTGACGCCGTCGGTGATGATCACATCTTTATCTTTGGATTATCTCCGCAAGAAGTCATGAACTATAAGAAGTTCGGAGGCTATCATGCGGCAGAGATGTATCACGCACATCAGGAAATCAAAGATGTGGTCGATGGTCTTGTCAACGGAACGTTCGATAAAGTGGGCGAATATCAATTCCAATCCATCTTCGATTCTCTCCTCGTCTATAACGATGACTTCCTCGTCTTGAAAGACTTTGTCTCGTATATGCGGGCACAGCGACGAGTCGATGAGGTGTTCAGTGACCAATCACGTTGGGCTGAAAGCTCAATCGTCAATACGGCGAAGTCAGGAATCTTCTCGAGTGACCGTACCATCACGGAATACGCAAACGCGGTCTGGAATATCAAACCGACGAGCGTAAAATAAAAAGGATCCACCCTTAGGGGTGGACCTCGTTTTCTGGATAGCTGATCCAATCGGAATAGGATCCCGGATAGAGTCGGACATCATCTTTTCCGAGAGCGTGAAGCGCCAAAATATTGACGCAGGCGGTCACACCGCTACCACAGTAAAAGATGGGGTTCTCAACGGGAAGAACATCTTTATACAGTTCTTTTAAGTCGTGGAAGTCTTCTAACGTCCCGAGTTCTGTGATGGCCTCGGCATAGGAGCAGAGCAATGCGTTCGGAATGTGACCTGCTTTTGAGTCGATTGGTTCATGTGTCCCGTTGAAGCGATCTTCGGTTCGCGAATCATAGAGCGAGCCGCTCGCAGCAGCTTTCACTTCATCGAGTGTCGCAATCATATGGTCTTGGAAGTCTGGCGTATAGTCGCTTGTCGGATAGTGTGGAACGTCCGTCGTGGTCTCACCGCAATAAGTGATGCCAGATTGGATACCGCCTTCTAACACAACGACCCGTTCGTGACCGGCCCATTTGAAGAGCCACCATGCACGGGCTGCGAATGGGAAGCCGTCATCGTAAATGATGACCAAATCTTCTTTTTTCAAGCCGATGCGACGAAGTGTTGCCGTCCATGCTTCTTTCGAAGGGAGCGGATGACGTCCGCCATGTTCGCCGAGCGGACCGGACAAGTCTTCCATCAAATCGAGAAAGACAGCGTTCGGAAGATGTCCCTTTCGGTAGACATATTTACCATAGGACGCGTCGTTTAGCGAATATCGGCAATCGATGAAACGAATCGAGTTCGTATGCACGATTTGTTTTAACTCTTGGGCACGCATTGTTGGAAACATTAATATCACCTCGAGGTTTCGTTACTCTCATCGTATACAAGATGGAAGCAATTGGCGAGTACTTCGATTGAATTTTTTGAGGGTGAAAGGGGAATGAATCATGACATGGCAACAAACGTATGACCGTTGGAATCAATTCGAAGGGCTCGAGCCGCATTTACGAGCGGAACTCGAAGAACTCGCAAAAAATGAAACCACATTAGAAGATGCATTTTATAAGACGCTCGAGTTTGGAACAGGCGGGATGCGTGGAGAAATCGGACCGGGTGCGAACCGGATGAACGTCTATACGATTCGAAAAGCGTCACAAGGATTTGCTGATTTTATCTCAGCATCAGGGGAAGAGGCGAAACGTCACGGCGTCGTCATCGCCCATGACTCACGTCATTTTTCGCCTGAGTTTGCATTAGAAGCGGCGCGGACATTGGCGTCAAACGGAATCAAGACGTATTTGTTCCCAAGTTTGCGAGCCACACCTGAACTGTCGTTTGCCGTTCGTCATTTAAATGCGTTCGGTGGCATCGTGATCACGGCGAGCCACAATCCACCGGAATATAACGGATTCAAGGTATATGGGGCAGACGGAGGACAGCTTCCACCAGCGGAAGCGGATGAACTCGTTACGTACGTCAATGCGATTGAAGACGAGCTGAAAATTGAGATTGAAGATGAAGCGGCGCTCCGACAAACGGGGCTACTCCTCACAGTTGACTCATCAGTCGATGAAGCCTATATGGAGGCGCTCCAGTCGATTCGGATTCATCATGACGTACAGGACAGCCCGCTTCGGATTGTCTATTCACCACTCCACGGGACGGGACGCCGTCCGGTTATGGAAGGGTTGAAGGCGTACGGATTTGAGCACGTGACAATTGTAGAGGAGCAGGCAGAGCCAGATGGTGCGTTCCCGACTGTTAGTTATCCGAACCCGGAAGAAAAGGCTGCATTTAAATTAGCAATGGAATACGGGGACCGTGTCGAGGCTGATTTACTTATGGCGACGGACCCGGATGCGGACCGTGTCGGCTTGACCGTGCGCGGACGGGACGGGGAATGGTTCGTCTTGACTGGGAACCAGACAGGTGCGCTCCTAATGGAATACATCCTCTCACAAAAGAGTGAGACAGGTACGTTGCCGTCAAATGGATTTGTCGCTAAGACGATCGTCACGTCTGAACTCGGTGCTGCGATTGCAAAAGCGTACGGTGTACATCTCGAGAACACGTTGACTGGATTCAAGTTCATTGGGGAGAAGATCAAACAATATGAGGAATCAGGAGAATATGAATTCCTCTTCGGGTATGAAGAAAGCTACGGCTATTTGATTGGAGACTTCTGCCGTGATAAAGATGCTGTTCAGGCTTGCCTACTCGCAGCCGAGATGGCAGCTTATCATAAGCAACACGGTCGGACGCTTTATGATGCGCTTCAGTCGATTTACGAGAAGTATGGATTCTATGAAGAGTCCTTGCAGTCGATGACGTTAAAAGGAAAAGCTGGTCTCGAACAAATCGGACGCATGATGGAGGCGTTTCGTGCCAATCCGCCAAAAGAAGTCGGTGGATATGAGGTCGTCCGTTTTGAAGACTATAAAAAACAAGTGGCGACCAATTTACAGTCCGGTAAATCGGAAACGATTGAATTGCCATCATCAAACGTCTTGAAATTCGTCTTTGCGGACGGTTCGTGGTTCTGTCTTCGTCCATCTGGAACCGAGCCGAAAATCAAGTTTTATTTCAGTGTGCATGCGGATCGTGCCGAGAAGACGACCGCAAAACGTGAAGCGATTGAAGCGGATGTTATGAAACAAGCGAAAGCGATTGATTGATAAGGAACATCACTCTAGAAATAGGGTGATGTTTTTTGTTTGACATGAAGACATCGCGCCAGTATGATGAGGATATTGTTTAAAACCGTGTAATCATATAAGGATTATAGGAAAGGCGGAATTATTATGAAAAAGACATTAACGAGCGTACTCGCAATCGGAGCTTCAGTCGGGCTTCTCGCAGCATGCGGTAACGAAACTGACAGTGGGGCGGACGAAGCGGTCATCACAGTCGGAACAGAAGCGACATACCCACCATTCACGTACAAAGAAAAAGGTGAATTGACTGGATATGACATCGACGTCTTGAACGAAGCGGCAGAACGTGCCGGTTATAAAGTGGAATACGAAGCAATGGACTTCAAAGGACTTGTCCCGGCACTCGACGCTGAACGCATCGACATGATTGCCAACCAAATGAGCATCACAAAGGAACGTAAAGAGAACTATGCATTCTCTGACCCGTACGCGGTGTCAGGAGCTCAAGTCATCGTTGGTTCAGACAACAATGACATCCAAGGGATCGACGATCTTGACGGAAAAGTAGTCGGATCGACACAAGGTTCTGCTTATGCACAAATGGCTGAAGAAGCTGGCGCTGAAGTGAAATTCTACAAAGGTGCGAACCAAGTCCTTCAAGACCTCGAAGTCGGTCGTTTGGACGCGGCCCTCAACGACCGTCTCTTCATCTTGACGGAACTTGAAAAAACAGGTTATGACGTCAAAGCAGTCGGTGGTATCTTCAACACAAGTGAAGCTGGATTCATGACACGTCAAGATAGCGACGTGCTTGATAAGTTGAACGACGCGCTCACAGAGATGAAAGAAGACGGCACGATGAAAGAAATCGGTGAGAAGTACTTCGGTGAGGATATCAGTCAATGAATGAACTGATCACGACCGTCATAGAGAACCGCTCGGCCTATCTTGAAGCCATCCAGCTCACGTTGATCGCCAGTGCCCTGTCGATTCTTCTCGCCTTGGCTCTCGGTCTGATCATCGCTTTACTTCATAGTAGTCCGATTAAAATCGTACGGTTGTTCACACGGACGTACATTTCGTTCTTCCGTGGAACACCGCTCTTACTTCAATTGTTGATCTTATATGTCGGGCTCACCGGGTTCGTTCAACTCAGTGGGATGCAGTCGCTCATCTTTGGATTAGGCTTCCACTTCGCAGCCTATATCTCAGAAGCGTTCCGAGCAGCCATCAACTCGGTCGACAAAGGACAAGTGGAGGCAAGTGTCGCACTCGGCATTCCGAAGATGAAACGTTTCAAAGACATCATTTTCCCACAGGCACTCTCACGTGCCATCCCCCCTGTCTCGAATTCGGTCATCGACATCATTAAGTCGACATCCCTCGGGACGGTCATCGCGGTACAGGAGTTGACGTATGTGTCTGACCAGATTGCGGCCACGACGTATTTGGTCATGCCGTTGCTCTTGTTCTCGGCGTCGATCTACTGGATTTTATCGACCTTGATCCAAGCCGGTCAACACAAACTCGAACAGCGTTACGCGATTCGATAAGAAAAAACCTCGATTCAGACGAATCGAGGTTTTTTGTATGCCTTAACGGATGACTTGTTCTGTCTCTCCGTCGAAGAAGTGTGCTTTTGTCATATCGAGTGCGAGTTCGACATCGTCACCCATGTGGATGTTTGAGCGACCGTCAACGCGTGCTGTGAACTGTTGTCCACCGAGTTCAGCGTAGAGGTAAGACTCAGAACCCATGAGCTCAGCAACGTCGATGTGCGCTTTGAACGTGTGTGTCGTTGGTGAGTCGATGTAGATTGGCTCATCGTGGATTGATTCCGGACGAATTCCGAGGACGAGCTCTTTTCCGACATAGCCACGATCACGAAGCGTCTTCATTTTTCCTTCTGGTACGTTGACTTCTTCACCGTTCGTGATGAATTTGCCTTCTGCGAGTGTACCGCGGAAGAAGTTCATCGATGGTGAACCGATGAAGCCGGCGACGAAGATGTTGTCTGGATGATCATATACTTCTTTCGGCGAACCGACTTGTTGAATGATTCCGTCTTTCAAGATGACGATTCGTGTAGCGAGTGTCATCGCTTCCGTTTGGTCATGGGTAACGTAAATCGTCGTTGTGTCCAAGCGGTTGTGCAATTGGATGATCTCTTTACGCATTTGTACACGAAGTTTCGCATCCAAGTTTGAGAGTGGCTCATCCATCAAGAAGACTTTTGCGTCACGGACAATCGCACGACCAATGGCAACACGCTGACGTTGTCCACCTGAGAGCGCTTTTGGTTTACGCTCGAGGTATTCTTCCAAGCCGAGAATGCGGGCAGCGTCTTTTACGCGACGATCGATCTCGTCTTTTGGGAACTTACGGAGCTTCAACCCGAACGCCATGTTGTCGTAGACGCTCATGTGCGGATAAAGTGCGTAGTTTTGGAAGACCATGGCGATATCACGATCTTTAGGAGCGACATCGTTCATTCGTTTCCCGTCAATGATAAAGTCTCCGTTTGAAATCTCTTCAAGTCCTGCGATCATACGAAGTGTTGTCGATTTTCCGCAACCAGACGGTCCGACGAAGACGATGAACTCACGGTCTTTGATGTGTAAGTTGAAATCGCTGACGGCTTTTACGCCACCATCGTAAATTTTATCAATGTGTTCTAAACGAATTTCTGCCATGTCGTTAGCCTCCTAAAGAATCTATGTGTATATAATAGCGCTTACAAGAACGATTATATGATGAAACCGCTTGCATTGAATATGGACAAGTTGCACAAAAACCGTTAATCGGATTTGTGCAACATGACCATGAGTTGAAGGAGGCTAGCGTCATAGAACGTTCGAGCATCGTAACCGGTCGTCTCAAACAGGCGATCGAGCCGATAATTTAGCGTGTTTCGATGCATGAACAGTGCTTTGGCGGTATGGGAGACATTTAACGAGTGACGAAACAACGCCTCTAATAGTTCGATCGTCGACAAATCGAGCATTTGCATCAGCGGCGCAGTGAGGTGCATCCGCTCTATTGAGTCCTGTTGTAGTAAATAATGGTATAATAATTGACTAGCAGGGTAAGTTTTAGTAGACATACGTGCGTATGGCATGAGCAATTGATGTTGACGATACACATGGGCAAGCGAACCTTGTGGACGTTCGCTATAGACAGCATGTGCCTCGATGAAACAGTCACTTGCAATGGCCCGCAATACGTCCTCAAACTCCTGAAGATCGACGAATGGGCTTTGCTCAATTAGCTCGATATGTCGTGTCGACATCAAGATGACCTCGGCATGCGGCATAAAGTCACGGACGATATTGACGAAGGATTCGAACGATTCTTCTTCTGCTTCTTGGAGAGAAAGAGAGATGAGCCGAAACGGTTGCTCAAAACGAAACGTCTCATCTTGAAGTGTTGCTTGCCATTTTCGTTGATGGGGGTCTGATTGAAGGATTGGCGTCGCCCACATCGCCAACAGCTTTTGTTCGCGTTCGCTCAATTCGAACGCGGGGAGTCCGAATAGGGTACCATCTTGCGTCTCGAACCAATCAAGGTCACCAGATGCATCTTCCGACCGATGGACAGCAGTCGGAAAAATCGATTTAATACGATCAAACGTATTCAATACTATCACCTCAACAACAATGTATCATATTTCAGATCGGAGGCTTGCAGTTTGGACGGGTTATTAAAGATTTTACTCATGATATTGATTGGGGCGACCATCGGGGGCGTGACCAACTTTCTCGCCATCAAGATGTTGTTCCGACCACATGAACCGAAATACATCGGTTCATTCCGGATTCCTTTTACACCAGGACTCATTCCGAAACGTCGAGATGAACTGGCATCTAGTCTAGGGAAGACGGTCGTCAAACACTTATTGACACCAGAGGGTATGCGGAAGCGATTGCTAGATGACCAAGTGACGACGCATATTACGCACTTTGCGCAACAAGAGGTTCAGACGATGTTACGCTCGGATAAGACGGTTCGAGAGTTGTTGGAACCTCTCTATCCGAACGCAGAGGCACGATTCCTCACGTTAGCAGATGACAAACTACGTGACGAGTTATCGAGCGTCATGGCTGAAGTGAAAGAACGGAAGCTGTTTGAATTACTTGGAGAAGAAGGGATGGACCGTGTACGAGTAGTCATTCCTGAAGTCGTTGAGGCGCTTCTCGTCAAATCAGAAGAATATTTCTATTCTCCGGAAGGTGAGGCGCAACTACGTCACATGGTTGACTCGTTCGTCCAGCGTCGTCTCGGGTTTATCGCAGGATTCATTCAAAATATGAACTTTGTCGAGATGGTTCGACCAGAAATCGTCAACATCTTACGTGGTCAATCGACCCGTGACGGAATGACGACGATGATCACGCGAGAATTTGAGCGATTCAGTGAGAAGACGGTCGATACGTTAATCGATGACCGACTCGAAGCAAGACTCATCGATGGCATCACAGATCAAATCGTATCTCGTTTGCCGATTGGACAATTATTGGATCGTCCGGTCTCGTCATATACACAGTCCGTCGAATCCCGCGTTGTCGACGAACTTGTTCCACAAGGTGTCACGCTTGTCATTGAGCGCTTCACGAACCAAATGGAGACGATCATGGACCGATTAAAGATTGATAAGATTGTGCAAGAGCAGGTCCAATCACTCGACACGTCGTACCTTGAAGAGATCGTCTTATCGATTTCGAAACGAGAGTTTCGGGCAATAACATGGCTTGGTGCGCTGTTAGGTGGTATGATTGGGTTGATTCAAGGGTTGATTGCCATCTTGTGATGGCTCTATGCCCTAATAGCATTTAGGAGGACGTTACATGTCACAAACAAACTTGTACGACCAAGCTTACCAATTGGAGAAAGCACTTCGCGATTCTGAAGAGTTCACAACACTCTCTTCTTTATACGATCGTGTCAATGCGGATGCGGAAGCGAACCAGTTGTTCGCTGACTTCCGTAACATCCAAATGACGCTTCAACAAAAGCAGATGCAAGGAGAGGAAATCTCTGAGCAGGAAATGATGGATGCGCAAACGAAAATGATGAACGTTCAACAGAACGAATTGATCATGGAGCTCATGCAAGAAGAGCAACGCATGCACCAACTCGTTACAGAAGTGACGAAAATCATCATGAAACCACTCGAGGAGCTTTATGCCCCGATGGTGAACGAAAACGAAGTTCAATAACAAATGATGTGCGGATGGCTTTAGAGCCATCCGTTTTTTTGTTGATGAGATTGTCACACGCTTTAAGTAAGCGCTTACATAAAGTGGGTTATAATGAAATTGTGACAATAGCGAAAGGGTGAATCAGCATGATCACGGTGATAATCCTTTTAGGGATGATTTTCTTTTTCATAGCAGGATGGTTACGGGCGGACTTAGTGGCATTGATTGGACTCGTTTGCCTCGTGCTCACACAACAATTGACCCCAGGTGAGGCGATGGCTGGTTTCTCCAATCCGGTCGTCTTGATGATTGCCGGACTGTTCGTGGTCGGAGCGGGATTGTTTCATTCTGGTTTGGCGGAACGGTTGGCATCTTTACTTATTCCATACGCGGGCGGGAATGCGACGCGTTTATTCTACCTGTTTATGTTGACGGTGACGCTCTTGTCGAGTGTCATGTCCAATACGGGGACCGTCGCCTTGCTCATTCCCGTTGTGATGGTAATGGCACGAAAAATCCAACAATCTACGGATTCTTATCTCATGCCACTCGCCTTTTTTTCAAGCATCGGTGGAACGATGACACTGATTGGGACACCTCCCAATCTCGTTGCGGCAGAAGCACTCCGCGGCCTCGTGGATGAACCGCTCGGATTCTTTTCATTGTTTCCAATTGGTCTGGTCGTGATGGTGATTGGACTGATCTATTTCCGTCTAATCGGGAATCGCTTACTCCATCAAGGTGGGGCGAAACAGTGGTTGAAGACGGAGATGAGTGAGCCATTGCGTCCAAACGTCTATGTGATGTCGATTGCAAAGAGTCATCCGTTAATTGGGAAACAGTTACGTGACCTTTCATGGTCTCATGAAGGGGTTATAGTCTTGAAGGAACGAGTTCATGGACGGCATCATCATAAGACGGCTCATGCGGACACCGTACTACGTGCGGGGGAATTACTTGTCAGCGGTGAGGAACGGCACGTTCGGAACTTTTCTGAAAAAGAACAGATACCATTTGAACCGATTGAGGCCACCCGTGTAGATGATCAAACCGGAGGGGTTCTCCTGTTCACGGTCCCAGGGGTGAGTCGATTAATCGGGAAGCGTATCGGTGAGAGTCAGTTACGTAATCAATTTCATGTCAATGTCTTAAAAGTCATCCGACCACAAGAAGAGATTGCACACGTGCGATTGACAGACACCCCGTTGAAGCAAGGAGACATGTTGATGGTACAGGGGACATGGGATGATTTAGAGCGGATGGAACGAGAGACACATGACCTGTTATCAAATGAACGGGTGACCGAGGTAGCCAATCGAGTCGTATCGGGGCGTCATCAGCTTGCAGCAGGCATCATCATGCTCATGTTGTTGCTCATGTTCATATTCGAATGGGTCGATCCGACCGTTGCCGTATGGATGGCTGCGCTAGCGATGGTGTTGAGTGGGGCCGTCCGACAGATGGACGTCGCCTATCAATCTATTCAATGGTCCTCGCTCGTCTTGATTGCGGCCATGATCCCGGTAGGAACGGCGCTTGAAAAGGTGGGAATCATGGGATGGGTCGTTGAATGGATTGAAAGGACGTTTGCCGACTTTGGTCCTATATGGGTACTCGTCGTCTTATTCGTCTCGACCATGCTCCTTAGTCAAATCATCTCGAATACAGCGACCGCTATTTTGTTTGTCCCCTTAGCGATTGCACTCGCCGAATCGATGACTGTCAGTCCGGTTCCATTCGTCGTTGCGGTCGCCATCTCGGCATCACTCGCTTTTATGACCCCGTTCGGATCTCCGACAAATGCGATGGTCTTTAGTATCGGCAACTATCGGTTCATGGATTTTATCAAAGTCGGTGTGCCGTTACAACTCATCACGGGAATCGTAGGAATTTTGATGATTCTCATCCTCTTCCCATTTTGAATAGGAGGTTTGGGGACGAGTATCGAAAATAGACGTATCAGCAAATGAAAGGGCGGGCGATGATGAAAAAATGGATATTGGTTTTCTTCTGTCTCTTTCTTGTGGCATGTGGGAAAGAAGTGGGGACGGAACCAGAACCTGAGATGACGCAGAGCGGGAAGGTGGCCGAAGCGTATCTCGAGGAGCAACAGTACTCGATCGTTTCTTTTGAAGGAGAGCATACGAGTACTTTAACCTTAGAGGAACTGGCAGAGGATCGTGAACGGAACGTTTGGGGACTACAAACCGTATCACCGGATGAATACGTGGGTAAGACCATCTACTACGAAAACTTTACGGTGAAAGATCATCCGATTGGTGAGCAATCTCCCGCCGGTCAGACTGCTGTCTCGGTAATGATCGTGGATGGAAAGGTCATCGGCGGAACATCATTCCCCGTGACAGACGGATCAGGTTTAGGGAACGGGTATAGTTTGAGCGGAGAATCGCTTGAGGATATTCACCCCGATCTTCAAGAATGGCAGGATGCGTGGAATGAAAAATATGGTGAATGAAAAAGTAGACCAAGACAATCATTGTCCTGGTCTACTTTTGTTAAGATGCCGTCCCTTTCAATTTCCCCGGTAATTTGCAACGTTCGAAATAGATGAGTTGCCCCCGTCGTACGATACGTGCCCCTTTATGCTCATGTCCAGCAGCACGAAGCATGTCGAGTCCTTGTTGTTTGGCTGACTGATCGTCGTTCGCTTCGAACATTTCATTTAATACGAGCGTGCCATCATTTTCAAATCCTGTCACCGTGTATGTTTCCATTCACACGACCCCCTTTTCTTCATTTTAATGAATGGTCATTCATTCTTCAAGAGAAGGTTTTGTCAGTTCGTCGAATGTCAGCTGTCGTGTCGATTCAGTTCGGGTAATCAAATCGGATACGGTCAATCCGATCAAACGGACGGGCTCGATGACGTTCATCTCGTCGAAAAGACGTCTGGCAAGTCGTCTAATCTCATCATGGTCATGCGTCGGGTGGTTTAATTTGATTTGATGACTCCGAGCTTGAAACTCGCTCGTCTTTATTTTGATGGTGACCGTTTGACAGCTCAATTCGCGGCGATCGAGCTGACGCAATACGTCCTCCATCTCTGGGATGACCCGTTCGAACACTTCTTCCGGGTCATCGATATCAAATGCGAACGTCGTCTCTGACCCAATAGACTTACGCTCTCGCGTGGCGACGACAGGACGCGTATCACGTCCGTGTGCCAGTTCATAGAGTTGTTGCCCACGATCGTGTCCAAAGATGGCTTTCAACTGTTCGGGACGAGCTGACTGTAAGTCACCGATTGTGTAGTAACCACTCTTATAAAGCGTTTGTGCGGTCACTTTTCCAACTCCATGCATGGCTTCGATGGAGAGGGGGGCCAGAAAGGCTACCACTTCATCGAGCGGGACGACGGTGAGTCCATTTGGTTTCTCAAATCCTGAAGCGATTTTCGCGACGAATTTTGATGGTGCGACACCGGCAGACGCGGTGAGCCCGGTGCGACGCTTAATCTCGCCTAAAATATATCGGGCGATAAAGGGTCCAGATGAGCTCAATAACGTATTCTCTGTCACGTCGAGATAGGCCTCATCGAGCGAGAGTGGTTCGACGAGCGGCGTGACCGATTTAAAGATTGCCATGACTTGTGCGCTGACTTCGCGATAGGCTTGAAACCGTGGTTTGACAAACGTCGCATGGGGACACAAGGCAAAAGCGCGACGTGATGACATCGCGCTGTGTACGCCATATTTCCTCGCCTCATAGGAACAGGTCGCGACAACCCCACGGCTGTGAGGTGGACCTCCGACGATGACGGGCTTCCCTCGTAAGTTAGGACGGTCACGCTGTTCGACAGAGGCATAAAATGCGTCCATGTCCACATGAATGATGAGTCGTTCCATAACATCACCTTTCTTGTGTGAATCACTTTTCTTTCATTATAACGAACTTTTGTTCGTTTTTTTAGCATTTTGTTTTGTTCGGTTTTTCGTCGAAGTCGTCTGATTCGGAAATTGTAGCAGCGACCCAATCCAATTCTTCCGCTTCAGCCACACTTGGATGATGAGCGTGAAGAGAAGAATCATGAGCCAGGCGAACCCATACCCGAGCGGCCATTCCAGTTCAGGCATATGTTTAAAGTTCATTCCCCAAACCGCACCGAATGCAACGACGGGAGTCGTCAGCGCGGTGAAGACGGTTAGTGCCTTCATGATTTCGTTCCCTCGAAAGTTCGAGAGGGTGGAGGCGAGGTCTGTCATCGCAATCACGTCTTCTTGATAATGATTGATGAGTGTCAGTAATCGACTGACTCGATAATCGGAAAGTTGATACGATTTCAACTGCTGTAAATCAATCGTTAAAAACGCCTCACGTCCCGCCATGACAAGCTCTTTGTAAGGGGTGACGGTATCCGACCATCGTTCGATCTCACTGCGGAGACCGAAAATCTCATTCATGAACGTGGCAGGTACTTGTCCCGTCATCTCGCGTTGCGAAATGAGAAGCCGTTCTTCAAATTCATCAATCCCGTGGAAATAGTTGTTCATTCGTTCAGCGAGCAACTCATAAAACGCTTCGATTGAAGAGTCACATTCTTTGGCGAGTACCGATTCGTGATGCAAATCATCAAAACCGATTGTCCATAAAAAATCAGGGCCGATGAAGTAGTGTCCAATTTTTTGTGGTTCACGCTCTAACTGCTCATAGTCGAGCGTGAGTGAGCCGTACATATAGCCGTTCTCGACGACAATTTTTGTCACATTTGAGGTCGTCAATTGTTCAAGCCAATACGTATAGGCTCGAGCGTATTGTTGATCCACATGAACATAATCTTCTGGTCGTGTATACCAATCCCATTCCATCAATCATTCCTCCAATTCACTATATTGATAGTATTCCCAAATTGTCAGGAATGTTGGCATCTATCGCAAAGTTTCGTTAAGATGAAGGTATTGAATAAGAGAGAGGTGCTTTCATTGACGACAAAAATCGGTCAGCTCAAAGTGGGCGACACGCTAGACCAATATGTCATGATCAAACAATCCTATAAGGGACTTGCCGGGAACGGAAAACCTTATTTAACATTAATCCTTTGCGACGAGAGTGGCGAAATCGAGACGAAATTATGGGATAGTGCCGATACTGAGAAGTATGCGACGAAAAAAATCGTCCATGCGGCAGGGGAAGTGATGGACTATCGGGGGCGCACCCAGTTGAAACTAAAACAAATTTCAATCATCGAGCAGGAAATAGACATCGCACCGTACGTCCGATCGGCTCCGATTCCGAAGTCAGAGCTCGAGACGACGATTCGTGGATTCATCACGTCACTTCAACACGATGAGATTCGCCGTCTTGTCGAGGAAGTCGTCAATCGTCATGAAGAGGCATACTTCACGTATCCGGCTGCCGTTCGACATCATCACGCGGTCTATTCGGGACTGGCATTTCATGTGATGTCGATGTTGAAGCTCGCGGATACGATGTGTGAACTGTATCCATCCTTGAATCGTGATCTTTTGATTGCGGGTGTGATTTTGCATGATTTGGCGAAAGTCATCGAATTGTCTGATGCGATTACGCCAGAATACACACTCGAAGGAAAATTACTCGGTCATTTGTCACTTATGGCATCGGAACTTGAAGTTGTGTCACGGGAACTTGGAACGGACCGCGAAGTGACGACATTGTTGCAACATCTCGTCTTAAGCCATCACGGGAAGCCGGAATGGGGATCTGCGAATGCGCCACAATTACCTGAAGCGGAGATGTTATTCTTCATTGATAATATTGATGCGCGCATGAACATGTTTGAGAAAGCGTATGAAGGGGTCGAGCCCGGAACGTTCACGGAGCGTGTCATGGCTCTCGATAACCGTGCTTTCTATCGCCCGAATTTATAACAGGTGACCAACGAAAAAGGGGTACTCCATTGCTGGAGTGCCCCTTTGTGATTACTGTTCAGTTGATTCTGCTGCAGGTTCTTCTGAAGACTCGTCTGCGTTTTTAATCGCTTCTTTAACAGCGTCAAATTGTTGTTCTGCTTTTGCATCTTTTACGTCAACGTTGTATTTTTCAATCAACTCAGCGTAAATTTTGTTCGCATCGACAGAAGCTGATTTTTCAGCTGCCAATTCTTCACGAATACGATCTTTCTCGTCTTCGAGTTTCAAGTCTTTCTCTTTACGGTCTGTCACTTTGATGACATGGAAACCGAACTGAGATTGAACCGGCTCGGAGATTTTACCAACGACATCTTCTTTGAATGCGTACTCTTCGAATTCAGGTACCATCGCGCCAGCAGAGAAGAAACCGAGTTCTCCACCTTTTTCACCTGAACCAGTGTCCGTTGACTTTTCTTTCGCAAGTTCAGCGAAGTCTGCACCGTCATTCAACTCTTTGATGATGTCTTGTGCCTCTTCTTCAGTTTCAACGAGGATGTGGCTAGCTTCCACTTCCACGTTCTCTTTTGCGAATTGTGCTTCGATTTCTTCATCGGTCACATCGACAAGTTTCGATTTCGCAGCGTCAACGAGCATTTGTCCGCGAAGCGCTTCTTTAAACTCTTCCGTACCGCTCATACCGGCTTGTTGAATCGCTTGTTCGAACTCTTCTTCTGAGTTGAACTGTTCTTCTGTCTTGCTGAACTCTTCGTCTACTTTTTCTTGGTCGACTTGGTCACCGTATTCTTTTTCAAGAAGTGCATTCATCGTCTCTTGGAATGCGAGTTGTGGCACCATGCGATCATAGCTCATATCCGCGATTTCACCGCGTGTGATTTCGCCACCTTTGTATGTGACGACTGCTGAATTATCTGACTCTCCGCCGCCTGCGTTCGTTGCCGCATACGTACCGCCAGCACCGATAATGAGTGCGATTGCAGATGCACCGACGAGTGCGCCAGTTGAGAATTTTTTATCTTGCTTTTTTGGTTCGTTCGTCATTCCGTTTGACATGTATTCCACCCCTAATAATTCTTTAAAGTTTCTAAGTCCGACTATATCACATTTTCCTAATCATGACAGCTGTTCTCTTGTCTGTACAGTATCATAGCACACAATCCTGTCGTATAATGATGAAATAGAATGTGAAATGATGGGGTGAGGGAAGTGTCACTAGAGGAGAAGGTTGAGCATTTAGCCTATCAGATGAAGATCTTACTCGAGATTGTCGATTGGACAGACCGTCCGTTCGAATATGAGGTGATTCGAGCGAATTTGACGAAACAAGAAGTCGAGTCATTTTATCAATTGCTTGAGGAGATTCGGGCACAGCAAAACGAGCAATTGCGTTACGGATACACGTCCATAGAACCATTGCTCGTCCATTTTGCAGGTATGTTAGATGTGAGACTTGACGTCAAAACGATTCTTGAGGCATGTGTCCGACAAGGAATCGAGTTAGACGTCACAAAACCACTTTATCGGCAGGTCAGGCTTCTTGACTGAGTTCATCCTCATCAGGGCGTCTGCCTGCCTCTTCTGTGATCATTTTTGACGTTTCCGCAAAGATATCCATAAAGTTATCCCCGTACAAGCGACGCACGATAGCCGTCATATCTGTTAAGTCAGGGAACTTTCCATACAGTTCTTGGAGCGGAAGGGAAGCACGGAATACACCGTTCCCTTCTGGGTCGAAGGCGTGAATCGTTTCGAGTAATAACGATTCGCCTTCAGGTGTCAATTGAACGTACGTGTTTCGTTTGTCCGTCTCTTTTTTAGAAAACGTAAGTAATCCACGATCTTCTAACTTCTTCGAGAAGTTGAAAGCAGTCGAGACGTGCATGACGCCATATTTCGCAATTTCTGAAATCGATGCACCGCCTAAAGCGTGGGCAATCCATAAGATATGATGTTCATTGATATTCAAGTCGAACGGTTTGATCCAGTTTTGCCAGTCTTTTTCGACGGTTTTCCACAAAGCTTTACTCAATTGAATGATTTTGTGGCTATAGAGCATGGCCTCAGGGCCAGTGAATTCTTTTTCGTGTTCCATCTCGATCCATCCTTTCCGGATAAAAAGTCAAATATAATCGACGGACGATGACCTCAAACACTCACTGTGTTTGATTGACGGTTTTGTCAGTCATAGCAGACTGTACGTTCGAGAGTTCCTGAAGGTTCCCTTGGATGCGCTCGACTGAAGGCTGAATGTCTTGTTGATAGCGTTCGACTTCGGCTTTCACTTGGTCAGTCAATTCTTTTCCTTGCAGTTTTCCTGCGGCGGCAACCTGCGATGCATGTTTCGCCACATTCCCAAATTGTTCTTTTAGCGTAGTGATTGTGGATGCTCGATGTTGTTGAGCAGCGGCATCATTTGCAGTTCCTCGCGCCAATTTCTTCACTGTGGCGACTCCTAAAAATGCTAAAACAAAGCCGAAAGCAATCCAATCTCGACGTTGGCGACTCGACAATTCATTCCCCTCCTCAAGCTCGGATAATCAGAATTACATTCTTTTCATATTATTTTACCAAAAAAGAGTGATTAAAAACCTATATCGCAAATAAAATTTTTCAGAACATTCATTTTTGACCGAAAAATCATTTTATTTTAAAATACAGGTAAAGGAAGGTGATCCTCAGTGGAGAAAGCGAAGCGTTGGGTAGATGACATGCTTGACCTGTATCTCGCTGCGAAACGACTGGGAGATGACACTTGGGCCGAATCCATTATGAATACACTAGAGGCGGGATACGAGGCGTCGAAGCAAACGGAACAGGCACGTGAAGAATCGATGCGAGAAAAGCGGATGCTTGAAATAGATGCCCGTCTAACGAAATTACGAAAAGAATTTGAACAAGCGACATCTGTCAAGACGCGTCAACAGCTATACGAAGTGGCAATTAAGCTTCAGGTCGAGCGTGCTCAATTGGAAGAGGAACGAAAACGCCACCGTGATTCAATCAATCAATCATAAATGAGACCCGTCGTCGACGGGTCTCTGTCTGTTTATACGTGGGCATGAATGTTCGATGCAAGGGTAGTGAGTTCTTCCGACGTGAAGGCGTCGTTTTGCGTGATCCACTTCGCACCAAATCCATCCTCGTGTCCAAAGCGCGGAATCAAATGGATATGGAAGTGGTACACCGTTTGTCCGGCAACTTCTTCGGCATTCGATAAGACGTTCATTCCGATGGCACCCGTTTCACGTTGAATCGCTTTGGCGATGGTCGGGACGCGTTTAAAGACATCTGCCGCCACGTCTTCCGGCAATTCATATACGTTTTTCGCATGATGTTTTGGGATGACGAGCGTGTGTCCTTTCGTCACTTGAGAAAGGTCGAGGAAAGCGACGACCGCTTCGTCTTCATATACCCGATAGGATGGGATTTCTTGTTTTGCAATTTTACAAAAGATACAGGTCGGATCTGTATGCATCTTCATTCCTCCATTCTTAAATGTCGTTTCTGTTCCATCATAACACGGAAGTTCGGGCGCAAGAACGATAGGAAGCGAGATGGATTCCTTCTATAATGAAGATAAGTGAGCGCAAAGGAGGTGAGCACATGCCCTATACGAGAAGTAGAAAAAAAGAGCGGAGTCCGAAAGTCTTTCTTTTGATCTCTAGTTTCACGATTCTAGTTGGAGCCATTGTTTTCTATATATATGCATACAAGCCGGCGGCAGAACAAGATAAAATTCACGTCGCATTCAAAGAGGCCTTATTGGAAGAAGACCGTACCTTTTTTGAGGAGAAAGTCGAATATCTTGGAGAACCTTTATCGAGAGCGGAGGCTCTACGATTCATGGGGTGGTTGAACGATGAAAAGTCCATTCGAGGAGAGGCTATCGCAGAAGTTGCGAAAGACCGAGCCAACCGAACGTCGGGTATGGAGGCGGACGGATTATTTCGTTTGATCGACACGGGGGAAGGACGGTATGGCTTTTCTGACTATCGGATTGAACTACTCCCACAACGGATTGATGTGACCTCGGATGTACCATTGACGAATATTTGGATTGATGGACAACAGGTAGGACGGATTGATGAAGCCGATGATACGTTATCGTTTGAACAGATGCCGGGACAATATGATGTCAAAGCGGTAGCGGTGACAAATGGAGAGACGGTCACGGAAACCGAAACGATTCAATTGATATCTTCTAAATCCATTGAGTATGCCCTTATGCCTGAGTCGAGCGAAGCTATTGCCGGACAATTTGATTTGAAGCGGGCTGAGTTGATTGAAATTGAAGTGGAGGCGCAAACGGGTCACTCACTCGAAACGGTCGATTCTTTAATTGGGCAGTCGAGTCAGCAAGTTCAAGAAACGCTTGGTGAACCGGCTGGAAAGCGTGAAGGAAAATGGGACTATGAGCGATTGGCTGTCGCGTTTAAAGATGAGGAAGTGGAATCGATTCGGGTCGACCTCGATAAACGACCGGATGATTTGATTGCCCTCCTCGGTGAACCGAAAGCGAAATCGGAACACCCACTCGGAACAGAGTGGGATTACGGTCAATCGTTCTTCGAATCATTCTTTACGTTCTTTGGTCTTGAAACCGAGAAACAGTTTATCGAAAAGAACGACGCGATGTATTTACTGATTCAATGAAAAAAGAGGGACATTCCATAATGGAAGCCCCTCCGATACATAATCTTATTTTTTACGCATTGATTTCATAACGAACGATACAATCAAGATCAGGATAATTGCACCGATTAGAGCCGGAATAATCGCGATATCCGCAACGATTGGCCCGAAGTCACCAAAGATAAGTCCACCCAACCATGCACCGATAATCCCCGCGATGATGTTACCAATGATTCCACCTGGTACGTCCTTACCTAAAATTAATCCTGCTAACCAACCGATGATACCCCCGATAATCAAATAAAGAATAAACCCCATCATTCATTTCTCCTTCCTCTTTTTGCCCATTGTTCTTTACAACGATTTTGTGGAACAATGGAAGTATTGATATAAATTTTAAAATGCCTTACAGTTCAGATTATTCCCATGTGACAACATTTAAAACATATACCACGAAAAAAAGTTGAAAATGAAAGGTGTGGTTTTCATGCTGCACGTCGATCGATTGAACGGCGGATATCTCGGTAAACAAGTTTTGCATGACATTTCGTTTGAAGTAAAAAAAGGGGAGCTCGTTGGGTTGATAGGGCTAAACGGAGCTGGAAAATCGACGACGATCAAACACATTTTGGGATTATTGTCACCCCTCTCCGGAAAAATCGAAATTGATGGTGAGACATTAAATTCTTCTGAAAAGAACTATCGTAAGAAAGTAAGTTACATACCGGAAACACCGATATTGTATGAGACGTTAACCTTGCAAGAACATATTGAATTGATGGGGAAGGCGTACGATGTGAATCCGGAAGAGTTGGCTGCGCGTACGAAACGTTTGGCGAAAGAGATGCGAATGGAAAAACAACTCGCCTGGTTCCCTTCCGTCTTTTCAAAAGGGATGCGTCAAAAAGCGATGATTTTGTGTGCGCTCGTGACGAAAACGCCGCTCTTGATTGTTGATGAACCATTTGTCGGTCTCGACCCACTAGCGATTCGTCAATTGCTTCAGTTGTTTGATGAATATAAACAAGACTGTGCGATTTTAATGTCCACCCATATCCTCGAAACGGCAGAGCGGCACTGCGACCGATTCGTCTTCCTCCATCAAGGAGTCGTCATCGCAAGCGGAACAGCGGCGGAATTGCGTGACGTGTATCGATTGTCACCTGATGCGACACTTGATGACATATATGTAGAAGCAATCGCGTCGGAGGAACGGTCGTCATGAATCGATTTACAGCAAGGCTCGGGACCTGGATGGAAGAGGTCGTCAAGTACAGTCGCTACGTTGCAAACGGAGGACTGCTGTTCACGCTCTATTTCACCTTGATTTACGGGGCGTTCGTCTACAATAGCTTCTTAGAACGAATCGATGGGACATTCCCCGGGACGTGGATTGCTGCGGCGGTCCTTTTAATCATGCCGCTCGGTCATCGCCCGCGAACATTCGTCCAGGAGGCGGATCAAGTGTTTTTACTTCCAGAGTTAGGAGATATTCGTTTCTATATGATCGGGGTGCGTTTATTTAATCTTGTTTTTGCTGCACTACGTGGATTGCTCGTCCTGCTCGTTTTACTTCCGCTCCTCGTACGGACAGAGAGTTATTCGAGTATTGAAGTGTTATCTTTCGTCGTGACGATGGTCATGTTGTCAGCTGCAGGCCGTTTGGCAAAAGTGGAAGGCGTGCGTGAATGGACAATCCTACCGTTTGCGCTCGTGAGCGGCGCTTGTCTTCTAATGGATTGGACAGCGTGGGCATGGGTGCCCGCGTTCATGCCGTTCGTTTTCTTACATGTGAAACGAAACGAGCGCATCCCGCTCTTACACTGGTTGGTGCTTGAGGAGAAGAGTCGGGCTCAGTTTGAACGAGTCATCAGCTGGTTCGTCGATTTGCCGACCTTGAAAGAAGAGGTTCGAGAGCGCCGCGTGTTGACGCGGCTTCTAGAAAATCGGGTCCTACGGCGCGTGGACGCTTCACGTTACGTGTACGGACTTCGTATTCTCCGTTCGAACGACTCACTTGATTTAATTCTGCGTTTGACCGTAGTGGCGCTCATTGTCATGTGGATGTCGGGAGGATGGTACGTCGGCTTGGTTACGCCACTCTTTGTAGGCTTGACCGCGTTACAGCTCGTTCCTTTATTTAAACGGTTAGAAGCGATTTCCATCGTTTCCTGGCTACCGATTACACGCGATGAGCGAATCGCAGGGTATTCGTGGTGGGCGATGCGACTGCTCGTCATCCAGTCCGTCGCTCTAGTGATTGCATCTGTCGCTTTTGGTGCCACATGGGATGCGGCGGTCGGATTGGTCTTGTCTGTCATGGTCACACGCTATTACTTGAGTCGATTGAATTAAAAAGAAGGACATCCTGTGCGGGATGTCCTTCTCACGTGAGTAGATTATTTTTTAGGTGACATGACCGATACGCTCGAACCGAGAATCTTCGGTAGGCGTCCTGGTTTCTCGGTTGTTTCTTCGACTTCACCGTATGCCGATACACCATGTTCTGCGATGTCGAGGCCGACATCTTCTTGTTCTTCTGTGACACGGAGTCCGATTGTGACATCGAGAAGTTTCAAGAAGGCGTAACTTCCACCGCCGGCGATGACCATCGCGATCACCACACCGAGTGTCTGTACACCGAGCTGTGTCAATCCGCCACCGTAGAAGAGTCCGGCAGAACCGATCCCTGTGATCTCAACGAGTCGAGGCGATGCGAAGAAGCCGAGTGCGAGTGTTCCGATGATTCCTGCGACTCCGTGTACGGAGAAGGCGCAGAGCGGGTCATCCACATACTTCGCCATCAAGATGCTCGTTCCATATGTTGCGACCGATGCGAGTGCCCCGATGACGACGGCTGCCCACGGTTCGACGAACGCACATGCTGCCGTGATGGCGACGAGCGCCCCGAGTACTCCGTTGACGATTGTCGGGATATCTGCCGTCTTCCGATGGAGCATGACGATGGCCAGAGCACCGAGCGCACCAGCTGCTGTGGCGAGCATTGTTGTCAATGCGACGTAACCGAAGAATCCGTCAGCGACCGACATTGTCGAACCGGCGTTAAAGCCGAACCAGCAAAGCCAGAGGACGAGACCACCCACGACTGTTAACACATGGTTATGACCAGCGAGTGATTCCGTCTTACGACGTGGTTTCAAAATGATTGTTGCCATGAGAGCCGCCATCCCACCTTGAAGGTGAACGACCGCCGAACCTGCGAAGTCTTGCATCCCCATTGATCCGAGCATTCCACCAGCCCATACTGAGCGAGCGACGATTGGATAGAGGATGGCAACGAAGAAGATACCGAACAGAACGTAGGCAGAAAGCTTAGCCCGTTCCGCAAATCCACCCCACGCGATGGCGAGAGAAACTGCAACGAATGATAACTGGAATAAGAATTTGACGTCGATGGAGACGTTCGCCCAGTCGAGGCTTGTGAACGATCCGCTTAAGAAGAATCCTTCTGTTCCAAACCAAGTTGTCCCGTCACCGAACGAGAGACCGAACCCGACCGCCCAAAAAGCGAGTGCCGCCACAGAGAGGCTGATAATTTGTTTGACCGCGACGTGACCGGCGTTCTTCGCCCGAAGCGTCCCTGTCTCGAGTAATCCGAAACCTAATTGCATCGTCAATACGAGCAATGCAGCGATGAGTACATACAGCGTGTCCATATAATAGAGAATGTCTTCCATGTTCATGCCCTCCTTTTTCTTAGGTGCTTTCCAAAAGTTGACTTCAGTGTAAAACGAAAAATTCATGCTGGATTGCATTTTGTCAGATTATCTGACATAGTTTTTTTTATTAAGGAGGCGAGGCTGAATGGACTATAAATCGAAGAAAGTGATCGGGATTGGCGTTGTGACTGAATTGACGGGACTTTCGGAGCGTCAAGTCCGGTATTATGAAGCAAAAGGTCTCGTCTTTCCGGAACGGACAAAAGGTGGTTCACGTAAATATTCTTTTCATGACGTGGAACGTTTGGTCGAAGTGGCAACTAAACTAGAGGATGGATGGCGAATTCAAGATATTAAGGAACGAGAACGACGATTGTCGACAAAACAGCGGGATGATTTGATTCGAGGTCAATTGAATTCTGCCTTCCGAACATTTCCGACAAAAAAATGACACAAAGAAAACACAATGAAAATGCTTCACATTAGCATAATTCTAATTAATTTCTGTATAATGTTTTTGAGTTCACAAACACGAGAATAAAGAGTGTAGGAGAAATTTAGAGGGGAATGACGCGACGTATGAACGATACTATTTTAAAAGCGTTTAAAGGAGAGGCGACAGATTATGTACCTGTATGGTACATGCGCCAAGCCGGACGCTACCAACCGGAATATCGAGAGATTAAAAAGACGAGGTCACTATTCGAGATCACGCATGATCCTGAACTTTGTGCATATGTCACGGAACTTCCGGTGAAACAACTCGGAGTCGACGCGGCCATTCTATATAAGGACATCATGACGCCACTTCCGTCTATGGGAGTCGACGTCGAGATCAAGAGCGGGATTGGCCCGGTCATCGACAATCCATATCGAACGATGGAAGATGTGGAACGTTTGAAACCGTTAAACCCGGAAGATATCTCATACGTCTTTGACACGATTCGTCTACTACGGGAACGACTAGAAGTTCCGCTTATCGGCTTCTCAGGCGCACCGTTCACATTGGCGAGCTATATGATCGAAGGGGGACCGTCGCGGAACTACCATCGTACGAAAGCACTCATGTATGCAGAACCGGATGTATGGAATGCATTGATGGAAAAACTCGGCGACATGGTCATCACGTATGCGAAGGCGCAAGCGGATGCCGGCATTCAAGCGTTCCAATTGTTTGATTCGTGGGTCGGGACGCTCAGCCGCAAAGATTATGCACGTTACATCAAACCGACGACGGAGCGTATCTTTAAAGAACTACGTTCACTCGACATTCCACTCATCATGCACGGTGTCGGAGCGAGCCATCAAATCGAGGAATGGCACGACCTTCCACTTGATGTGGTCGGGCTTGACTGGCGCCTGTCGGTACAGGAAGCACGGGACCGTGGCATCACAAAGGCGGTTCAAGGAAACCTAGACCCGTCGTTCTTGTTAGCTCCATGGCCGGTCATCGAAGAGAAGGTTAAGGAAATTTTAGATGAAGGAATGAAACAGCCAGGATACGTCTTCAACTTGGGACATGGGGTGTTCCCTGAAGTCGACCCGGCCGTCCTCGTCAAATTGACGGCATTCATTCACGACTACTCACGCGAAAAAATGGGAGGCAACGAATCATGAAAACAGTCGGACTACTTGTCATGGCGTACGGCACACCGTACAAACCAGAAGATATCGAGCGGTATTACACACATATTCGCTACGGACGCAAACCGTCACCGGAAGCACTCCAAGATTTGACGGAACGTTACGAAGCGATTGGTGGCGTATCTCCACTCGCAAAAATCACAATCGATCAAGCGGAGACGCTTCGTGACATCTTGAACGAGCGTCATGTAGGTGAAATCGAGTTCAAACTGTATATCGGATTGAAGCATATCGAACCGTTCGTAGAAGACGCGGTCGCGCAAATGGCGAACGACGGCATCAAAGAGGCGGTATCGGTTGTCTTAGCACCTCATTACTCGTCATATAGCGTCAAATCATACAACGGACGTGCTCATGAAGAAGCAGCGAAGTATGGCATCGACATTCGTTCGGTAGAGTCGTGGTATGATGAGCCGAAGTTTATCAAATGGTGGGCGAATGCGATTAACGATACGTATGCGTCATTGCCTGTACCGGCTGAAAAGACATGTCTCATCGTTTCAGCGCATAGTCTTCCTGAGAAAATCTTGGCTGGTGGCGACCCGTATCCGGATCAGTTGAAAGAAACAGCTGATAAAATTGCCATTGAGACAGGCGTCCCGCATTATGAGATTGGTTGGCAGTCAGAAGGAAACACGCCGGACCCATGGATCGGACCGGATGTCCAAGATTTGACGGCTGAACTTTATGAAAAGTACGGCTACGAGGCGTTCGTCTATACGCCGGTCGGCTTTGTTGCAGACCATCTCGAAGTATTGTTCGATAACGACGTCGAGTGTAAAGTTGTCTGTGACCGCCTCGGTGTTCACTACGCACGTCCAGCTATGCCAAATGCAGAGCGAAGCTTCATCGAAGCCATCGCGGATCGAATGGAAAGCGTGATTGTGCATCATGCGTAAATTCACGATTGTCGGTGGTGGGATCACAGGTCTCACCGCCGCTTTTTATGCAGAGCGTTATTTGCCGGAAGACGTGACCATCACGTTGCTTGAGGCGACCGATCGCCTCGGAGGAAAGATTGATACGTATGAAACAGGCGAGTTTGCGGTGGAACGTGGTCCGGACTCGTATGTCTTTCGAAAGACTGCGATGACGGAATTGATTGAAGACGTCGGTTTAGGCGATGAACTCGTTCGCAACGGAGTCGGTCAAGCTTACGTTCTTCATCATGACGGGCTCCACCCGATTCCGAAACAGACGGTGATGGGGATCCCGCTCGACGTCAATGCGTTTCGTGAGACGACGTTGCTTTCGGAAGAAGAGCACGAGGACTTAAAGCAGATGTTGCTGTCCCCTCCAGATGTAAAAGCGCCAGACTCGGACGTCTCACTCGGCCTCTACCTTCGTGAGCGTGTCGGGGACCCAATCGTCGACCGATTGATTGAACCGTTACTCTCTGGTATCTATGCCGGAGACATCGATCAAATGAGTGCGATGTCGACATTCCCACAGTTCATCGAGGGAGAAAAGAAATACGGCAACTTGTATGAAGGGATGCGACACTTACGTCCTGAGCAACGAGTCGCGGAAGTCGGGGCGAAGAAGGTTGGTCAGTTCGCCTCGTTGAAACGTGGACTCAAATCACTGACGGACCGCTTGGCAGAACGGTTGGACCGAACTGAAATCGTATTAAACTGTTCCGTTGAACAAGTATCCGAGCGTGAGGACGGGTACCGCCTCTTCACGAATCGCGGAGATATCGACACGGACCATCTCGTGTTGACGGTCCCACCGCGTCTCATACGTCAGTTCCTCCCGAAAGTCGATAGTGACTTCTTAGCGGATATGAAGCCGCATGCGACGGCGACGTGCTCACTTGTCTTCAAAAAAGAAGATATTGAGCTTCCGTTCGTCGGTACAGGGTTCGTGACGAGTCAAGAAGCGGATGTGACGATCACAGCATGTACGTTCATCGACCAGAAATGGCCACATGCCGTGCCGGAAGGATATCATGTCCTTCGCGTCTTTTTAGGTCGCCCGGGGGCAGATGAGATTGTCGAAGCATCCGATGAAGAAATCATCGAGACAGCGTTACATGATCTTCGTGGTCTCATGAAAATTCACCGTGATCCGATTCAGACAGTCGTCAGTCGACTTCGTGATGGACTGCCTCCTTATGCGGTCTTTCATGCGGACCGTGTCAAAGCACTCCGGGCCGAGATGAGCCGGGTATACCCAGGCGTCATTCTCGCCGGAATCGCCTATGACGGGATTGGGATGCCGGACTGTGTGAAGAGTGTGCGGGAACAAGTGAAAGCATTGCGTGAAAAAAATTGAGATTTGATGAAGGGAGGGTTCGGATTGTTCCGAATCCCTCTCTTTTTGTTATAGTAAGAAGCGAAAGAGAAAAAGGAGTGATGGAAGATGGCAACGTATAAACTTTTTGTATCAGACATGGACGGTACGATTTTGCACAACCACACCAAAATCGCGGATGAGACAGCAGAGATTGTTCGTGAAGCAGAGGCAGCAGGGATTCGCTTTGCGATTGCGACGGGGCGCAACTATGTGAATGCGAAACAGATTTTAGACGAGGTCGGACTTTCTTGCCCGATTGTCTCGTCGAATGGGGGACGTGTGCTCGACACGTCGGGAGAAGTCCTTCACGAAATCGATTTGACGATTGAAGAGGCGCTTCAAGTCATCGATGTCCTTCATCAAGATGACAAGTATGCGGACGTCTTTTACGAAATGTACACAGAAGCGGGACTCGTGGCGAGCCGAGGCGATTTGATTGAAGCATCGATGAAAAACTTGAAAGCGAATGGTGACGACCGCTCGCTCGAGATGTACGAATTCTTTAAGAATCGCTACTACGTCAATGAAGATGTCAAAATTGTTGATGACATTGAGAACTTTATCCGAGAAGAAGCGGGACGTGTCTACAAGTTCATCGCTTTCTCGAGCCACCTTGAGAAAATGAACGGACTTTGGAAAGAAATCGAAGACCAAGTCGAAGGGGTGTATGTCACGTCTTCAGGCAATGATAACATCGAAGTGATGGCACATGGTGCAGATAAAGGGAACGGTGTGACAAAACTTGCCGAACATTATGGTATCGATTTATCCGAAGTCGTCGTGATCGGGGATAACTTGAACGACGTTCCGATGTTCAAAGTAGCCGGTAAAGGGATTGCGATGGCCAATAGCCACGAAGACTTGATTGCTATCAGCGACCACGTCACCGAACGCCATGATGAGTATGGTGTGGCGAACGCATTGAAGCGCGTGATGACAGGTGAGTGGAAGTAAAAGATTTGTCGAGGACTCGTCTCGTTTCGTATAATACGAGTAACGAACATCCGACTAGGAGGAAATAAACTGTGAAATTTATTTTTAATCCGGATATCCGCGACCCGAAGATTAACTTGGCGGTTGAAGAGTATATCCTTAAACATCTGAACGTCGATCATGAAGATTACTTCCTGTTCTATATTAACGGTCCGTCCATCATCATCGGGAAGAACCAAAACACATCAGAAGAAGTCAACTTGAAGTACATCGAAGAGAATGGCATCGATGTCGTTCGACGTCTCTCTGGTGGCGGTGCTGTCTATCACGATGAAGGAAACTTGAACTTCAGCTTCATCACAAAAGACGATGGCAACTCGTTCAACAACTATAAGAAGTTCACACAACCGATCGTGGATGCGCTTCGTAACCTCGGTGTCGAGGCAGAGCTGACGGGTCGTAACGACATTCAGGTTGGTGAGCGTAAAATTAGCGGGAACGCCCAATTCACGACGCGTGGACGCATGTTCAGCCACGGGACGCTCATGTTCAACTCGAACATCGAAGAGGTCGTGAACTCGCTTAACGTCTCAGAAGAGAAAATGCGTTCAAAAGGAATCAAGTCGGTCCGTAGCCGTGTGGCGAACATCACTGAATTTTTAGAGCGTGAGATGGAGATGGAACATTTCGTCGAGGCGCTCCTCCATTCGATTTATGATGGAGAACAACCGGAACGCTATGTGCTTCGTGACGAGGATTGGGAAATCGTCCATGATATCTCGAAAGAACGCTATGCGAACTGGGACTGGAACTTTGGTAAGTCGCCGAAGTTCGATGTTGAGTCGAAACGTCGTTTCCCAATCGGAACAATCGATGTCCGCTTGAACGTCAACAAAGGGACGATCACAGAAGCGAAAATTTACGGTGATTTCTTTGGTGTCGGTGACATTCAAGACGTCGAGCAAGCGCTCGTTGGGACGCGTTTCGAACGTGCGGCCATCCGTGAGCAATTGATGCAACTCGATTTGAAACATTACTTCGGAAATGTCGAGCTCGAGGAATTAGTCGATTTGATTAGTTAAGTTAGTCATGGCGGTCTCTACGGAGGTCGCCTTTTTTTGGCAGTTTCGTGAACGTTGATCATACGGATTGCACCTCGATGGGAGAAGGCGTATCATAATTTGTGCAAGCGCTTTCGTAGCGGCTGATTAAAAATAGGAGGAATCACTATGTATCGAAGGCTCAGTGAATGGATGGACCCGAGTCGGATGTGGGTGACAGAACAATCGACATTTGAACGTGCGATGATGGCGGTAGGTCTTGAATTAGAACGAAAAGGCATGGTCAGTTCTTCATTTACGCGAGTCGTTCTCGATCAAGAATCGATTATTCCTTCCGGGGTAAGTGATGTCGCTGTGCCGGTTGCGGTCATTGATGTTCCTATCTCTATAGCGAAACGAGATGGTATTTCCCTGCTTCATCTGTTGAATCCATGTGAAGTAAAAACCATCACGGGAGAAACGATTCAAGCGAAAGCGATTTTATTGATTACGGCTACGAATGAATCAAAAAAACAGGGCTATCATAAACTGATTGATGATTTGCTCATGGATGATGAATCCCTTCAAGCGCTCGTACACGTGAAAAGTCGCGCCGGATTGTTCCACTTACAGACGAACTTTTTGGAAGCGTTTTCTTATTGAAACATTTCATGTACAATAGAAGTAATTGAAAAGAGCGCGGACAACGTGCTCTTTTTTATGGCTCAAAAGTGAATCATCATTCATTTAAAGGGGGATTACCATGGCAAACTTAGTCAAGTCACTACAAGAAGTAGTGATGGCTCACCCGCAGAAAGCAGCGTATGTGTTTGGGGAAGACACGGTGAGTTACGGACAGTTTTATGGGCAAGTCAAGGCGATGGCGTCGACGCTTGAGCAAAAAGGGATTGGACAAGGCGATCACGTCGCTCTCGTTCTCGGAAACAGCCCTGCGTTCCTGATTGCATATTTCGCAGTGTTGTCACGTGGAGGGGTCGTCATTCCGATCAACCCTACATACACGCCTGATGAAATGGCCTACATTCTACTTGATGGGGATGTAAAGGGAATCGTTGGCTTATCACCGCTCGTCGCGCAGGCGGAAGCGGCACTCACGAAGTTGCCTCACTTAAAACTCGTGATTTCCGTTCCATATGCCGATGTTCCAGCATTGAAGCGGGAAGGGGCGATTGAATTCATCCCATTCGTAGAAGCGTTTGCCGAAGCAGAAGGGACGTTCATCGAAGTCGACGAGGATGAAGTTGCCGTCATCCTCTATACGAGTGGGACGACCGGAAAACCGAAAGGGGCTCTGCTCACGCATCGAAACTTGTTCTCAAACGCACATTCAATCGGAGAGTATTTAGACATCACTCCAGAGGATAAGGCATTGGCGGCATTGCCGATGTTCCACGTTTTCTGTTTGACGGTCATCGTCAATGCACCACTCCTTCGAGGGGCGACGATTGTCATCTTACCGAAGTTCTCACCACAAGATGTGTTCGACCTAGTACCAAAGCACCGTGTGACGTTATTTGCCGGTGTGCCGACGATGTACAATTTCTTGTTACAGACGGCGATGAAAGTACCGGCCTACACGTCTGCATTGAAGCATGTCCGCGTGTTCGTCTCAGGAGGGGCAAGCTTACCGGTTCAGTTGCTCGAGTCGTTTGAGCAGATGTTCGAGTGCAAGATTCTTGAAGGATACGGTCTGTCGGAGGCGTCACCGGTTACCTGCTTCAACCCGCTCCATGGTGAGCGAAAAGCCGGATCGATCGGCCCTTCCATCGTTCACGTCGAAAATAAAGTCGTCGACGAGCTTGGGGAAGAAGTCGGCGTCGGTGAAGTCGGGGAATTGATTGTACGTGGACCGAACGTCATGAAAGGGTATTACAAGTTACCGGAAGAGACGATGATGACACTTCGGGACGGATGGCTCTATACGGGCGATTTGGCGCGACGTGACGAAGATGGTTACTTCTATATCGTCGACCGGAAGAAGGATATGGTCATCGTCGGGGGCTATAACGTATACCCTCGTGAGGTAGAGGAAGTATTGTATCAACATCCGGATATCGTCGAAGCTGCCGTCATCGGTGTGCCGGATGCGGAACAAGGAGAAGCGGTGAAGGCATTCGTCGTCACGAAACATGAAAATGTGACGAAAGAGGACATTCGTGCTTACACACAAACAAAGTTGGCGAAATATAAGCAACCGACTTATATTGAGATCATCGAGGAACTTCCGCGAAACACGACCGGAAAGATTTTACGAACGGTCTTGAAGAGCGAAGCATTTCAAAATAGTTGAGTAGAGAAGGGCGACTTAGTTCGCTCTTTTATTTTTCTTTTTGTTTGACACTATTACGGGGTAGGGGTATATTAATGGTGAGGTGATCAACATGGGTGAATTTATGCATGACCAACCACTCGTTCCGCGTGATGATGCCGAACGGGAGGCGCTCGGGAAACGTCTAAAACGAATCGAAGGACAAGTCCGAGGGATTCAAAAGATGGTCGAGAACGACCGCTATTGTGTCGATATTTTGACTCAGACGTCAGCCATTCAGGCCGCTCTGAAGCAAGTCGAGATGCAACTGTTAGAGCGTCATATGCGCAAGTGTTTGGTTCACGCAAGCGAGACGGAAAACATGGAACCTTACATTGATGAGTTGATGACGATCGTCAGCCGCATCAAAAAATAAGGAGGGATATCATGAAAACCGTTGAGTTATCCATACAAGGAATGACCTGTGCGGCTTGTTCGGCACGAATTGAAAAAGTATTGAATAAGATGGACGGAGTGGAAGCGACGGTCAACCTTCCGCTTGAGACGGCGACCATTCGTGTCGATGAAGGCATTACAGAAGAAGAGCTGATCGCGCGGATTGAGAAAATCGGATACGGGGCCGAGCCGAAAGTAGAGATGGCGCCGCCGCATGACTTACGTCCATTACAGCGGAAGGTCATCATCTCTGCACTGTTGTCGGCCCCATTACTCCTCGTCATGTTGACGCATATCCCGGGACTCGGATTTCATGCACCATGGCTGATGAACCCATGGTGGCAATTCGCCCTGGCGACCCCCGTTCAGTTTTGGATTGGGGCGCAGTTTTATCAAGGGGCATATAAGAGCTTGAAGAGCGGTTCGGCGAACATGGACGTGCTCGTCGCGACGGGGACATCGGCCGCATACTTCTATTCCATTTTTGAAATGATTGTGCACCCGATGAATCCACATCTCTATTTTGAGACGAGTGCCGTCCTCATCACGCTCGTCTTACTTGGGAAGTGGTTAGAAGGACGAGCGAAAGAGAAGACGACCGATGCGTTGAAATCACTCTTGTCGCTTCAGGCGAAAGAAGCCATCCTGTTCGTTGATGGTGAAGAACGGTCTGTCGCTGTCGAACTCGTCAAAGTAGGAGACGTCCTCGTCGTGCGTCCGGGAGAGAAAATTCCAGTCGATGGACGAATCATCGAGGGAGAGACAGTCATCGATGAGTCGATGTTGACAGGAGAATCGATTCCAGCGGAGAAGACGGTCGACACCGAAGTCGTCGGCGGAACGATCAATCAGTCCCATCGCATTCTCATGCGGGCGGAACGAGTCGGGAAAGAGACGATGCTCGCTCAAATCGTACGTGTCGTCGAACAGGCACAAACAGATAAGGCGCCGATTCAACGTCAGGCTGACCGCATCTCGGGTGTCTTCGTGCCGATTGTCGTAGCCATCAGTGCCCTCACATTCGCGGTCTGGGCATTCCTATTAAATGATATCGATACGGCCATTCGGGCATCGATTGCCGTACTTGTCATCGCCTGTCCGTGTGCCCTCGGTTTGGCAACTCCGACATCGATCATGGTCGGAACGGGACGAGCGGCAGAACAAGGTGTGTTGTTCAAAGGTGGGGGGCAACTCGAATCACTCAATGAATCAAACATCGTTGTTTTTGATAAGACAGGGACATTGACGAACGGGACACCGGAAGTGGTGGAAACGTTCGGAGATGAAGCGATGCTCCGCCGTGCCGTCATGGCAGAACGGCAATCGACGCATCCTTTGGCAGCTGCCATCGGTCGGGAAGTCGGCGACGGTGTCGTGACGAAAGTGGAAGAGTTAGCCGGACGAGGAGTCAAAGCGGTCGTGGATGGGAAAGAACTCATCATCGGGTCTGTTCGAATGATGGAAGAGCTCGGATACAACTTGCCAGATTGGTCGATGGGGGCGATGACCCCGGTCTACGTTGCGGATGAGAGCGGGATTGTCGCGGCGTTCGGGCTACAAGATCAATTGAAACCGAAAAGTCGTGAAGTCGTGCAAGCCCTTAGTCAAACGCGTGACGTGTACGTCTTGACGGGTGACCGGAAAGAAGTCGCCTACGCGATTGCCGACGAACTTGGCATCCCTCATCATCAAGTGATTGCCGAAGTCCTTCCGGTTGAAAAGGCGGACCAAATCGAACGCTTAAAACAATCCGGTCGCGTTGCCATGGTAGGGGACGGCATGAACGATGCCCCGGCACTTGCGGTGGCGGACGTTGGGATCGCATTCGGGAGCGGTACGGATGTCGCACTCGAGGCGGCAGATGTTACAATTGTAGGGCAAGACATTGAAGGCGTGAGTCGAGCGATGAATATGAGTCGTTTGACGATGAAGAACATTCGTCAAAACTTGTTCTGGGCCCTTGCCTATAATAGTCTTGGTATCCCGGTCGCTGCAGCAGGGTTACTTGCCCCATGGATTGCTGGAGCAGCGATGGCGTTCAGTTCGGTGTCTGTCGTCTTGAACGCATTACGATTAAAAACACAAGGAGGATCATCATCATGAAAGAAACAACGTTAACCGTAGAAGGTATGACATGTAATCATTGCAAAGCTGCCGTTGAGGGGGCATTGAATGAATTGAACGGTGTCGAATCAGCGACGGTATCTCTCCAAGAGCATCGAGTCGACGTGATCCATCAAGATTCTGTCTCACTTGAGACGATGGTGGAAGCAGTCGAAGAACAAGGATACGACGTAAAAGCATAATCATGGTAAGTCCCGAGTGAAATCGGGACTTTTTTTTGTGGTATTCAATGAATAGGATGTGTGCTATATTTAAGTTGATAATGAGAATCGGTATCAACGGGAGGCGGACATCATGGAAATGATCATGATCAGTGGAGTGTTGGCGTTGATTAGTGGGGGCGCAGCATTTTTGACGCAACAGTTACGAACAAATTCAGTACGGTGAAGAAGGTGCGGTTTCGTGACCTTCTTTTTTCTTTGACTTCATTTCTTTCCCATCATTTCACGACAATTGTTTGATATGATGAGAAAAAACGTGTTGAGGTGACTTGAATGTATACAATCTACTTAGTCGACGATGAAGCAAACTTAAACAAAATGCTCGTCACTTATCTAGAACAAGAAGGATACAACGTTCGCTCATTTGCGGACGGGACATCTGCACAAGAAGCGATTCCAGACCAACCGGATTTATGGGTGCTCGACATCATGTTGCCGGACCTTGATGGCTTCCAATTATTGAAACAAATCAAAGCCGTCAATGCCAATACGCCGACGATTTTCATCTCGGCGCGCGATGAGGATATCGATAAAATCATCGGGCTTGAGATGGGTTCGGATGACTACATCGCTAAACCTTTCCTTCCGAGGGAACTTGTCATCCGCGTCAAAAAATTGATTGATCGTGTCTATGGTTCGAAATCGAACGAGCATATCGAATACGGGGAGTACACGATTTATCCGGATAAACGTCTAATCAAGCACGGAGACGAAGAAATCGATTTGACTTCGAAAGAATTCGATTTACTACTACTCTTCCTCGAGCATCCGGGCTCTGCCTTGTCACGTGAGCAGATTCTAGAAGGTGTTTGGGGGAACGATTACTTCGGATCGGACCGCGTCGTCGATGACTTGGTGCGTCGTGTCCGGAAAAAATTACACCGTCTCGAGCTTGAAACGCTTTACGGTATCGGTTACCGTCTCGTCAGACCATGATGGACGCGCTTAAACCGAAGCGGCTCATGTGGAAGATATGGGTGCTCATCTTACTCATCATCGTGACGCTCGCGCTCATGATTTTGATTACGGTCCGTTCATCCATCACCCAGTTCATCGATGAACAAGTATATGAGACGTTACGAGATGTGGACTATTATTTAGGGAACACGAATGAGTTAGAGAATTATCCCCAAAACCCGATTGAGTATGATCGACGCCAACAAGAGTCCCGTTCGGTCAACCAATTGATCTTTCTCCCGAACGGACGGATCATCTACGGATCGGCACCGCTTGAATTGACGAACCGCATGTATCAGGAAGCGTTAAATCAAAGTGGTCAGGTCGAACGGTATCAGACTACGATTGACGGAGAGGACGTCTATTACATCATTCGTCAAAATGAATACGATGGAACGATTGTGTATCAAGCCTCTTACGCATGGGATGCCTATCGTCGTGAGTTGGTGTCGACATTATATTTGCGAATATCGATTCTGATAGGTATCATCAGTCTCTTATCGCTTATCCCCGCCTTATTGATGTCGCGGCAATTGACGAAACCGATCGTGGAGATGGAACGGGCCGTTGAGAAGATTTCGAACCGGCAATGGGAGACGGCTTTACCACTAGATCGTCAAGATGAACTCGGCCAATTGGCTCATTCGATTGATGCCATGCGAAAAGAGTTGAAAGAGCAAGACCTCGCACAACAGGCTTTGCTTCAAAACATATCGCATGACTTAAAGACACCGATCATGGTCATTCGTGGATATGCCCAGTCGATTGGAGATGGTATTTATCCGACAGGAGATTTGAAAGGTTCTGCCGAGGTCATTGATGAGGAAGCGTCTCGACTCGAGAAGAAAGTCGTCGATTTGTTGTACGTTACAAAACTTGAATATTTCAAAGGACAAGAAATGAAACTCGAACCAATCAATCTCGACAAGTTGATGGAACTGCTCGTCGCGCGCTTCAAACTCAGAGGCCAGCTCGATTGGGAAATCAATGGAGAAGGCGGCGAGATGCTTGGCGATGGTGAACAGATTCGGGTCGCGTTTGAGAACGTGCTCGACAATGCACTCCGTTACGCGGAATCCTGCATCCGCATCGACCTACATCAAGATGACGCCGGCGTGGAAATCACCATCTTTAACGATGGGCCACCAGTTGATGAGAGTTTAGACTTGTTCCACCAATTCTCTCGAGGGAAGCAAGGGAAGTTCGGACTCGGTCTGTTCATCGTGCAGCGAATTGTGACGCTTCACACAGGGGAAGTGTCTCTACGAAATACAGGTGACGGAACTGCAGTGCGATTTTACTTTCCCCGACTCAAGTCGAACCAACCTTTAAAATCAAATGCTTGATTTTCAAAACCAGCCAGGAAACGGCTGGTTTTTTCATGGGAAATAGATGAAAGCCGATTTGCGGGGCGGATCAAATCCTGGTATGAATGACATGTAAGTCATTACATACGTTATGGGGGATGAAAAGATGAGCAGATTGACCAATGAAACGAGAGCTTTAATTCCTGTATTTAACGAGTTTGGCGAAGCGGAGACACTTGTGTATCAACCGGAAGGCGTCATGCGGGTAAAGGGGTCGCCAATCGACTTATTGGAACATGCATGTCTATACTACGGGTCGAGCATTCAAGGTCGAATCGAGGCAGCGCGACACGTCCTCGGACCACATCGAAAGACGCCGGTCGTCATGGATTGGCATGCGGATGCCGTCTTCTTTCCGACGATTGCCAAGGAAAGTCCGGATTGTGCGTGGATTAACTTTCAACACGTGACGGCCATCAAGAGAGATGGTAAAGAGACACTCATTCAGTTTTTGACGGGGGAATCGGTCAAGGTACACGTGTCCGACCATACCGTGTCTAGACAAAAACAGCGGTCAATCGAATTATCGTACGCTTTTCAAAAACGTTTCCATGACAGCACATTGCAACACGCTTAAGGATTGAATTCAATGACAAACCCCTCTATGATGAAGAAGAGATATCATATGTGTATTTGCACATCTTCCGAAAGCGAGGGGTTTTTATGTTTTTTGAAAAAATGATTGAGCGAGGGAAACTGGTTATCGTGTTTCTTCTCGTCGCAATCGTCGTGGGTGTGCTGACGTTCTTCCAGCTCCCTAAACGTGAGATTCCGGAAACCGGGATCAATATCGTACTCGTTCAAACACCGTATCCTGGTGCGACAGCGGAAACGGTCGAACGGAATGTTACCGGCGTGTTAGAAGAGGAACTACGTAGTTTAGAAGGAGTAGAGAACGTGACGTCGATTTCGGCTTCAGAGTTCTCGAACATCACGGTCGAGTATGCGGATGGAACCGATCAGGCAGAGTTTCAGGCGAACGTTCGACAAGCGTTGTCGGATGCGACACCTAAACTTCCTGAAAACGCGCTTGCGCCAACGGTCAATGATTCACTCGGGCAGTTACCTGTCGCATCGTACTTATTGACAGCAGACGATCGTGGATCATTTGAGGATGTTCGATCAGACATCGAACAATTAGAGTCGAAACTTTTGCGAACTGATGGCGTGACGGGAGTCACGATCAAAGGGTTACCAGAGCAGGAGTATGTTGTGTCACTTGATTCTGAAGAGCTGAGTTCACGTCAACTTGCCTTTCCTGATGTGTTAACGGCCATTAACGAAGAATACAAGACGACACCGCTCGGACGTCAATCGACTGAAGAGGGGATTTATCAACTAGCAATCGATAACTTGACGAATGTAGACGACATGGAGCAAGTCATCGTCGGCTCATTCAATGGGGAACCTGTCTTACTAGCAGACGTCGGAACGGTCGAAGAGACAGCGAAAAGTAAAACCGATCTCGTTTCATTAGACGGAAAGCCGGCTGTTTCGATTACAGTTCCGATTGAATCAGGCTTGGATATTCCAACGATGCAAGACCGCGTCAATGACGTGGTCGAAACAGAACTTGGAGACTTAGATGGTTTTGAGCTCGTTCCTTATTATGAACAAGCGAAAGCAGTCGATGCGATTTTCTCATCGTTGACTCGTGAATTTATTGTCGCCATTATCGCCGTTATTGCCGTGACGACGATTGGTTTAACATTCTCTGGCTCTATTATCGTCAGTCTAGCAATTCCGTTGTCATTCTTGATCGCCTTGATTCCATTACAGTTTACTGGGGTCGATTTGAACCAAATCTCGATTATCGGTGCAATCATCGCCTTGGGGATTTTGGTTGATGATGCGATTGTCGTCAACGACAACATCTTACGACGGTATCGGAATGGAGACTCGGCGATGCTTGGGGCAGTCCGAGGAACGAAAGAGGTATGGGGCTCGATTGTCACGTCGACACTCGCAGTTGTCTTCGCCTTTTTACCGCTCACCTTGCTATCGGGCGCAAACGGTAACTTCATTCGCGCCTTGCCGACGGTTCTAGCCCTCTCTGTCTTGGCCTCGATGGTCATCAGTTTGACGCTCGTACCGATTGCGCAGTATCGTTTGAATCGTAAAGAAGTGAAAGTATCAAAACGTGAACCAGGTTGGCTCGGCGGACCGCTCAACCGACTCAGTAATTTCTACGCCGACCGCCTTTTACCGAGTGTCGCGAAGCGTCCGTGGACGTTTGGAATTGTCGGATTTGTTATCACGACGGCATTGTACGGTTTGATTTTACTCACGCCGTTTGAGTTCTTCCCGGCCGCGAACCGTCCGGAAGTCGTGACGAGCGTGACCTTCCCCGTTCAAACCGATTTGGAAGAGACGGAGACACGTCTTGAAGAAATTGAAGCGAGATTCAAAGAAGAAGAGGGTGTCGTAGAAACATCCGTCTTCGCAGGAGGAGGTCTCCCTGGTTTATTCACGGGTGGACTCGATCAGTCTGGTGAAAATACGGGGCAAGTGGTCGTTCGTGTCGACAACGAGTCAATCGATGCCATCGAATTGATTGATAAGTATACGAACGTGTTGCGTGAAGACTATCCGGATGCCGAAATCTTCTTAGATACGCAACAACAAGGTCCGCCGGCATCGGCACCTGTCGAATTCACGATGCGGAGCGAGACGATTGATCAACTTGTGGCTGCACGTGACCAAGTGAAGGCCGACCTTGAAGAAATTGACGGGGCAATCGTCCTCGATAATATTAAAGAACCGTTCCAAACACTCACATACGAATTGAATCGTGAGGAAATGGCACAGGCCGGCGTGACGGCTAAAACAATCAGTGACCAAATTCGTCTCGTCACAGACGGTGTTCCAATTGGTACATTCGATGACGGGGTAGAACAGCGTGACGTGAAAATCGTCATTGATGCAGAGGCGAACCGCGAAGCACTTGCCCTTGACGAGATTTTAGTTCCTGTCGAAACAGAAGCAGGTCCACCTGTTGCACCACTCAGTACGTTCGTGACGGAGACTACGACGGAACAAATTCAACAGATTCCTCGTGAGAACGGGGAGCGCTCGGTCACACTCCAAATCTATGCAAGCGAAGGCACGGATGAAGAGGCATTTAAACAAGATGTCGAGCAGGTGTTGGATGACGCGAAGTCGGGGTTAGAAGATGAAGGAATCACGTTCGACCAGTCCGGTGCGAGCGACACGCAGAACGAGTTCTTCTTAGAACTTGCGACATTGTTCGTCGTCGTTTTGTTCTTGATTTACTTGATCATCGCATTCCAGTTCAATTCACTCTCGTTGCCGTTACTCGTCTTGTTCACAATCTATCTCGCGATTGCTGGAGCGGTCGTCGGATTGTTCGTGACACAGACGCCGTTCAGTTTCATGGCATCGATGGGGATGGTCTCACTTGCGGGAATCGTCGTTCGGAACGCAGTCGTCCTGTTCGAGTTTATCGAACAACGCATTCGTGAAGGATTACCGGTCACAACCGCCGTTTACGAAGCAGGGCGCGCTCGGATTCGTCCGATTCTCTTGACGGCGCTCACGGCAGTCGTTGCCCTCTTGCCAGTCGCACTTGGGGAAGACCCGCTCTTCAAACCACTTGCGATCGGCATCGTATCGGGTATTCTATTCTCAACTGTGTTGACTCTCGTCCTTGTCCCGGCGTACTACCTGATTTTGGCGAAACGTCGTCATAAGGACAAACCATTTACAGAATGATTTAGCTTGAAGATGTGATGCCGTATGGTGTCACATCTTTTTTTAAACCATTTGTCACATGTTTTGGGTGATGTTGTATGGGTATAATTAGAAGAGAGGTTTTGAACAGTATGGGAGGGAATTGAAGATGAACGATTCATATACTTGGCTCAATCGCCGCAAAGTACGACCAGCGTACAGTGTGACTGGGAGCCGTTCGTGGTCGAGTGAACGCGTCGTCCGACCAGATCGCGCACGTGGGAAGGTGGTACGTGATGTGAAACGTGTACGTCGTCCGTACGTAGACGAATACGGCAATCGTCGCTGGACAACGGGACGTGTGGTCGTCACGGATGCATCACGCAAAGCGCGGGCGCATGGACATGGCGATACAGCCGTACAATTAGAGTTCTCGACACCAACGCCATATGAACGTGTGAAAGAGATGATTCCGACGAAACGTGTTCTCGTTCCGGTCGTTGCTGGACTCGCGGTCGTCGGTGGGATTGCCGGTGTCGCCTATGCACTTCGCAAAAAGAAACGGAATAAGAAGAACTAAAAAAAATCGCCGAAATTTCGGCGATTTTTTTTAGTTGAAGCGTTCAGCGAGGATGCGCTCGAGTTCACGTTGACCGAGTTCACGCATTTCTGCTTCATTCTCTTCATCGTATGCATCATCCGAGAAGCGGCCGACAAATTCAACCTTGCCATTACCGAGTTCACGGAACACTAAGTTTTTGCGATCGTTGTAAAAGACGACACGGTATTCACGACCATTTTCATGATCATAGTTGAAGACGCCTTTGATGTGGTCCATGTTCTTCTCTTCCGGCTGATCCTCATCATCGTCCTCATCTTCTTCTGCTTCAGCAGCTTCGTTAGCTTCATCAAGCGCGTCGGCGAGGACTACCGTTTCTTCTTTTTCTTCCGTCTCTTCCTCAGATGAGACGACTTCTTTTTTTTCTTCTTCTGTCATGTGAAACGACCTCCTTTGCTTACTTTCCTATCATACCCACTTTTTATAGTTGTGACTACTCAAAATGATGCGAACAAACACGGACGACATTCGAAGATGACATGATCAACCGTTGAAATAACTGACGTTTGATCGATTCTGGGGCATCCACGGTCTTGAGCGCCTGTTCCATACATCCAAGCCAATGGCCGGCATGTGTCTCAGAAATGGGATGCTCATGATGAATCATCGCCAAGTTTCCACCGCCACGACGTTCCGAATACAACTTTGGACCGCCGAGCAACTGTGTTAAAAATTCAAATTGGTGCTGTTTGACTCGATCTTGATCTTCCGGAAATAGTGGAAGTAAAATTGGATCGGCATAGACGAGGTCATAGAACGCGTTAACGAGTTGTTGTACACCACGTTCGCCTCCAAATTGTTCATAGGCACTCACATATATTCCCCCTCATACGTTCAGTCTAATCGATTTCAATCGAAAAAGGGAATGATGTAGGCTGTTACTTTTTTGGACAAGGTGTAGAAGAGGTTTCCCTCTACAAATGCTTGGGGATGGTTCATAATGAAGAAAAAAGGGAAGGAGTGTTCGCTAAAATGACAGTGACCTTTCACGTTGGTCGATCGGGGACGGGAAAAAGTGAACAAATGATCCATGAGGTCATTCAAGAACTGAAACAAAACCCGAGCGGGCCGACGATTTATGTGATCGTACCGGACCAGATGTCGTTTGAGATGGAAAAGAAAATGGCGACAGTCGATGGTTTGCATGGTTCGACGCGCATTCAAGTCCTTTCGATGCGTCGTCTCGCTTTTTTGATGATGCGAGATGCCGGTGTAGCGACAGATCAATTCTTAGACCAGACGGGGACCCATTTGTTGTTACGAAGGGTCGTCGAGATGAGCGAAGAACGATTGACCTTGTTCCGCCGTACGATGAATCAGTTCGGATTTTATGAAGAATTGAACCAATTAATCTCGATGCTGAAGCGAGGGCTTGTTGAACCGGAGCACTTGTTGCGGTTAAGCGAACAGGCGCAGCACCGTGCTTTGAAGTTACAAGACCTTTCCATCATCTATGAAGGATTTTTAAAGATGACGGAAGGTAAATCACTTCATGCAGAAGACTATTTCAACGTCATGTTGCACATCCTTCCGGAAACAGATTTGACGGATGTGCGTGTCTATGTGGACGGATTCAACGAGTTTTCAGAGCAGGAGTTGGCGGTGCTCGTTGCACTCGCAGAGAAGGTCGATGTCGATGTATTGCTGACAATCGATCCTATCTCCTTGTATCGTCTAAATCCATTGTTTGGACCGACGCAGCGGACACTCATGCGTTTCAAAGAACTGTTGACAGAACGGCAGATTCCTTCTCGAGACGAGCTGTATGATACCGTCTATCGTTATACGCATCCGAGTCTCCGTTATCTAGAGGCTACATTCGACCAATTGACGGCGGAACCTTACACTGGTTCAGAGAACCGAATCGATTTACATGCCGCAGTCGACCGAACCGTCGAGGTGGAGGCGGCCGTTCGAGAAGTCATTCGTCTGACACGTGAAGAAGGATATCGTTATCGGGATATCGCACTCGTATCGCGTTCACTCGACGAATATGGTGATTTGGCATCTCAGGCGCTACAAAAGATGGGACTGCCCTATTTCCTTGATGAACGGCAACCAATGCTCGACCACCCGCTTGTCGAACTGTTGAAAGCGACGATTGACATCGCTCTACGTGGATATCGAGAAGAGTCCGTATTCCGTGCCCTTAAAACAGAACTCGTCGTCCTCGATCCGGTACATCGTCGTACGTCCGTTGACCGGCTTGAAGCGTTCGTTATCGAACGGGGGATCAAACATTATCATTGGCACGACGAATGGCAGTTGCGTCGTCGTTCCGGGGAGGAAGCACGCCTCACGAGCGAAGAACTCGATATTGAGGCTGAGCTGAATCGGTCTCGGGAACGTGTTATCGAAACTTTTGATCCATTTCTATCAGATTTAAAACAGGCGAAGACGATGCAGGCTTATACGCACGCCATTTATGCCTTTCTAGAGCGTGTCGGTGTATCAGACTGTCTGACGCACTGGCGCGATGAGGCGATTGAAGAGGCGGAACTACTCGAAGCACGTGAGCATACTCAAGTATGGGACGCGGTTTTGCACTTGCTCGAGCAGCTAGAAGCCGCAGCTCCGGAAGAGACGTTGTCGACGGACTTATTCCTCCAGATGATGGACACCGGACTAGATAGTCTCCGCTATGCCTTGATCCCACCTTCGCTTGATCAATTGACGATAACGGATTATGTGCGTGGTCGATTGATAGATAAGAAAGTCGTCTTCTTGCTCGGAGCGAATGAAGATCAAATTCCTCTTGTCACGACACAGTCGAAACTGTTGACCGATCAAGATTTGGATTTCATGCATGAGAATGGACTTCGTGCCGGTAAGGCGACAGAGCACTTGTTCGATGATGAAACGTATTACCTATACAAAGCTGTGACGGCACCGAGCGAGCGTTTATACATTAGCTACGCACTAGTCGACAGAACGGGGAAAGCCGTTCAGCCGGCGCGGTTTATCGCTGACTTGAAGGCGCGACTTCACCAAAACGTCATCAAGACTCATTTTGCAGAAGCAGGTGAACACCGACCACGTGATCAATTCGCCTTCTTGACGAATGTGAATCAGACGGCGGCGGTGACGGCACTTGAACTTCAGCGGTTGAGTCGTCATTATCCGATTCAAGATATGTGGTTTGCTGTCTATAATGAACTGTTGAAGCATCCGGATGGACGGGAACGTCTCCAGTTGTTGACGAGCGCGCTCTTCTATCAAAACATCCCGGAATCGTTGGATGATCGTGTCGCAAAATCCTTATATACTCCGTCGATTCGGGCGAGTGTCTCACGTCTCGAGACATTCCAAGCCTGTCCGTTCAAACATTTCGCGAGTTATGGCTTGCGTCTGAAGGAACGACGGTTGTATCGACTCGAGGCCCCGGATATCGGGAATCTGTATCACCGGACCATCGAACATATGTCGCAGACGGTGAAGATGGACGGAAAGGAATGGCGAGATGTCACTCCGGACGAGTGCTCCCATTTAGCGGAGCAGGCGGTCGAGCTCGTGACCCCAGAGATTCAGCATGCCATCTTGATGAGTTCGAATCGTTACGCCTACTTAAAGAAAAAATTGACGGACGTCGTCAGTAAGACGGCAGAAGTGTTGATTGAACAATCAAAACGAGACGGCTTTGACCCGGAAGCGTTTGAACTCGCGTTCGGCAGCGGACAATTTCCACCCGTTTCGTTCACATTATCGAACGGGGCGACATGTGAACTAGTCGGTCGAATCGACCGTGTGGACACTGCGATGGTCCACGACCAGCTATACGTCCGAATCGTCGACTATAAGTCGAGTAAACGTGAAGTCGACTTTGCAGAAATTTATTACGGTCTGGCGATGCAGATGCTCATCTATTTGAAGGTATTGATTGAGCAGGCAGAGGTGTGGACAAAAGAGAACGTCGCACCTGCTGCGGCGCTCTATTTCCACGTGCACCGACCACTCGTTCCACCTGCTAGTTCTGAAGAAGAAACGCGTCAAAAAGTATTGGAGTCGTATCAGATGCAAGGGCTATTAGTAGATGACCCGGAAATTTTAGAGATGATGGACCGCTCGGCGAAAGGCTCATCCAAAAAATCAATTGTCATTCCGGTCAAATATAAAAAAGATGGTACGCCTGACGCCAACACCTTGAAGAAAATTGTGACGCCCCCTCAACTTGAGCAGTTGATGGACCATGCGTTCGACGTCGTCAAAGCGAGTGCCGAGGAGATGTACAAAGGAAAAATTGACGTAGAACCTTATGAATATAAAGAACGGCGCCCGTGTCAGACGTGTCCGTATCAGAGTGTCTGTCATTTTGACGAAGCGCTCTCGAATGCGCCTCGTAAATTGAAGAAGCTCGAGAAAGAAGAGGTATTTCAGGAGTTAGGAGGCGATGACCGTGAAATGGACGAATGATCAGTTCGCCGCGATTGAAGCAAGAGGGAGTCACGTGCTCGTCTCGGCTGCGGCAGGGTCCGGAAAGACGGCAGTTCTTGTCGAGCGGTTGTCTAGTCGATTGCTTGACGAAGCGGATGAACTCACGGCAGACCGGATGCTCGTTGTCACCTTTACGAACGCGGCAGCGGCAGAGATGAAACGACGAATCGCAAAGGCACTTGAAGAGGCGTTGCGCGACGACCCGACAAATGAATATGTCCGAAAACAGCGACAAATGTTGAACCGGGCGCTCATCACGACCATCCATTCATTTTGTCTAGAGGTGATTCGTGAGAACTACTACCTGTTAGATTTGGATCCGGCGTTCAAGATTGCGGAAGAACGAGACCTCGTCCTCTTGCAGGATGACGTCTTAGAAGAAGTGCTTGAGGAAGAGTACGGGAAACAAGATACCGATTTCTTCGCTCTTGTCGATGCGTATACGTCAGACCGGGGTGACAGCGAAATCGAGGATTTGATTCTTGGCTTATATCACTATGCGCGTACTCTCCCAAACCCTGATGCTTATTTAGATCATCTCGTATCCATGTACACGTTCGGAGAAGATCCTGATGAGGAAGCAATCCTGATTGAGTTTGGACAGATGCTGTGGCATGACATCAAAAAAGCCGTACGAGATCTTCGGAAACTTGAAGCGGAGCTTCGGGTCGCTGGGTATGAGCCACAGTCTGAAAACATCCGGCAAGCAATTTTTCCATTCGAACAACTTGAAGGGGAGACCATTGTCTGGAGTGAACTCGAGACGGCGGCTCGTGCGATGAAGTTTGGCACGATGAAGGCTGTTCCGAAGAAAGAAGAGCACCAGATTTACCACGAGATCCTCAAACCGGCTTACGACCAAGCGAAGAAAAAATTGACAGCAGCGGTCGAACAGGCTCGGGTCAGTGGGGCGGACTTATTAGAGAGCGTCTCGATGCAACAACCGCTCGTTGAAACACTCGTTCGAACCGTCCGTGCGTTCGCCCAAGCCTATGAGCAGGCGAAGCGCGACCGTGCCTTTGTCGACTTCAGTGACTTGGAACATTATGCGCTCGCCATTTTACGACAAGATGGGGGACCGTCCGATGTTGCAGCGCTCTATAAGGAACGTTTCGCTGAGGTACTCGTTGATGAATACCAAGATACGAACGAGATTCAAGAAACAATCATCAACCTGGTCGCAAATGAACGAGAGGAAATCGGGAATTTATTTATGGTGGGCGACATCAAACAATCGATTTATCGATTCCGCCATGCAGAACCGGGTCTTTTCATCGATAAGGCGACACGCTTTAGACAGGCGAACACAGGGAAACGGATCGACCTTTCTCAAAATTTCCGAAGTCGTTCCGAAGTCCTCTACGGGATCAATGATTTGTTCGTCCAGCTCATGGACGAAGAGGTCGGCGAAATCGCATATGATGAGGCGGCACAACTTGTTCCTGGACGTGAGTATGAACCGATTCCAGCGGACCCTGAGTTTATTTTAGTCGATGGCGCGAGTCGTGAGTTATCGAAGCAAGAAGTAGAAGGGCGGGCGATCGCTACTCGCATCTTAGAACTCGTATCGGGAGACGAACCGTTTAAAGTGACGGATGAATCAACTGGTCAACTCCGAAACTGTGAATATCGGGATATCGTGATTCTCGTTCGTTCGAAAAAAGAACGTGTGGAGCAATTGATGGATATTTTGACACAGTACAATATTCCGGCCTACACCGACTCGGATGGCGGGTATTTTCAAGCGACCGAGATTCGGATGATCCTGGCACTTTTGAAAGTGATTGATAATCCACTTCAAGACATCCCACTTGCCGGTGCGCTGCGCTCCCCGATGTTCCGTTTTGATGATAGTGAATTGGCACGGATTCGACTTGAATCAGAAGATTCTTTCTATGAGGCGCTCAAGGCGAAAGCGGATGACGATGATGAGCTTGGCGTAAAATGTGGCGAGATGCTTGACCGCCTCTCCCGTTGGCGTACTTATGCACGAAATCATAGCCTGTCGGAATTGATTCAACAGTTATTCAATGACACCGGGTTTTATGACTTCTCAGGGGGATTACCTGGAGGAAAAGGGCGGCAGGAAAACTTGAAGGCACTTTATGACCGGGCCCTAGCCTATGAGCGTAGTGGCTATCGAGGTCTTTATCGCTTCTTACGTGTGATGGACCGACTACAGGATACTGGTGAAGATTTGTCAGAGGCGCGGTCGCTCGGGGACGAGGAAAACGTCGTTCGTATCATGACCGTGCACAAGTCGAAAGGACTTGAGTTTCCGGTCACGATTGTTGCCCAACTCGGAAAACAATTTAATAAACGCGATCAAATGCAACGTGTCATTTTCCACAAACAGTACGGCATCTCACTCGATGCGATTGACGTCGTGACACGTACGAAATCGGAGACGTTCGTGAAAGAGATGATTCGACGAGATTTAGATGCGACGATGAAAGCGGAAGAGATGCGCGTGCTTTACGTGGCCTTGACACGTGCGAAAGAAAAATTGATTCTCGTGGGAACGGTAGGCGAACCACTCAAACACCTTCAGCAGTGGCTTCAGGTCGGTCAATCTGGAGATCTATTGGCGAGTGAGGCGAGGCGAGAGGCAAAAACGTATCTCGATTGGATTGCACCGGCGCTTTTACGCCTTCCGAGTGCCACTTCGTTTATCGAATCATTCGGCTTCACGGTTCCCTCTACTTTCCAAGAATCGACTTCATGGATTTATCGTGTCATCAGAGAAGCGGACCTTGCGGAGATTGCGACTCTACAAGAGATGATGGCACAGTTGCACCACGTCCAACGATTTGAAGCAATCGATTTTCCGATTCAAAATGAAGAAGAGACGATTCGTGCCGTACAACAAGCTTTGACCTACGAATACCCTGCACAGGATGCGGTACGTACGGCGGCGAAACAGACGGTGACCGAACTGAAGCGGGCGATGCAACTCGAACAGGCCGCTTTCGAAGATCCGGTACGTCCGGTCGATACCCCTTATCGGGAACCGAAATGGCGTCAAGTCAAACAGACCGGTGCGGAACGCGGGACGACGTTACACTTGATTTTCCAACTGGCTGACCCGAACCAACCGATTGTCGACCAAATCAATCAATGGGAAATGCAAGGGATGCTCAGTCCGATCGAGGCAGAGACGGCACGCCTCGCCATCCCGGATATCGAGATGTTTTTCCAAACAGAAGTCGGTCAAGCGCTCGCTGGTGCACTAGAGCGAGGGACGGCATGGCGAGAGCTACCTTTCACCTACACGGTGCCGGCCGAACGCGTCAATCCGGATGGACACTTTACGGATGAGCATGTCTTGATCCAAGGGATTATCGATTGTCTGTATTTCGATGGGGATTCGTATGTGCTTCTCGATTATAAATCGGATGCTGTCACGCATCTATCTGATTCCCGGGAAGAGGCACATGAGCGATTGCGAAATCGATATGCGATTCAACTACAATTATATCGAGAGGCGATTGAGACGATCTGGAATATTCGGGTCGAGCGAACTTTGATTTATTCGCTTGATCTGCAGGAAATCGTGACCGTGTCGACTAATTAAATGTGAATAAATGAAGAGCGATGTCAGCTATAGGACATCGCTCTTTTCCTATGTGCAAATTCACATTTGATTTCGTTGACAATCGAGTTGGAGAGGAGTAATTTATTTTATATAAAGAATTGTTCCGTTTAGAACAATTCGATTCGGAACGATAAAGGAGTGAATAAGAATGACCGAGACAAATACAAATCGGGCACGGGAGATGATGCAATCATTTTGGCGTGTGCAGCGTGTCCTGATTCGTCTCATGCATCAGACGGCGCAACAAAACGATCTCACATTACCTCAACTGCACGGTCTGATGATGTTGAATGAACAGGGTGCGATTACGCAAAAGGAACTGGTTCAGCGAACGAGAATGCCAAAGAGCACGTTAAGTCAATCATTAGATGGTCTCGTGGAGAAAGGATTGATTCGTCGGGATATCAACCCGGATAATCGGCGAGAAGTTGTGTTGACCATTGACCAATCAGGTAAACGCTTGATTGAGGAGATTGAGCGACAAGAAGAAGGGACGGAATATCAATTGAATCAAATTTTGTCTCGTCTCGATCAGGATACGTATCATCATATGCTTACAGCCCATCAACATATTGCGGATGGATTGAATGAAGGGCTCACAGATTGTGAAGGAGTGTGTCGACATGATTAAGTTATTGAAACGTCTCGTTACTTATAAATGGGCTGTTCTGATGGTTTTATTGTTTGTGTTCGCGCAGTCGTTAGCAGATTTATTTTTACCGACGTTGATGGCGGACATTATCGATAATGGGGTCGTGACGGGCGATACCGGCTACATTTGGCAAATGGGCGGAATCATGCTTGGTGTGACGGGACTTGGAGCACTTGCTGCTATTGTGGCCAGTTTTTATTCTTCAAAGGCGGCGATGGGATTTGGTCGTGACTTACGAAGACGTGTGTTCAATCATGTGGAACGCTTCTCGCTTGAAGAGTTCGATCGTGTCGGGACGGCTTCGCTCATCACACGGACGACAAACGACATCACGCAAGTGCAACAGGTCATGATCATGATGCTACGAATGGTTGTGAGTGCGCCGATCATGTTTGTCGGTGGATTGATCATGGCGACCTCGAAGGATGCGACGTTGTCTCTTGTCATTGTTGCCGCAATGCCGGTACTCGTCATCTCGATTTTCCTCATTTTTTGGAAGGCGATGCCGTTGTTTAAAAAGGTACAGAATCGATTGGACCGGCTCAATCTTGTTCTCCGAGAAAATCTGACGGGCATCCGTGTCATCCGAGCTTTCAACCGTGAAAAAGAAGAACAGGTTCGATTGACGAAGGCGAATGAACGGTTGACGGACGTCTCAATCAAAGTGAACCAAATCATGGCGTTCCTCATGCCGGTCATGATGCTCGTGATGAACTTGACGGTTGTCGGCGTCATTTGGTTCGGAGGGATTCGGATTGATAACGGTGCGATGCAAATCGGAGATTTGATGGCGTTCATTCAATACGTCATGCAAATCATGTTCGCGCTCGTCATGGCATCAGTCATGTTCATCATGGTTCCTCGGGCTTCTGTGTCTGCCAACCGAATCAACGAAGTGCTCGAGATGAAACCTTCACTGATTGATGACGGGACAAAGACTGCGGACATTGAGCAAGGGACACTCGTATTTGATCACGTGACCTTCTATTATCCGGGTGCTGAAGAACCAGCGCTATCCGATGTGAGTTTTTCAGCGAATCCAGGTGAGGTCACAGCGGTGATTGGGGGTACGGGGTCAGGTAAATCGACACTCGTCAATCTGATTCCAAGATTTTACGATGTGACGTCGGGGACAATTCGCGTGAATGGTGTCGATGTCCAAGCGGTTCCACAAGAGGCACTTCGTTCGAAAATCGGGTTCGTTCCACAAAAGGCGTTGCTGTTCACAGGTACGATTGCTGAGAACATTCGATATGGGAAGACCGATGCAACAGTGGAAGAAGTCGTTCATGCCGCATCCATCGCGCAGGCAAGTGACTTTATCGAGAAGATGCCAGACCGATATGAGGCTGTGATCGAACAAGGTGGGTCAAACGTGTCGGGTGGTCAAAAACAGCGTCTGTCGATTGCGCGAGCTCTCGTTCGGAAACCGGATTTATATGTATTCGACGACAGTTTCTCGGCACTTGATTTTAAAACGGATGCCGCCCTTCGCAAAGCGTTAAAAGAAGAAACGAAAGATGCGACGGTACTGATTGTTGCACAACGTGTCAGCACGATCATGGACGCCGACCGAATCATCGTTCTAGAAGAAGGCGCCGTTGCCGGAGTCGGGACACATGAGGAATTATTTGCGACAAATGCGGTCTATCAAGAAATCGTGAAATCGCAATTGTCTGAGGAGGAAATCGCATGAGTGAGAAACAAGCAAATACGCGACAAACTCATGGGGGACACGGCGGTCCAGGAGGTCCGGGCGGTGGAAATATGATGATGATGGGCGAAAAGCCAAAAGCATTCAAAGTCACGTTCCGTCGTTTGCTTGCCTATTTGAAACCACGGCGAAACACGTTGATTGCTGTGTTTGTCGCGGCGATTTTAAGTACAATCTTTATGATTGCCGGTCCGAAAATCATGGGAATCGCCATCACCGAACTGTTTGAAGGGGCATATGCGAAGTTTACAGGTGTGCCAGGGGCAGAAATTGATTTCACGAGAATCGGACAAATTTTGTCGCTCCTCGCTGGCCTTTACGTCATCAGTAGTCTATTCAACTACGTGCAACAATATTTGATGTCCGGTGTTGCCCAAAAAACGGTCTATGATTTGCGCGAAGACGTGAACAAAAAGTTAGAACGACTTCCGCTCAAGTATTATGACGGACGCTCGAACGGGGAGACATTGAGCCGGGTGACGAATGACATCGACTTGATTGGGAGTACGCTACAACAGAGTGTCACGTCATTCATTACTTCCATCGTCACCATCATTGGGATTTTGATTATGATGCTGTCGATCAGTCCTCTGTTGACGGTCATCTCTCTTGTGTCCCTTCCGCTCACGATTTTTGCGATTCGTCCGATTTTGAAACGGTCGCAACAATATTTTTCCGATCAACAGCGTCACCTTGGACGACTGAACGGCCATGTGGAAGAAATGTATACAGGGCACGCGGTCGTCAAAGCGTTTGGTCGGGAAGAGACAGCTGTGCGTGAGTTTGACGATGTGAATGAGGAGCTTTACGATGCAGGACGGAAAGCGCAATTCATTTCCGGAATCATCATGCCGATGACGATGTTCATCGGGAACATCAGCTATGTATTGATTAGTGTCGTCGGCGGTATTTTGGTCACGCAACGCAGCATCTCCATCGGGGACATTCAAGCGTTTATCACATATACACGTCAGTTCACCCAACCAATCACCCAGACAGCGAATATCGCGAACATCGTCCAGTCGACGGTTGCCGCGGCGGAACGTGTATTTGAACTGCTGGATGAAGAAGAAGAAGTGAAAGATGTGACGACCTATCAATTAGAACGTGCCGAAGGAAATGTCACGTTCCGTCATGTCGATTTCGGATACGGCGACGACCTACTCATTCAAGATATGAATCTCGATGTGTTGACGGGCCAAACGGTGGCCATCGTCGGTCCGACAGGCGCCGGCAAAACGACGTTGATTAATCTCCTCATGCGTTTTTATGAGTTGAATGGTGGAGAGATATTCATCGATGGGAAAGACTCGCGTAAAATGTCGAGACAAGATTTGCGACATACGTTCGGAATGGTCTTACAGGACACGTGGCTATTCAACGGGACGATTCGTGATAACATCGCCTATGGGAAAACGGGTGCGACTGAGACGGAAATCGTCAACGCGGCGAAAACGGCGCATGCGGATGCATTCATTCGAACATTGCCAGACGGATACGACACCGTGTTGAATGAAGAGGCCAATAACATTTCACAAGGTCAAAAACAGTTACTGACGATTGCGCGAGCAGTATTGGCGAACCCACCGATTATGATTTTAGACGAAGCAACGTCGAGTGTGGATACGCGTACTGAGATTTTGATTCAACAGGCGATGAAACGGCTGATGAACGGGCGGACGAGTTTCGTCATCGCTCACCGTTTATCGACCATCAAAGATGCGGATTTGATTTTGGTTATGGACCAAGGTCGGGTCATTGAGCAAGGAACACATGAATCGCTTCTTGAAGCTGGTGGTTTTTATGAAGAACTTTACAATAGTCAGTTCGCTGAAAAAGAAGTCGTATAACTAGAATACAGGTTTTAGGGCAATGTGATTAGGCAAAAGACGTACGAGATGAGTTTCGTACGTCTTTTTATTTTGTGTAACAATTACAAATCCGTTAAAATAAAAAAATGGGATAAAAAATGGAGGAACAATTATGGTTAAAATCTTACTTGCGGAAGACGAAGAAGTGCTACGCATGCTTGTTATGGATACATTAGAAGATGAAGGATATGACATCGACGAGGCACAAGATGGAATTGAGGCCTATCGATTGATTGAAGAAAATGAATATGATTTGGTCATTGTGGATCATATGATGCCCGGCATGACAGGGCTTGAAGTGATTGAAAAAGTACGGAAGTTACCAGGGCGGCAAGAGACGAAAGTGATGATGTTGACGGCGAAAAGCCAACAATCTGACCGTGATTGCGCGAACGAGATTGGTGTCGACTACTTCATTTCTAAACCGTTCAGCCCACTTGAACTCGTCAAAATCATAGGAGGCATCGTGAAGTGAAAAGGTGGTTTAAACAAAAACTCGGACGCGACATCATGGTCGTCCTTTATTCCTTCCTCGTCATTGCGTTGGTTGGATCGGTATTGACGTATGTCTACATCGAGAACCGTTTGGAGGCGAACGAGGCGAGATTGCGTGAAGTCGATGAACGTGTTAACCGATTGACGGAATTGTGGGATGATTGGCAGACCGATCAATACGATACGCGTGGCTATCTCTTATTTGGCGATACAGCGTCGCTCGAACGAGCAAGCGCGAACGAGGCAAAGTTCCAACAGGAAATCAATTGGTTCAAAGCTCAAGTCCAAACGCGCCAAGGTGAGCTGTTCGCAGAAGATCTTCAGCAGTTCCACGACTTTTACTATGATGTGATCATACCGGTGACGTATGAGTACGCACAAGCCCAACAGGATGGGGAAATCACAGAGACGTTTATCGATGCCCAAACGATTGCCGAGTTGCCGACGGCTCAGCGCCTGATCGATCAAGGACTTGTCCAATTTAATCCGCAACGTGGAATCGACATCCTCGGACCGATTGATGAGGTAGAGTCTGCACTCGGAGAATATCGTGAGTTGATGGCGTCCGAAAAAGAGGTCGTCTACGCTGAATGGCGACAGAACAACAATATGCTTCAATTCTTGTGGATCATGAGCATTGCCTCATTCGCCGCATTGATCTTATTGTTTGTCCAACCGTTCCTACGCCGTCAAACACGTTTGATTTCACGACTTTCCATCGCATCGAACCGCTTGTTAAAAGGGGAAATCGTTGATTTGAGCGATCAGATGAAACGTGAGGATGAGATTGGGACGATGTCTCGATCGTTCCATAAGATGGCTGAAACACTTCGTGACAACGAACGTCATTTGATTGAGAAGAACCACGAACTACAGGCGCAACAAGAAGAATTGATTGCACAACAAGAAGAGTTGCAGGCACAGCAACAAGAACTAGAAGAAATTTTAGAACAGACGCAACAGAACGAGCAACATCTCGCGTATCGGAATGAATTGACGGAGACGTTAGCCTCACGCGATTCGCTTACGGCCTATCCTGAAATCATCGAGAAACTGGTCACGATTACAGATTCGGAGGTCGGTGCACTCGTGTTTGTGGATGAGTCCGGCACGTATCGTGTGACGAGCCACGGCCTGAACGACACATTGTCTCGTCAGTTGCTCGATAGCGAAAATTCCGTATTGACGCGCGCGATGACATTGAAGACGACGGTACATTCGTCGAAACAAGTCGCAAGCGACCATCCGCTCCCGTATCCGTACTATATGTTTGAGACGGCGGTACCGGTCCATGACCCGACAGATGATTCAATCATCGCGTTCATCTACCTGGTCCGATACAAAGATCGCTTCACCCAAACACAGATGGGCGACATCATGTCATTTGCTCGTCAGCTCTCGCTTTCTCTCTTACGGATGCGTCTATTTGAAGAGATGAAACGTGAGAAAGGAAAGACAGAGCGAATTCTCGATTCGATTCGAGAAGCAGTCGTCTACATCGAACACTCGACGGATGATGTGTTCGTAAACCGTCCACTCTATGAGATGTTCCCTGAGTTAAGTGACGTCAGTTCACAGGACCTTGAAGAAGAAACATGGGAAGAATGGCGGAATCGTCTTGTTGAAACGGTCGATCAAGCGGAGGACTTCACGAAGTATACGAATCGCCTGTTCACCGAAGATTTTCCACATGACAGTGTCAGCTTCTCAATCCGTAAAGGCGAAATGAACTTGCAGATGTATGCGGAACGCATCATTGTCGGTGGTCTATCGAAAGGTACACTCCTTGTCTTCCGTGATATCACGAGTGAAACAGAAGCGGAGCGATTGAAGAGCGAGTTTATCTCAACGATTTCGCATGAATTGCGTACGCCGCTCTCGTCCATCTATGGATTCACGGAACTGATGGTCAAGAAACAGTTGCCGAATGAGAAACAAGCTAAATACTTGGAAACCATTCACTCCGAGACGGAACGTCTGACGCATCTCGTCAACGATTTCCTCGATGTGCAACGAATGGAATCTGGTAGTCAAATGTATGATCGGGAACAACTTGATATCGAGCCAGTCGTCCGAGATATGTTGACGTTCTATGAGGCATCGTCATTAAAACATGAATTCGAATTGATTGCAGATGATGCACGTTCGTATGAATTGTTCGTCGATTGCCAGAAGTTCAAACAGCTGATGAGTAATTTATTGTCGAACGCTGTGAAGTATTCTCCACGAGGTGGAAAAATCACGGTGGAACTTGCGCATCATGAGCATATTGTGTCCATTAAAGTGAAGGATGAGGGGATCGGGATTCCAAGCGACGCGCTCGATCGCTTATTCGATAAGTTTTATCGTGTCGACAACTCCGACAGTCGTGAAATCGGTGGTACGGGGCTCGGATTACCGATTTGTCAAGAAATCGTCCGTGGTCACAACGGTCAGATCCATGTGGAATCGATTCAGCATGAGGGTTCGACGTTCATCGTTGAAATTCCAAGCTATGAGTATGCTGTCCAAGAGGCAGAGACGACTCCTGTATAATGTATGGGCCATCTCTTGAGGATGGCCCATTTTTTTAGGAAATCGTTCGCTTGACCAATCGGGAGAGAGTTCGTGTACAATGAAGACTGTACAACATCATAAAGGGGGGCATTAGAATGCCACTGATTGCATTCTTGCACACGCACGTCACGAGCTGGATTTTGTTACTTATTTTGTTTGCCGTGGCCTACATCGGTTATAAGAACGGCAACAAGAGTGGAAAGATCGCACATATGGCGTTTCGACTCATGTTACTCATCGCATTCGGAACAGGACTTTATCTCTACCTTCAGTTGAATGGTGGCGGGACGTTCTATCACGTGAAAATCACGGTCGGTTTATTGACATTGATCTTCGGTGAGATGACGCTCGTCAAAGTCAAAAAGAAAAAACCGTCGAACGGACTATTTGGCGGATATATCGTCTTGGCACTCATTACGATTTTCATCGGCTATGCATTGCCTTACGGACAATCTTTCTTCAACAGCTTTATTCAATAAGACGTTCCCACTTCGCACACCGAAGTGGGAATTTTTTGTTTGTAGACAAATTATTAGGGGAAAATAAAAAAATCAGTAATTATGACGATGAGGTGAAACGATGGATCAACAGATGATGGAATGGACACGAGTTTTACATGCACGAAAATGGATGAAACAAACAGAATCATTTTTACCCCTATGGCACGGCTATATCGGTTATAAGTTTGGACTATTCGATGCGCTTCAAGGTGGCGCGAGCATGGCGGAGATGAATTTACGTCTTAAGCGCCCATTGACACAACTTGCACTAGAGCGTTGGTTAGAAGTCGGGGTCGCCGTTCGTCATTTGAAGAAGAGAGGTTGGCGCTACTATCCGACGCGTGGATTGAAATATCAATTATCCGGTAACGATGAACGGAGTATTGGGTTCATGCTTCAAGAGATGATGGAGCTTCATATCCCAGCGTTAATCGCTTATCCGGAGTTTTTAGAGTCTGGGAAGCAAAAGTCATTTGATGGGGCTGAACACGGTCAAGTCGTCGCGAAGACGTCGACACTCGTCGAAACGGTCGCATTTCCGATTGTTCAACAATTGTTACGACAGGCAAATGTCGAATCGATGCTCGATATTGGATGTGGGCACGGCGGCTACTTACGTAAACTCCAAGCGCTCGAACCGAGTTGGGAACTGACAGGCATCGATTTAGAGGAAGAGGTAATCGAAGAGGCACGCTCGCGAGACGAGAGTGGCGACATTCATTTCGAAGTAGCTGACTTCATGAACTGGGAAACAGAAGAGCAATTCGATGCGGTGATGATGAACAATATGCTGTATTACTTCTCACCAGAAGAACGTATCAAGTTGCTTGAGAGACTACGGGAGCGTTTAGAAGAAAAGGGTGTCGCCATTCTCGTGACCCCGCTCGCCGAAACAGCGCTCGGTGGACGATTCGCTTCCGCGTTCAATGCGTTCATGACACTCCACGATAATCTGTACCCGCTTCCGACCATTCCACGATTGCGCCGGCAGATGCAAGAAGTAGGTTTTGATCAAATCCGCTTCATCCCATTCATTCCGGAAGGTTCTTGGTATATCGTCATCGCCGAGCGAGGAAAGACGAACCTGCTCAATCAACCGATTCAAAATTGAACTTGTCTCCCGTCATTCCTATAATGATAGAGAAGCATAAGAGACTATTCACATAGGGAGTTGTTGAGTGTGTCGAAACAAAGAGTTGCCGTTATTGGGGCAGGACCAGGTGGGTTGGCTGCAGCGATGCTACTGGCGCATCGCGGTGTAGACGTCACCGTATTTGAGAAACAACCGTTTGTAGGCGGAAGAACGTCGCGCTTAGAAGTAGGTGAATTTGCGTTCGACCGAGGACCTACGTTTTTGAATATGCCTTATATTTTAGAAGAAATTTTTGAAGAGACGGGACGTAATCTGCATGATTATGTCGAGATGAAACAACTGGAGCCGATGTATGATTTGTACTTTGACCGTGGGACGCGTCAACTCTCGATGACAACAGATCGTGATCAGATGTATCGCGCCATCGAAGAACAATTTCCAGGGAATGGCGAAGGTTACGAACGGTTCATGAGTGAACAGGCGATCAAACTGTCTAAATTGATGCCTGTGCTTCAGACCGCACATGACAAGCTTACCGACTATGTCTCGTTACGCGTGCTCAAGGCGCTACCGTTCCTCTCGATCGGTAAATCGCTTTATGACGTCTTGTCCGAGTACTTCACGAGCGAAGAGCTGAAGTATGCGTTCACGTTTCAGGCTAAATATTTGGGGATGTCCGCTTGGGAATGTCCGGGTGGATTCTCCATCTTGTCTTACATGGAACACGCCTACGGAGTGCATCACCCGATTGGCGGAGTAAACCAGCTGTGTCATGCGATGGCGAAAGTGATTGAAGAAGAGGGAGGCGTCATTCGTTTAGGCGAACCGGTAGAGCGTCTTCTCATGGATGATCAAAACGTGACCGGTCTCGTGTCCGGGAGTGTCCATTATGCGTTTGATGAAGTCGTGATTGGTGCTGACTTCGCACATGCGATGACGTCGCTCGTTCCAGACGGTAAACTAACGAAGTGGAGTCCGACTCAACTCAAGAAGAAGCGTTACTCGTGCTCGACATTCATGCTTTATCTCGGGCTCGACCATGTCTACGAAGATGTGGCGCATCACTCGATTCACTTCGCGGACGATTATGAATTGAATGTCAAAGAGATGACACAAGAATTGAAATTGAGCGAGGACTTCTCGTTTTATGTACAGAATGCCTCACGCATCGACCCGACACTTGCGCCTCCTGGCAAGTCATCGCTTTACGTTCTCGTACCGGTGCCGAACAATTTATCTGGCCTCCCGTGGGAGACGTTACAAGCGACCATGACAGAGCGCGTTCTCGACGCGCTTGAGACACGTTCCCCTTACCGAAACATCCGTCAACACATCGAGGTGATGGAGGCGTTGACGCCTGAGGACTGGGAAGCGTTTGGTGTATATGAAGGTGCAACGTTCAATCTAGGGCACAACTTATCGCAGATGATGTATTTCCGCCCGCATAACCAATTCGAAGAGCTCGACAACGTCTGGCTCGTCGGGGGGGGGACCCACCCAGGAAGTGGGCTGCCGACCATCTTTGAATCAGCGCGGATCACGACGAACCTTTTGCGTGACCGGGCAGGTGTCGGCCGATGAATATTAGCTTTGTCGGAGCAGGGGTCGGTACACTATATGCCGCCCTCTTATTGACGAAACGCAATCCGTCACTTCAAATCACTATTTATGAGAAAGAGAACCGGGTCGGTGGACGCTTGAACTACGTTGAATTCGATAATGGGGCGAAAGTCGATGAAGGTCCAACCATCGTCTTATTGCCGAGTAAACTGAAACAACAACTGATTGAGGCGGGTCTTCCTGAACATGAAGTGGAGTTGATTGAAGTCGATCCACTTTACCGCTTACGTTATCAAGACGGGACATCATTCTATAAATATCGGGAAATCGAGAGACAGGCGGAAGAAATCGAACGAACTTTCGGCGAAGGAGATGCCTTCCGTCAGTACATGTCCCAAAAGAAAGAAGAGTATCGGATTGGCTTCGATACGTTTTTAGATCGTAGTTATGCCTCAAAAGCGGAGTTGTTCGAGCCTAAACTACTTCTCCTTCTCATGCGGTTAAAAGCATATGAGACGGCTCATGCGAATATGAAACGCTTCTTTGAAGACGAACGTTTACGTGTCGCCTATAGTTTACAAACGCTCTATATCGGCGGAAATCCTTATGCCACTCCTTCGTTATATGGACTCATTCCTTATCGTGAACAAGAAGAAGGAGTCTGGTATGTAAAAGGAGGATATTTTTCGCTAGCGACGAAAATGGAACAAGAGTTGAAGCGTCGAGGTGTTCGTTTCGAGATGAATGCTACCGTCAATCGTGTCCATGTCACGGACGGGGTGGCCAATGGAGTCACGGTAAATGACGAATATGTACCGTATGATGCAGTCGTCGTGAACGGTGATTTTCCACTCATGGAGCGCCTGATTGATGGTGTGACGCCAAAGACGTATGAACCGTCAAGCGGTACGTTACTTCTTTATTTCGCCGTCAACGGCGAACTCGACTTACCGGTTCACCAATTCGATTTACCGAATGATTTTGAAGGATCGATGCGTACGATCTTTGAGGATGGTAAACTAAGTGAGTATCCAGCGATGTACACCTTTAATCCATCGCGAATGGATGCAACCCTCGCGCCAGAAGGAACGAGTGTATTATATGTTCTTGTCCCGGTTCCTCGAAAATTGGAACGAGAAGACTTTGAGGCACAAGGGACAATCGAACACCTATTAGGAAGAATCGAGGCATTCATGCCTGATTTCCGTGAACGCGTCATCGAGATGAAAGTCCGGACACCGATGGATGCTGAGCGATTCGGATTGTTCGAAGGAGGAAGTTTTGGGATTGCACCAAAGTTATCTCAGTCAGCCGCCTTCAAACCACAAGCGAGACCATTCTCGAAAATCGAACGCCTCTATGCGGTGGGCGCATCCGTCCATCCATGCGGTGGCGTCCCCATCGTTATGATTGGGTCGCAATTACTTGTGAAAAAAATGGAAGAAGAAATGGGGGCAATGCATCGTGACGACACAAGAAGCGTATCGTCAATGTGAGGAAATCATGAAGAAGGGCTCGTTAACCTTTTACCGGGCCTTCTCTTTGCTCTCAAAACCAGACCGTCAAGCGGTCATGGCAGTATATACTTTCTGTCGCACCCTCGATGATGCGGTCGATGAATCAGACCGTCCAGAAGAGAGTTTGGCAGAATTTTTGCATGACTTCGACCGCTTTTTAGCTGGTTACGACCAAGATGAAGCACTATGGGTTGCCCTTCGTGATGTGTGGAAACGCTATGACATGGACGTCGAACCATTTTTTGAATTGGCGGAAGGGATGAAATGGGACTTACATAAGTCGCGGTATGAAACGCTCGAAGAGACCGAGCAGTATAGCTATTATGCAGCGAGCACGGTCGGTCTGATGCTGCTCCCGATCCTTGTCCCAAATCAGGACGCTTCGACGACACGTCAGCTAAGGCAAGGCGCCATCGACCTTGGCATTGCGATGCAGTTGACCAATATTTTACGTGATGTCGGTGAAGATTTGAATCGAGACCGCATCTATTTACCCCGTACGATGATGCGTCAGTACGGTGTGAGTGAAGCGATGTTACACCAACGAGAAGTGACCCCTGTCTTTATCGATCTATGGGAAGCGTTGGCGAATCGTGCAGAGTTCTTGTATGAACGGGCACGCGAAACCCATCATCTGTATCCACTCGCGAGTCGAAAGCCGGTACAAGCAGCGGCTCTTCTCTATGAAGGGATTCTTGATGCGGCACGTGCGAATCGACATGACGTCTTCACAAAACGGGCATACGTATCGACCTTACAAAAAGGAAAGTTGTTGGCAAAACTATAAGTAATCTGATTCCCTGTAGACGCTCGAAGGCGTCTACAGTTTTTTGCGTACAAAAAAACCACTTTTGGCGGGGGACCAAAAGTGGCGTAAGCGTTATGTGATTCATTCATCGGGGAAATGAATGAATCGATTTGTGATGAAGCCCTAAAGATGTGCCGGGATTCATGGGGAATGAATCAGTTGGGACATCTTCGTCGAAACAGGATGCTTGATGGACTAAGGGGGAACATCATACGCAAGCTGTCTCAACTACGGGATACGAGTGGGGAAACTCGCTCATCACTTTTTCTCGGGTGTGACAAGTTCAAAACGCGATGAGGCTCGGGGAAGCCATTCGATCGCTACAGGTGTAACAAACGTTACAGAACTGCTTGAACTCGAATATGATATTATCACGTCTTTCAATTGTCGACAAGTGTCGAAACTCGCGTTCACAAAATGTTCATATTGTCAGAGGTATGTCCTCTAACATCGATCGTGCGGCGAATTGTCCTGAAAGCGTCACCATCGGACTGCCACCGCCAGGATGAGTCGAGCCACCAGCAAACCAGATGTTCGATATGTCTGTCGACCGCGGTGCGGGACGGAAAAACGCTCCTTTTTTCGAGTTGGCCGATGTGCCATAAAGTGCGCCATAATACGCATAAAAATCGCGAGTCAAATCTTGTGGGGTCACCCGTTTGTGGTAAAGTACCTCTTCTTCTTCCCAATCTACACCGAACATACGTAATCGTCTGCGAATCAGATGCTCATACGTATCTGCATCAATTTCGGTCAGATGTGCTGGCGCATTGACGAGGATGAACAGGTTGTCTCCTGCCTCGCCCATCGACGGATCGGTGGCAGAGGAATTCGAAATATAGATTGTCGGCTCGTCCGCATACCGCTCTTCTTGGAAGAGTGCCTGGAATTCCCGTTCATAGTCGTCTGAGAAATAGACGTTATGGTGTGCCAGGTTCAATCGTTTGGACAATCCGACCATCATGACGAATGCGGAAATGGAAGGTTCGACGGTGTCGCGTGTCGGGACCGGGAAAGATGGACGGTCTTTTGCGTCGACGAGTCGTGGGTATTGCGTCAAGAGTTCACCGTTGAGAAGAACGGCATCACACGAGATGACTTCTTGGTCATCGACGACGACCTCATGTGCCTTTCCGTTCAACACATCAATTTTCGTCACTTCATGACCGAGTCGGAACGTCACTCCGAGTTCGCTCGCCCGTTTGGCGAACCCTTTTGCGATATTCCAGTTTCCACCTTTCGCAAAATAGACACCTTCATTCAATTCCAAATGTGCGATAAGGGCGAACGTACCTGGCGTCACGTATGGGCTGCTACCAATGTACGTCGCATAGCGGTCGAGCGCCTGAATAATGCGTGGGTCCTTGAAATACTTCTTGTGAAGGGCGTGCAAACTTTGAAGTGGATGCACTTTGACCATGTCCGCCCAAAGACCGGGATCCAACTTTGTGTCCATTTGTGTGAAGAAGCGTTTATTCGCAATATCGAACAGCTTTTCCGCTTCATCTAGATAGGCACGCATCTGATTGTGTTTCAACTGGTCACCGGTCAAACGCCGTACTTCGACCTCAAGTTTTGCCCGATCGGCACTGAACGTGAAGGATGAGCCGTCTGAGTAGTGATTGACCGTATGTTGGTCGAGCTTGATTAACTCAAAATAGTCATCTGGATTGGCCCCACTATTTCGAATGACCGAACGAAATACGTCCGGCATCGTGATCGTATTTGGACCAAAGTCGAACCGGTGACCGTCGGTGATAATGGGCATGAGTTTACCACCGACATGTTCATTCTTTTCAATGACCGTGACGTCATACCCTCGTGCTGCGAGTGTGACGGCGGCGCTGAGTCCACCGAGACCAGCTCCAATCACTACGATTTGTTTCATACAATTGTCCCCCTTTAGACGTCTGCTTAGGAATAGTGACGACCTTTCCACGAGATGGGCAACCGTCTCCATTTACGAATGACGGCGTTCGCGAGTAAGGCCAAGTAAGCGATTAAACTGAGTGGATGATACCATGTACCGGACCCATTTGATTTTAGATCGACAGCTAGACGCGCGAGGAGTACGAAAAGAGCTGCGCTAATCGTCTGCCAACTCGGTGAAAAGATCCAAGCGAGCATAGCCGTCAACTGGACGCCGTAATATGTCATGAAGTACAAGGCGAGTCCTACTGATTCATTCATTCCCTTGAATACGTTCTTTGAAAACCCGGTCCACACTTCTTCATTCGTTTCATACATGTCGCAGGAGATGAACGGGGAGACTTGTACGAGTGACGTGACTTTTTGATGACGTTTGAACGTTCGACATAAATCGATATCATCGATTAACGACGTTCGAATGGCGGCATGCCCGCCGACTTCCTCGTAGCTGCTCCGCTCGACGAGTACGTTCATGCCATTTGCCGCGGCAAATGCGGGGTGTTTCACTTTACGCCAAAACAAAGGCAGATGTTGAGCGATGAGCACGTGTTGCATCGGAATCAACAATTTCCCGAGAAATGTGGACGTCGGAAATTGAGGAAAGCCTGATAAAAAAACGGCCTGCTCTCGAGCGAGCGTGGCATGCATGCGGGCGATAAAGCTTGAATCGATCGTGACGTCCGCATCTAAAAAGAGAAGGTACGGTTCAGTCGTGCGTGAGGCGAGTTGATGACAGGCATGAACTTTCCCGGCCCAGTCATGAGGCAAAGGAACGCCTTGGATGACGGTAAATCGGATATCGTTACCGATTGCGCGATTCAATTTTTCATATGTATCATCCTCGGAGCGGTCCTCGTAGATATAGACATGAGTCCCATCCGGTATCGCCTGCTTTAAATTTGAAATCAGTCGATCGACGTGACGCGACTCATTGCGCATCGGGATGCAGACGGCTGTCGCCGGTGTGCGTCCTGGGTCGGCGAGCGGTCTCAAGAACAAAAGATTGATCAAGGTAAAGATAAACATCGAGAGGGTGAGCATCCATAAGATCATGAGCGTCCCCTCCCTAGTCGGAACATCGTTTCTGTCCATTCAGCAAGATTGCGACGTGGTCGAAAGAGAGGGATATAGGCATCAGACCGAACGATGGCGTCTTGTCGCACATCGTCATAGAGCGCTTCAAGTGCTTGCGCGATTTCCTGCTTTTGAGCTCGTCGTGTCGTCGATGTCACCACTATTGTACGAAAGCGGACATATACGAGGGGTTCCGCATGGTTCTCAAACGAATAGTACATGGCGCATAACTGGACGGGCCGATCGTTCAGTAACAACGTCGCGCCCGACTCGATTTCGACAGGTCGAAGTTCCTGCGGCATCTCTTGTCCTTGAGGGAACATCCAGACGGATTTCCCGGACGTGAGCAATTCATTCGCATAAGCCAGTGAGGCCCGTACATCGGAGAGACTACCTTTTTTCACCGAAAAGGCACCGAGGTGTCGAAAGAACGGGAAGCGACGTAGTCCGTCCTCGTCCATCAACACATGAATATCGTGCCGTAAAAAGTGTTCATTGATCATATACATGATGAGACCGTCCCACCACGCGCTATGTGTACTTAAAAATAATCCCGGAGTCGGAACGTCGTCCGTTCGAATATAAATGTTATGGAACGTGGGACGTATTTGACGTTCTCGCACGAACGTCGAGAACAGGTTATTGAACCATTTCTTTTTGTGTGACTCGATCATCGCGACCTCTCCTTTCAAGTAGAATCACTCCGGATGTGAGTATGCTGAGGAGCCCGATGCCATAGAGACCGGCATTGACAGCCGTGACACCGAAGAGCGCGTGAAGCATGACGAACAAATAGACGCCGTGCTGGATGAACAAGGAATCAACAGCTCGTTCGTGACGCTGTAACAACCATGAGAAAATAAGGGATAACCCGAACCAACCGATAAAGTTTTGTGTCGGGATATCATAATATAAGCCGTCATTCGCCCATTCCCAGTAGCCTTTCACATTTGCCGCCACCGGATCGATTGCCATATCAAGCCACACGGCGAGAATTGGGACGAGCCATAAAATATTGTGGCGGAATTGGAAGAGACGGGCCACGGCAAAGCTAGATCCAATCACGGCAAGCCATGCCGCACCGATAGTGACAGGGACTCCAAACACTGTCGGACCGAACGCCTCAGCGTAGACGTATTCGCTGAACGGGAACCCTGTTTTCACACCGAGAGTCTCGACGGCGATTGAACCGAAGAAAATAAACGGAACAATCCAAGCGCCTTGCCGGATCCCTTGATAAAGAATCGTTCCGCCAATCGCCCCGGCTAGCCATAAAAAGACGGGGTTTGCCCATTCTAGCCAAGGCGGAAGCAGGTCGAATCCAACTAAAATCAACCCAATGAAATACCAAACAATAAACCATTTCCAAATAAACGGATACACTTTCATTCCATCACCTCTTCTTTCATTCTAAAGCTCATCGAAGTCTTCGTCTAACAAATGCATGTACAAAAAAGAGCCTCGCTGAACGAGACTCTCAATTGGCCATCCGTTTCCGTCTTTTCACGAACGAGAAGGCGATGAATAAGACATAGAACGGGACGGCGATGAACCAAAATGTCGGCCATTCTTTCCAACGGGCGAACATCATATACGTCACATAGACGAGGCTGATGGTAATGATGAACGAGTGACGTGGCAATGGTACATCTTTAAAACTCGGGATGCGAACACGGCTGACCATCAGTAGGGCGAGCCCCGTGAAGAAAATCGGTGTCAACAGTTCGCTGACGCGGTCACCGAACGTCGTGATGACAGCGAGAAGTCCCCCGGCGGCCGTAATCGGGACACCAGAGAAGTAACTCGCTGCAACGTTTGTCGCAGATAAATTGAAGCGAGCCAGGCGATAGGCGCCGAATAACGGGAAGAGTGCCGCAAAAAACAATCCATAATTGCCGTAATCAATAAAGAAGGTGTAATAAGCGAGCATCGCCGGTGCGACCCCGAACGTGACGATGTCAGCGAGTGAGTCCAATTCCTTTCCGAAATCGCCAGCGACCCCGAGCATACGGGCGAGGCGCCCGTCTAAACTGTCGAGCATCATCGCGATGATGATTAACAGTGTGGCGTTTGAGAAGTCACCACGTGCGGCGTAGACGATGGCGACGACACCACAAAATAAATTTCCGAACGTAAAGGAGTTTGGGACCCACGAACGGATACGTTCTTTCCACATAATTTTGCCCCCAGTAAGGTCATTGGCTGAACCAGTGCCCGTTTGTAAATTGCAGTAAATCTTCAGGTGTTAATTCGATTTGATAGCCGCGTTTTCCGGCAGAAATGGTGATCGTCTCTCTGTCTTGAGCTGCTTCGTGCAGATAGACAGGGAACGGCTTCTTCGCCCCAATCGGAGAGACTCCTCCTCGAATATAACCGGTCAATGTCTCGAGCTCTTTCATCGGGACGGTCGATGCTTTCTTCGCCCCCCAAGCTTTTGCGGCTGCTTTTAAATCGATGTCACGCTCTCCAGAGATGAGAAAGAAGGCATATTGCTTTTTCTCGTTCATGAGGCAAATCGTTTTATACAGTTCGTCGAGCGGTTTATTCAATGTCATCGCCACATGTTTGGCCGAGACATCGGTTTCATCCACTTCGTACGTATGATAAGTGAACGGAATCTTCTTCTGTTTCAGTTGCCGAGCGGCGTTTGTCAGTTGCATCTGACTCATCCTTTCGTGACCGACTTCTTTTAGAATAGCAAATCAACCAACTTCCCGGCAATTGAACTTCAAAAAACTTTTCAGTAAAGGAAGGAGTTTGAAGCAACGACGAAGAAATGAACAGTGATTCATTTTGAAGGGGGAATGAAAGTGGAGACGATTCAATTGACGACACACAATGGGGTAGGGTGGTTGAAACTGAACCGACCTGAAAAGCTGAACGCGTTGAATGAGACGTTGCTTCGTGAAATGAAAACGGCAATCGACACATTTGAACAGGACGACGCGGTTCGTGTCATCGTCCTTGTCGGCGAGGGACGAGCGTTCTCATCTGGACAAGATTTAACGATCGAGAGCGATGCGGACTATGGGGAATATCTAGAAGACGTGTATCATCCACTCGTACGTGCGCTTTTTTCGTGTCGAAAACCGCTCATCGCAGGGATTCACGGTGTCGTGGCTGGAGCAGGACTCAGCTTGGCACTCGCGGCAGACGTTCGAATTGTCGCCAAGTCGACGAAGTTCAGTTCGGCGTTCATTAAAATCGGATTGGTCGCGGATGCGGGCGGTCCATATCACTTACGTCGACTCATGCGCGACGACCTCGCGTTAGATTGGCTCTGGAGTGGCAGTACGATTGATTCGGAGACCGCGCGTACATTCGGGCTCGTCACCGAGCTCGTGGAAGATGCGAGTTATACGGAGCGATTGACTTCATATGCGGAGACACTCGCTAGGAAATCACCGGTCGCTGTTCAAGGGATGAAGGCGCTCATGCGAGCCGCTTCATTTGAGGATGGATTGAATGAAGAAATCGAATGGCAACGGAAGTGTGGGGACACGGACGTGCACCGCCAAGCGATGCAGGCATTCTTGATGAAATGAAAAAAGCGGCCGCGGCCGCTTTTTTACGTGGTTGATTTTGCTTCGAACTGGAAGCCCTTTTGTTGCCACGTCCCGTATTTCCAACGACGGAACGCGAAGAATCCGCGGAACCACTCATCGAGGGAGAAGGCGAGCCAAATCCCAAGGATGCCGAGCCCCATTTGAAGACCGAACAAGTAGCTGAACGCCACGGCGACACCCCACATCGAGGCGATCCCGATCATGACCGGGAAGCGGACGTCCCCTACAGACTTCAATGATCCCATCAGGACGATATTCATGGCGCGACCCGGCTCTAAAATGAGCGTCGCCCATAAGATGGGCACACCGACCGCGATGATGTCAGGGTTTGACGTGAAGAGACCGAGTAGTGATTCGCTGAACACCGCTAAACCGAGAGAGGCGACGAAAGATGCGAACATGGCGATCTTCAATGTCTTGACGGCACGATGATAGGCTTCTTTGAAGCGTTTCCCTCCAATATCCCGTGCAATCAAAAGCTGGGTTCCTTGCGCGACGGCGACGGTGAACAAGAAGGCAAGCATTGACAAGTTCATCACGTACACGCGAGCAGCGAGGGAAGCCTCGCCCATCGTCGCGATAAATCCAGTGATGATAATTTGGGATGCCTGATACGATAAATTCTCTCCGGCAGAAGGGACTCCAATCTGAAGGAGTGACTGGATGTCGTCTTTCTTCGGACGAATCACTTCTTTTAACGGGAAGCGGATCATAAGCTTCCGCTTGACGAGCCAGAACAAGAGAACCATGGCGGCGAATCGTGCGATCACGATGGCCCAAGCGACACCGGCAACACCCGTGACCGGAAGTCCGAACCAGCCGGTAACAGCGAAGATGGCACCGACAGCGGTGATGATATCAATCAGAAGCGTCGCGAGCATGGCGTGTTTCGTCATACCGTGACTCCGGAGGATCGAACTGAGCGCCATGATGAGCGCTTCAGTGAATAACGACAAGCCGACGATTTGCAGGAACAACAGCCCGTGCGCAAACAGTTCGTCCGATAGACCGAACAGGCGTAAGAACGTTTCACCGAACAAGAAGATGACGACGACCATGATCGCACCGAGCCACATATTCAAACTGACAGCGGAGCGGGCGAAGTCACGACTCTTCTTCATGCGCCCAGCACCGATGGCCTGACCGATCAAAATGGTCGCCCCGACAGACGTCACACTGAAGACAATCAAGAACACGTTTAAGATTTGGTTGGCAACCCCGACGGCCGAAGCGGCAGCGTCTGAGTAGTGAGCGAGCATCAATGTGGCGATGATCCCGGTTCCCATATGGAGGGCAAGTTCGATGAAAATCGGCCACGACAGTTTGAACAGGGTGAGCTGTTCCGTTTGTTTCGTCTGCATGTAGTGTATTCTCCCTTTTCTCTATAATTCTTTCTGTTAACTATTTGTTTTATAAAAATGTCAAAGGTCATCTTACTCCTTATGAAATGAAAAAGAAAGGGGTTTGCTAAATTATTTTCAACAAAAAAATCACCCGAAGGAATCAGGTGATTTTCGAATTTATTTCAATTTCAGAATAGCAGCACTGAATGGCGCCAGTTCGATTTCGAGTGAGTCAAGGTCACGGTCATGCAAGAGGTCCGTGGCTGCTCCTGTATAACCGAGCGGATTGAGTTTCGAGGCAGAGTCTGAGTTGTTGAAGTAAACCAAGTATGTCTCATCTTTCGTACACCGCTCGATGATGACTGCATTGTTCGCATCGTCGACCAGGTTGAAGCGATATGAGCCGGCATTGGCGAGCGCAGGGTGTTCCTTACGAAGCTGGATGAGCTTTTGGATGTAGCGGAAGAGATTACGGTCTTCTTCGGCTTCATCCCACGGCATACAGCGACGGCAACCTGGATCTTGTTCGCCTTCGAGTCCGATTTCGTCCCCGTAGTAGATACATGGGCTACCCGTATAAGTCAGCATTGAAGTCATCAAGAGTTTGAACTTGCCTTTATGTCCTTTCGCTCGTGTCAACGCGCGGGGGGTGTCATGCGAATCAATCAAGTTGAACGTGACTTCGTTGACGTTCATCGTGTTCATCATCTCGACACGCGTCAATTCATTGCGGAACTCAGAAGCGGTCGTCCGGTCGAGTGCGAAATAGTTCAAGCTCGCGTTCGTGAACGGATAGTTCATGACGGCATCGAACTGGTCGCCTTGTAGCCAAGGTTGTGAATCGTGCCAAATCTCTCCGAGAATATAAGCTTCCGGGTTCGCATTTTTGACGGCCTTACGGAAGTCACGCCAGAATGCATGATCGACTTCGTTGGCAACGTCAAGACGCCATCCGTCAATGCCGAATTCTTCGACCCAGTAACGGGCGACATCTAATAAGTAAGCTTTTAATTCGGGATGTTCTGTATTGATTTTCGGCATGTTCTTTTCAAATGCGAACGTATCATAGTTCGGCTTCGGTTCTGTGACAACCGGGAAATCGCGAAGGTAGAACCAATCACGGTACTCAGAGGACGGACCGTTTTCGACGACGTCTTGGAACCATGGGTGATGATATCCGACATGATTGAAGACTGCGTCGAGCATGACTTTGATGCCGTTCTCGTGCAAGAGGTCGACCATCTCTTTAAATTTCTCTTTCGTCCCGAACTGTGGATCGATTTCCATGTAGTCGAGCGTATCGTACTTATGGTTTGTCGTCGCTTTAAAGATCGGGCAGAAGTAGATGCCGGTGATCCCGAGTTCGACTAAATGATCGATATGGTCGATCACTCCTTGGAAGTCGCCACCGAAAAAGTTTGTCGTCGTCGGCTCTGTCGAGTTCCATGGGAGCGTCTCTTCAGGATCGAGCGAAGCATCGCCATTTGCGAAACGGTCCGGGAAGATTTGATACCAGACCGTATCCTTCACCCAAGAAGGCGAATGGAAGATATCGATTGGATTGATGAATGGGACACAGAAGTAGTAACCCGTATCATCGAGCGGCTTCTCTTCGAACCATCCTTTTTCGGTATAAACGGCCGTCTCTTGTCCATCATTCAAACGGAAGCCGTAACGTAGACGTCGGAACGGCGGTTTGATGGAGATGAACCAATAGTCGTAGGCGTCGTCAAACCCGATTTTCTCCATTGGAGTCTCGTATGTACGCCAGTAGCTCGGCTTATCCGGATCGAAGTTCCACATGGCTGGGTCTTCAGCGTGCCAATCATAAGGGTCGTTCCAAATCAAATCGACAGATTCGATATCGCCTCGCTTCGTATGGAAACGAATGTGGATTGTCTCGCGATCATATTTGTAGACGAACGGGGACATGGCACGATGATAAATCGCTTCTTTCATCATAAGGAAAACATTCCTTTCTTTATAGGGGATGACATCATTTTACAACATCGGGAATCAAAGAGAACAGATGTTGCGAAAACGTTTGCTCAAGCAAAGGTTAATAAAGCGTTTACATTTTGTCAATTGCTGAAACGCATAAAAAGTGAAGAATTGAGAACAAACATTTGAAAATTACATAAATGGGTCAACAGACGTAAAAAAAGTGTAAAAAAAGACTTGTAAAACGCTTTCACAACTGTATAATAAAAATTGAGGTGAGGATGCAAACGTTTTCACTACCGTGTCAATTTCGTAGCGGAGTTTTAAAATTGACGTGGTCGTGCGATTGCGCAAATCTGACCATACTATTTCCTTGGGGAGGTTTTTCATCATGAAGATGAAAAAAATGGTAGCAGGACTTTCAACAGCAGTATTCGCATTCGGTGCACTTGCTGCATGTGGTGGCGGAACGGACAACGGATCTTCTAACGAAGGTGGTTCTTCAAGCGAGAACAAACCTGAAAAGATCGTCATCTGGGAAGACATCGAAAAGTCTGAAACAACGAAAGAAGTTGCGAAGGCGTTCGAAGAAGAGCATGGCGTAAAAGTTGAAGTTGTCGAAGTACAGATGACAGACCAAAAAGACAAGCTCGCGCTTGACGGTCCAGCTGGAAAAGGTCCAGACATCGTGCTCGTACCACACGATCAGATTGGTACAATCGCAGACCAAGGACACTTGGCTCCAATCGCTGACGAAGGATCGCTTGACGCGTTCACAGACGCTGCGAAATCAGCTGTCATGTTCGATGGACAAGCTTACGGATATCCAAAATCAGTTGAGACACCAGTTCTCATGTATAACAAAGACTTGATGGCTGAAGCTCCAGCATCTATGGACGACCTTTACAAGTTGTCAAACGATGTAAAAGCTGACGGCGAGTACGGATTCCTTGCACTTTGGGATAACTTCTACTTCGCACACGGTGTTGTCGCTGGATTCGGCGGATACGTGTTCAAAGAAGACGGTGGCGCACTCGACCCAGCGGATATCGGTTTGAACAACGAAGGCGCAGTTGAAGGATTCGAATACATCGGTAAATGGTACGAAGAAGGCCTCTTCCCTAAAGGATTGATCGGAGAGTCTGGCGGCCAAGCGATGGACCAACTCTTCACTGAGAAGAAAGCTCACTCAGTCATGAACGGACCATGGGCTGTAGCTGGTTACACAGATGCAGGCGTGAACCTCGGAGCGGCTCCAATGCCAACACTTCCGAACGGTGAGCCAATCAAGACGTTCATGGGTGTGAAAACATATGCCCTTTCAGCTTACACAGAAAACCAAGAGTGGGCTGAAATGTTCCTTCAAGAGTTGACGAATGAAGAAAACGCATTGGCAATGTTTGAAGCATACAACGAGATCCCACCAGTAGCAGCACTCGAGTCGAACGAGACAATCACGTCGAACGAAGTTGCGAAAGCGGTATTCGACCAAGCAACAAACGCAATCCCAATGCCGAACATTCCTGAAATGGGACAAGTTTGGGAGCCAATGGCTCAAGCGCTTCAGCTTGTAGCAACTGGTAAACAAGATGCACAAAAATCTGCAGATGATGCAGTGAAAGTCATCGAACAACAAATCCAAGCGAACAACCAATAAGGAATTGAGATGACGGGGTACGCCACATGGCGTTCCCCATCATTTTCTAGCATTGAGCAAACGTTTGCTTGATTGATTTGCTCAAATCGAAAGGAGAAACTGAGGATGGCTGCAATTGCGAACCCTAAATCACCGGACCAACGCCCGGACAAGCCTACAAACCATGCTCGGAACGCGGGACTACTTTCCATCATTCCGGGACTCGGACAGTTATACAACAAACAATACGCGAAGGCGGTAGCGTTCTTTATCGTCGTCGTATCTTATTTTGCCGTAAACTATGATCTATTTTTCAAAGGGGCGGGCGCCGGACCAGGTGACCGTGGAGGACTTTGGGGATTGATCACGCTTGGTGAAGTGCCAGGACCTCGTAACGACCACTCCATCTTCTTGATGGTCGAGGGGATTGTCGCGTTAATTTTACTTTTCTTCGGAATCGCGTTCTATGTTTGGAACATTCGTGACGCCTATCGTGTCGGTCGCGCTCGTGATCAGCATCTAAACCTTCCATCGTTCCAAATGCAACTTCGCAACCTGCGTGACCATGGATTCCCATACTTAATGTTAATCCCATCACTCATTTTGTTAGTGTTTACAGTTATTCTTCCATTGATCTTCACGTTCTTGATCGCCTTCACGAACTATCGCTATAACAACGCACCACCAGCGAAACTCGTCGAATGGGTCGGATTCGAGAACTTCACGCGTATCTTTGAAATTGATATCTTCCGTGACACGTTCGTCGGGGTACTCGGCTGGACGCTTGTCTGGACGGTCGCTTCAACTACAGGTGTCATCGCGATTGGAATCTTCCTTGCGGTGCTCTTGAACCAAGAAGGACTTCGCTTCCGTCGTTTGTTCCGTTCGATCTTGATTCTTTCATGGGCGGTCCCAGCATTCATCACGATCTTAATCTTCCGCTCGATGTTCAACGAGTCGTTCGGGGTGTTCAATACGACAATCTTACCGGCGCTCGGTCTTGACCCAGTCAACTGGATGACCGATCCGACGGCGACACGTACGGCACTCGTTCTCATTCAATGGTGGCTCGGCTTCCCGTTCATCATGACGCTCATGACGGGTGTGCTTCAGTCGATTCCTGGTGACTTGTATGAAGCAGCGACAATTGACGGAGCGACGATCTTTGATAAGTTCCGCTTGATCACATTGCCGATGCTCTTGTTCGCAACTGCACCGATCTTGATCACGCAGTTCACGTTCAACTTCAACAACTTCAACATCATCTATCTCTTTAATGGCGGTGGCCCTGCTGTACCTGGACAAACGGCCGGCGGTACCGACATCTTGATTTCTTGGATTTACAAATTGTCTCTCGGTGCCAACCCGCAATACGGACTTGCGGCTGCGATCACACTCATCTTGTCATTCTTCATCATGACGCTTGCCGTGATCCAGTTCCGTCGGACAAAATCTTTCAAAGACGAGGATATGATCTGATATGAAAAAACAAAAACGAATCAATTTGGCGATCTCGTATGTCATCTTGACGCTTGCGTCGATCATCATTCTCTATCCGATGCTTTGGGTTGTCGGCACATCGTTCAACCCGGGGCGTACGATTACGTCAACGATTATTCCAGCAAATCCTACGTTCATTCACTACAAAAACTTGTTTGACCTAACGATTTCGGATTATAGTTTATGGTATGTGAACACGTTGAAAATCGCTTTCATCACGATGGCACTCTCAGTCGTCTTGGTGACGATTACTGGATACGTCTTCTCACGTTACCGCTTCGTCGGACGGAAGAACTCGCTCGTCTTGTTCCTCGTCCTTCAAATGGTGCCACAGTTCGTTGCGATCATCGCGATTTATGTGTTGCTCAACATGCTCAATCTTCTTGACACACATACAGCGCTCATCTTGCTCTATGCGGGTGGTGCGATTCCGATGAACACGTACTTGGCGAAAGGGTACTTCGACACGATTCCGAAAGAACTTGACGAAGCAGCCCGCATGGATGGTGCTGGTCACCTCCGAATCTTTTGGCAAATCATCTTGCCGCTCGCGAAGCCGATTGTCGCAACGATTGCTCTCTTTAACTTCATGGGACCATTCAACGACTTTATCTTGGCATCGCTCGTCCTTCGTTCACCAGAGAAACAAACATTGGCAGTTGGTCTTTACAACATGATTTCGAAACAGTTCGATAATAACTTCACGTTATTTGCGGCAGGTGCAGTTCTATCAGCCCTTCCAATCGTCATCTTGTTCTTCATGTTCCAACGCTACTTCGTTTCTGGCCTCACAGCGGGTGGTACGAAAGGATAATACTCGTAAAAGGAGGAAGCGATATGAGGCGAGGCGTCGTGCTCGTGCTCCTGTCGCTTCTTTTGTTTCCGACCGTCGTCGGAGCAAAGGAAGCCGCTACTTGGGAACAAGAACGCATGTATTTTATTATGGTCGACCGATTTGTTGACGGAAATCCGGACAACAATGAACAGGTGGACAAAGATGATCCGAAAGCATTTCACGGTGGTGATATCCGTGGAATCATTGAGAAGCTCGATTATATCGAATCACTCGGCTTCACATCGATTTGGCTGACGCCCGTTTTTGAGAATATGCCGGACGGTTATCACGGGTATTGGATTAAAGATTTCTATAACATCGATCCACAGTTTGGAACGAAAGAGGATTTACAGGAACTCGTTCAGGAAGCGCACAAGCGAGATATGAAAGTCATTCTCGACTTCGTCGTCAACCATGTCGGTCCGAACCACCCGTGGGTTAAAGAAAAGCCGGAATGGTTCCATGAACAGTTACCGATTGTATTTTGGAAAGACCAGGAGCAAGTCGAGACGCACTGGTTGTTCGACTTACCTGACTTCAAAACAGAGGATCCGGAAGTCAAATCGTATTTGATTGATGCGGCGAAGTACTGGATCGAAGAGACGGACATCGACGGCTATCGCCTCGATACGGTTCGTCACGTCGATAAAGCATTCTGGAAAGACTTTGTCGAAGGTGTGCGGTCGGTCGACCCAGACTTTTACTTACTCGCCGAAGTGTTCGACCCAGATCCGCAATACGTCGCGCAATATGACGATCTCGGGTTCAACAGCATCACAAACTTTACATTTTATGACCGTGTGTCGAAAACGATGACGCAACAGCAAGCGAACGTCGACGAGATTGACGTTACCGCAAGCTATGCCGAAACGTTCTTCAACGACCCGAACCAGATGGCGACGTTCCTCGATAATCACGATGTCGAACGCTTCATGCATATGGCGGAACTCGGTGGTGTGGAATCGGTGGAACGACGCTTACGCCTCGGTTTGTTCGCGCTTTATGCGTCACCTGGTATGCCGATCGTCTTCCAAGGGACAGAAAATGCGCAGACCGGTGGAGCCGACCCGGCGAACCGTGTCATGACGGAATTCCCGGGAAATGAGGAGTTGCATGAATACGTCGCGACCATGAACCGCATGCGGGAAGAGTATCCGGTCTTTGCGACAGGAGAGCAACGCATGATCGCCTCGGAAGATGGGATGGCTGTCTTCGAACGGAAAGACGGAGATGACGTTGCGCTCTATGCAATCAACATGAATCGTGACGATCGAGAGATTGAGATCGATGTCAGTGAAATCGGGGAAGATATGAGACTTCGTGGTCTTTTATTCTCACAACTGGTCACAGATCAGCGTGGAACGTTTACAATTGAACTATCTGGTGAAAGTGCGAACGCTTACATCGTTGAGGAATCTTCGGTCAATCCGTGGATGATGGGCTTGCTCGTCGTTACGATTCCGATTTTCTTGACTGGTTTGGTCATGTGGAAGCGCCGCAAATAAAGACATGAAACGCCGCAAGGCACGAATCGAACTCACGGAAGCAGGGGGGAACACCATGCAAATTACAATCAAAGATGTAGCGAAGCACGCGAACGTCGCGCCGTCGACAGTCTCTCGCGTCATCGCCAACAGCCCAAGAATCAGTCAAAAGACAAAAGAACGGGTCAGAAGTTCCATGGAAGAACTCGGGTATCATCCGAACATTCATGCGAGAAGTCTCGCTAACCGCTCGACACAGTCGATTGGTCTCGTCATGCCGAGCGCGGCAACAAAGACGCTTCAAAACCCGTTCTTCCCGGAAGTGCTACGAGGAATTAGCACGAAGGCGCACCAGAATGGATACTCGCTTTATATGACGACCGGCGTGACAGAAGAAGAAGTTTTGTCCGGTGTGATCGAGATGGTACAAGGACGCCGTGTCGACGGTGTCATCGTTCTTTATTCACGTGAAGACGACCAAGTCGTCCAATACTTACGTCAAACGAAGTTTCCGTTCGTCGTGGTCGGGAAGCCGTTCGGGGACGCTTCTTCCATCACTTACGTCGATACGGACAACTATTTGGCGGGTCGTGAAGTGACGAAACACCTTTATAACTTAGGTCATCGTCGCATCGCCTTCATCGGGGGCTCGGATAAACTCGCCGTCACACAAGATCGTCGGAACGGATACGCGACGGCCCTCATGGAAGCAGGCATTCCGGTATGTGAAGATTATATCGCCCGGGCTGAATTCATGACGAAGGGCGGCGCGAAGGCCGTCCGTGAACTGTTACAAAATGAGGAACCACCAACAGCCGTCGTCGTCAGTGACGATATGATGGCACTCGGCGTCATCAGCACATTAAGCGAGATGGGGCTCAAAATCCCAGATGACGTCGCGGTCGTCAGTTTCAATAACGTGTATATCGCGGAACACTCGAACCCGCCACTCACGTCGGTCGAAATTAACATCTTCGGTCTCGGTTTCGAGGCGACGAACTGCTTGATTGAACAAATCAGTGATAATGCACCCCCTTATGGGAAGCGTGTCATCGTGCCACATTATCTGGTCGTCCGCCAATCATGTGGGCAGAAGAAGAGTAAGGCAACCGAAACATTAGAATCGAATTCTTGATTTACCAGACGATTTCGCCAGAGCGGAGTCGTCTTTTGCATATCCTTTTGATTGAAGCTTCATGAAGTAGGGAACATCTTTCTCGAAGGAATCGAAATCGAAAGGATGGATAGAGATGAGTGAAAGACGATTTGTCGGAACATTCGATACGAAAGAAAGTCTACTGTCTAAGATCAATGAGCTGAAAGAAAACGGCTATGATGAAGGGGAACTATTTGTCGTGACGGAGCGGGATGAAGCCGTTCACGTTCTTAAACGAGAGACGGACCTAAACATAGAAGAAGGTGACACATCCTGGTTAGACAACCTCAACGGAGGGGGAAGCGAGGGTCGGGATACGAAACAGGCGCTTACCGATTTAGGGATCGCGGACGACGAAATCGAACAGGCGCATGCTTCAATCAAGCAAGGAGGATACGCGCTCGTCATCGACGAACCCGATACCGGATTCAATGATGGGCGAAGTGCGGTATTCGAGGGACACGAAGCGAATGCGGCATTTGGTGAGAATCCGGAAAATGGACAGAAAGATTGATTGAAACCGTCTCAATTTGAGGCGGTTTTTTTGATTGTAAATTGTGATGAAAAAAAGAAAGAAAAAGTTTTATGCAAACGATTGCATTCTCGTTTCAGTTGTGTAAAATGAAAGGTGAGATTAAATACAGCGCTTTCATAGACAAACGGTTGCATGAACTAGTTGTCCGTCGAAGGTAGCCTTGTAGAGAAAAAGGAGTGGCAGACAGATGAAACGATTGTTTGCAGTCGATGAATGGAAAGTAACAGAGGAAGGTCTTCACCCGAAAGAGAACCGTCTTGCAGAATCCATCACATCGCTCGGGAACGGGCATATGGGGATGCGAGGAAACTTTGAGGAAGATTACTCGAATGATACGCACCAAGGATTCTACGTGGCGGGCGTCTACTACCCGGACAAAACACGTGTCGGTTGGTGGAAGAACGGATACCCTGAATACTTTGCCAAAGTGTTGAATGCGACAAACGTAATCGGTCTCCGCGTGGTCATCAATGGTACACCGGTCGACTTGGCGAAATGGGAAGTGAAAGATTTCACCCGCGAGCTCGACATGCAGCGTGGTGTCCTCACACGGACGTTCACCTTGATGAACGGGACAGAAGAGACGAAAGTGGAAGTCGTCCGCTTCTTCTCAATCGTGGATAAAGAAGTCTTGGCAATCCGTTACAACGTCACACCAGTCAACTACGAAGCAAAAATTGAGTTCACTCCATATTTAGATGGCGATGTCGTCAACGAAGACTCGAACTACGATGAGAAGTTCTGGCTTCCGGTCGATCGTGGTGTGGAAGAGCGTTTCGCTTTCGTTACGACGAAGACGAAGAAACTCGACTGGCATGTCACGGCATCGATGATTGCGGACGTCGAAGGCGCTCGTTGTGAAGTGCTTGAAGCGACAGATTTGTTTGTTGCCAACAAATTCACGGTCAACGTAACGGCCGGTGAGACAGCGACAGCCTACAAGTATGTGTCGGTCGTCACGAACCGCGACCACGAGGTTGAGGCATTGCAGTCAGCTGGGATGACACGTGTCGAAGCGGCGTTTGAAAAAGGATTTGAGACACTTCTCGCTGAACAGACGGAAGCATGGCTCGCACGCTGGGAAGATGCGGATGTTCGTATCGATGGAGACATCGAGGCACAACAAGGAATCCGTTTCAACATCTTCAACATGTATCAAACATATACAGGTGAAGATTCACGTCTTAACATCGGTCCAAAAGGATTCACAGGTGAGAAGTACGGCGGTGCGACGTATTGGGATACTGAAGCCTACTGCCTGCACTTCTATTTGGCGACAGCCAAACCAGAAGTCTCATGGAACTTGCTCAAATACCGTCACAATCAACTGCCACAGGCAAAAGAGAATGCTATGAAGAATGTCGGTATGGAAGGCGCGCTTTATCCGATGGTCACGATGAATGGGGAAGAGTGCCACAACGAGTGGGAAATCACGCATGAAGAGATTCACCGTAACGGTGCGATTGCCCATGCCATCTTCAACTATACGAACTTCACAGGCGACAAGTCGTACCTTGGACAATACGGATTAGAAGTATTGGTCGAGATCTCGCGTTACTGGGCTAGCCGCGTCAACTTTGTCCCGCACAAAGACGTGTATATGATCCTAGGCGTCACAGGTCCGAACGAATATGACAACAACGTCAACAACAACTGGTACACGAACTTGATCGCCGCATGGACGCTCGAATATACGCAGGAAGTGTACAACTACTTGAAAGATGCAGAACCTGCACGTCTCGAAGAGCTCGTGTCGACACTCGGCATCACGGATGCTGAACTTGCGAAGTGGGCGGACATCCAAACGAAGATGTATTATCCAAAAGATGATCTCGTTCCAGATGTTTTCATGCAACAGGACGGATTCATGGATAAAGAGCAGATTTTGGTGAAAGACCTCGATCCGAAACATCTTCCACTCAACCAAAACTGGTCATGGGATCGCATCCTTCGTTCGAACTTTATCAAACAAGCTGACGTCCTCCAAGGACTCTATACGTTCGGTGACCGCTTCACGGTCGAACAGAAACGTGCAAACTTTGACTTCTACGAGCCACGCACGGTTCACGAATCGAGCTTGTCACCATGTGTCTACTCGATCATTGCGGCAGAAGTCGGTTATGAAGACAAAGCGGTCGAATTGTACCAACGTTCGGCGCGCCTTGACCTCGACAACTATAACAATGACACGGAAGACGGATTGCACATCACGTCGATGGTCGGTTCGTGGATGTCCATCGTTCATGGGTTCGCTGGAATGCGCATTCAAGAGGATAACCTCTCGTTCAGCCCGATGACTCCGAAAGATTGGAACGGTTACTCGTTCAATATGCTCTGGCGCGGCCATCACTTGACGGTCACATCATCACGTGAACAAGTGACAATCAAGCAAACAGGTGGTACAGACGTGACAATCCATGTGTATGGAAATGCGGTAACGGTTCCTGCGAATGAATCGATTACAATCGAGACAGTGAAAGCGTGACCAATCGTTTCATACGAACAAGCCGACCTCGGTCGGCTTGTTTTTGTGTGAAAAACTTATCGGATTTCCTGCATATTTGCTGTATGCAGCATGAATAATCTATGTTATCTTGATTCTTAGCTATTTTGAGAAAGGGGAGTTGAAGCTTGACGGAAGCCGTTAAAGAACATACACGAATCGGGGTTGTCTCGATCATCGGAGGATTGTTCGTTGCCTTATCCATGACATTATTTTTAATTCCAGCTGGCGTCTATTCGACAGGATTTACGGGTCTTGCCCAAATCTTGACGAAATTGTTAGAGGGTACACCGCTTGAATTAGGGGAAGGACTCTGGTTCTTTATTCTGAACGCACCACTGCTCGTCGTCAGTTATTTTATGCTCGGGCGGAACATGATGATCCATACGCTGGTCAGTGTCGCCTCGGTCACGTTGTTCATTCGTTTGCTTCCGCAATCGCAGCTTCTCTCGGACGATCCACTTTTGAACGCTGTATTTGGCGGTGTGCTCTTGGCAATCGGCTCGGGGATCACGATTCGATATGGAGCCTCGACGGGTGGCTTTGACATCGTTGCGCTGATTCTCGCGAAGTTTACGAACAACTCGGTTGGGGTCTATCTCTTCTTGATGAACATGATGATTGCCCTCGCAGCAGGTGCCTTGTTCGGATGGCCGACAGCGCTCTATACGATCGTCTTCTTGTATGTGACATCAAAAGTAATCGATGAGATTTACACGAATACACAGCGTCAAACGCTCTTCATCGTGACGAATCACCCGGACGAGGTGACAAAGGAACTACATCAACACGTGTTCCGCGGGATCACGCTCATGCCGGCAATCGGGACGTACTCGAAAGTCGAGAAAGCGACGCTCATGATGGTCGCGCAACGACACGAGGTGCGTGAGATCACGCGCATCTGTAAGGATGCAGACCCATCGGTTTGGATCAATATTTTACCGACAGAGGACGTCGAAGGGACGTTCCGTCGCTAAACATGAATGAATCACAAAAAGCACCGACTTTTCTAAGTCGGTGCTTTCATTATACCTTGATGCCAAGTCGCTCTTCTAAGAAGAAGGCAATCCCGTCATCCATATTTGAAGCCGTCACTTCGTTGGCTACATTCTTCAATTGGTCGATGGCGTTCCCCATCGCGACACCGGTACCGACATAGTCGAGCATCTCGAGGTCGTTCTCTTCGTCACCGAACGCGATGATGTGCTTCCGGTCGATGTTCAAATGCTTCGAGACCTCTTGAAGTCCAAGTGCCTTCGATGTGTTTTTGCTCATGACTTCAATCATATGTTCAGGCATACGCCACTGACGGTTCAATACCGCCTCCGCATGAATGTCGTCGAGTTGGGAGCGGACGTGCGCGACGTGATCTTTTGTCGCATGAATCAATAAGGACGTCGGCTCGTCCTGCAAATGCTTCAACAAGTTACCTGATGTGACGCTGAGCGCACGTTCTGCATACGGACTATAGAACTCTTGCGGGTCTTTTTGGAAGTACACGTGGTCCGTCACTTCGACGACGATATTGTGTGCTTTCGTATCCGCTACTTCTTCAATGATATCATGGGCGGTCTTGAGCGGAATCGGTCGGTGTGTCACCGCATAATTCGCATCTTTCGGGTGATGTACGAGCGCACCGTTGAAGTTGACGAGTGGCGTCGTCAATCCCATTTGCTCATAGTACATGATCGAATGGCGCTTTGGACGTCCTGTGGCGATCATGACTTCATGACCAGCTTCACGCGCCGCTTGAAGTGCGCGAAGGTTTCGTTCGCTGATTGTTTTATCATCTCTTAATAACGTTCCATCTAAATCGACTGCGATTAAATAACGTGACATCAGTCATCCTCTTTTCTTCACAATGATGTTTCTACGACCGTATCACATTTTTCGATTTGACGGAAAGAATATACAATCGAAGTCGCATATTCTATTCGAACAATGCTATACTAATGTCGTATGAATTTTTACGAATCATCTGTGAGATGGAGGGGACGTTCAATGCGTTATTTAGTGACATTGATCTGGGCGATTGTGCTCTCAAATACAGCGGTATTTATCATTTCTGCCGTTGATGGTGTAGAGTTCAACGCGATGCTCGCGACAGGATTTGGCGTGGCCATCACAATCTTCGTTGCAATTCTCGATGTCTTGAATCAAGACATGGGAATCAGCGACGTTGCACAAGAGAAGTAAGCCGTCTACAATCAAACTGACTCGTGCATGAGTCAGTCTTTTTTCTTTATTCAACATAGAGGAGGATCACACATATGAAAAACCCTGAAAAACGCGCGAATTTTATCACGTTCGCCATCATCGGTGCGATTATCGTTATCGGAATCGGTTTGTTGTACTTTTTAAATGGAAACAATACTGACGATGGTGTCAACGCCGTCACAGCAGATGAATTGCAACAACAATTAGACCAAGATGGTGAAGTCGTCGCTTACTTCTGGCAAACGGGCTGCGAATACTGTGAGCAAGTGAAGCCTTATGTCGAACCTCTTATCGAAGAATATGATGCGGTCTCGATCAACTTGTCTGACCATAACGTATGGACGACGTATGGGATTGAAGGTACGCCGACTATCATCCGATTTGAAGATGGAAAAGAGGTCGGTCGAATTGAAGGAGCCGTCTCTGAACAACAATACGAGACGTTCTTTAAAAATGAGGAGGCCAAAGAGGAATGAAGCGTCGTTTCTACCAAACGTTATTTGAGCTGAACGCCTCGCCTTGGATCGCCAAACGTCTCAAGCGTTTCGCAGAATCAGATGTGAGTCGTCACTTGATTCCATCGTTTGCAAAAGTATATGACATTGCGGTAGAAGAGGCAGAGCAACCGCTTGCTGCCTATCCATCATTGCATGCGTTCTTTACCCGTCACTTGAAGACGGGAGCACGTACGATTGATGAGTCGTCCGATACCCTCGTAGCACCGTGTGATGGAAAGTTATCGGTCATCGAATCGATTTCAGAAGACAGTCGTTTCGAGGTGAAAGGTCAGTCGTATACGCTTGCGGAGTTACTCGGTTCTCAACAAGAAGCAAGACGTTATGCAGGGGGGACGGTCGTCGTTCTCTACCTCAGTCCGCGCGATTATCACCGCGTCCACACACCGCTCTCTGGTCGTGTGCTCAGTCACTATGAGCTCGGGGACCGTTCGGCACCGGTGAATGAAATCGGATTGACGGAGACGGTTCGACCGCTCTCACGCAACTACCGTCGCGTGACGCGCTTTGACAGCCCAGCCGGAACGTACGAACATATCATGGTCGGTGCCTTGAACGTCAACACGATTGAGTGGACGCTCGAAGGAGACCAGGCGGGCAAAGGAGAAGAGGTGGGATACTTCTCGTTCGGTTCGACCGTCGTTCTTTGTTTTGAGAAGGATACGATTCAAATGGACCGTGAAAAGATCGGTCCGGTTCGACTCGGTGAAGTCATCGGGACAATCAAATCCAACTAATTTTGTGTCAATTTTCTTCCGACCGAACGATAGACTAGTCGTTTGGTCGGTTTTCGTTTACCATAGAAGGGATATCAATACTTGTATAAGTAGTTGAATCGTTTAGCTAATTGGAGGAATTTTACGTGTTTAATCGACTTTATCCGAAACAGTTCGTCGCGTCTGTGTTTGACATCGACCTACAAGAATTGAAAGACCGTGGGGTGCGCGTCATTTTGACGGACCTTGATAATACACTCGTGGCGTGGGACGTCCCACATGCGCCAGAGCTTTTATTGATGTGGCTTGAAAAAGTGAAATCATACGGTTTCGATGTGATTGTCGTATCAAATAATAACGAGAATCGTGTACGAACATTTACGGAGCCGCTCGGCCTTCATTATGTCGCTCGTGCTAGAAAACCATTACCATCTGGATTTAAAGCGGCACTCTCGAAATATGGGTACTCGCCGAAGGAAGCCATCTTCTTAGGGGACCAGCTGTTCACAGACGTTCTCGGGGCAAACATGGCGGGCATTCATGTCATTCATGTGCAACCGGTCGTCAAAACGGACGGACTCGTCACGAAATTTAACCGGATGCTCGAAAAAGTGGTCTTCGCACATATGAAGCGTCGTGGGAAGTATGTATTGATCACGAAAAAAGTGGAAGAACTTGCCGTTGACGCACAACGGGCAAAAGTCGCGGTCGCTGAAAAAATCGGTGAGGCCATGCATCCACGTTCCGAAGATTCACATAAAAAAGATGAATAAGACCTCGAACGCACAGGAAGAAGGAGGCTGCCCATGTACGGCGAGCAAGGCGTCGGAATTAACGCTTCAGGAGTAGCAGCGAGGTGCTACGGTGAATGAAGAAGGGGAAACCTGAACGGCAGTAAGTATAACTATGGAAGAAACAAAACGATATTGCGCTGGGTGCGGCGTAGCCATCCAAACGGAAGACCCGAACGGGGTCGGCTATGCACCGAAATCGGCACTTGACCGTGAGATTGTCATTTGCCAACGTTGCTTCAAATTGAAGCACTATAACCAAGTTCAAGATGTGGAGTTATCAGATGATGACTTCTTGCGCATCTTGAATGGTATCAGTTCAAAAGAAGCACTCGTCATCAAAATCGTCGACATTTTCGACTTCAATGGCAGTTGGCTTCCGGGTCTTCAGCGCTCAGTCGGGTCGAACCCGGTACTGTTAGTCGGAAACAAGGTCGACTTGTTACCGAAGTCGGTCAACCCGAACCGGATGGCGAACTGGATGAAGGCAGAGGCAAAAGAACTCGGCTTGAACCCAATCGACGTTCATTTGATCAGTGCGAAAAAAGGACATGGCATCGATGAACTCGCTGAAAAGATTGAGTACTACCGCAAAGGCAAAGACGTCTTTGTCGTCGGTTGTACGAATGTCGGGAAGTCGACACTCATCAACCAGGTGATCAAACGTTTCGGTGAAGAGGATGAAGCCATCATCACCGTCAGTCATTTCCCGGGAACGACGCTTGACTTGATCGACATTCCGCTCGACGATGATGCGAACTTGTACGACACACCAGGAATCATCAACCGTCATCAAATGGCACACTATGTCGATGCGAAAGATTTGAAGACGATCACACCGAAGAAAGAAATCAAGCCGCACGTGTTCCAGTTGAATCCGCAACAGACGCTCTATTTCGGCGGATTGGCACGTTTAGATTATCTTGAAGGAAATAAGCGATCGTTCGTCATTTATATGTCGAATGAATTGAAAGCACACCGTACGAAACTCGAACGTGCCGATGAGCTCTATGACCAACATATTGGGAAGATGCTCAACCCGCCGAATGAGAAGACACTCGAAATCTTACCGCCACTCGTCCGTCATGAGTTCAGCTTACGGGACGGCGTGAAAACGGATATCGTGTTCAGTGGTCTCGGTTGGGTCGCGATTCACGGAAAAGGTGGCCGTATCGCAGCATGGGCTCCAAAAGGCGTCGCAGTCACACTTCGCGAGGCGCTCGTATGAATCTGGCCGTCATCGGTCACCCGATTGCTCATTCGCTCTCTCCCCAACTGCACGAGCAGTGGTTGAGGGCGTCTGGGCTTTTCGGGCGTTATGAGGCCATCGATGCCACACTAGATGAACTCCCAGCCTTATTTGCGGCAATGCGAGAAGGGGACTGGGATGGATTCAATGTCACGATTCCCTATAAAGAGGTGGTCGTTCGGTATCTCGATGACCTTGACGAAGCGGCGAAACATGCTGGAGCCGTCAATACGGTGTATAAACGAGACGGGCGACTTATCGGGACGAATACGGACGGGGCAGGTCTTGTCCAAGCGCTGATGCCATACACAGACTTTACAGGGCGTGTCCTGATTGTCGGTGCCGGAGGAGCGGCTCGGGGGATTGTCCAAGCTCTCCCGACGCGTGACGTGACGATTGTCAATCGAACTGTGGAACGGGCAAAAGCGCTCGCCGACACGTTCGGAGTCGTCTACACGACGTTCGATGAGATGGACGTCTCTCGATATGATGTCATCATTCAGACCACTTCTGTCGGGATGGACGAGAGATCGACACCACTTTCATTAGAAGGATTACGACAAAACACGGTCGTTTGTGATATCATATATCGTCCACTTGTCACCCCGATGCTTCAAGAAGCGAAACGTCGCGGAGCCAAAGTTGTGACAGGTATAGCCATGTTCGTCGGGCAGGGCGCGCTCTCGTTCGAGAAATGGACGGGCGTGAAACCGGACGAAACCATTGGAAAAAAGTTAATCGAAGGATTATTGGAGGAATAATATACTATGTTATCAGGTAAACAAAAACGCTTTTTACGCGCAGAAGCGCACCATCTCTCACCAATCTATCAAGTTGGGAAAAATGGAGTCAGCGAAGCGATGTGTAAAGATATCGCCGACGCACTCGAGAAACGTGAATTGATTAAAGTTCAAGTACTTCAAAACTGCATGGACACGCCTAAAGATGTCGCTGGCGAGTTAGCTGAAGGCACACAGGCTGAAGTCGTTCAAGTGATTGGAAAAGTCATCGTCTTGTACAAGGAGGCGACCGAGAAAGAAAATCGCCAAATCAAACTCCCATGAGCCGGATCGGCTTGATGGGCGGAACGTTCGACCCGCCGCATCTCGGACATCTGTTAATCGCGGAACAAGCGCGTGAACAGCTTGAACTTGATGAGGTGTGGTTCCTGCCGGCTGCGATTCCACCACATAAGGTCGGATTCAGCTCGGCAGACCACCGAATCGAGATGACGCGACGCGCCATACAAAATCAGTCCGACTTCAAGTTGAACTTGATTGAGTTTGAACGGAGTGAGCCGTCTTATACGGTCGAGACGATGAAACGGCTGATCGAACAGTATCCGAATGATGAATTCTACTTTTTGATTGGTGCCGATTCACTCGTTTCGCTCGAATCCTGGTATGACTATGAGACGCTCATCCGTCTTGTCACGTTCGGTGCGGTCGCACGGCCGGGGACACGTTATTTGATTCCGGAGAAGGCAGACGTCCGCGCGATTGACATGCCGCAACTCGAGATTTCATCGACGGACATCCGGGAACGGGCGAAACGAGGCAAATCCATCAAATATCTTGTCCCGACGCCAGTCGAGGAGTATGTGAAGGAGCATAAGTTGTATGACGTTTGAAGAAGCGCACGAGTTGATTAAACAGACGCTGCCAGAAAAACGCTATATCCATACGCTCGGTGTCGTCGAGACGGCGGAACGCATGGCGGTTCAATTCGGTGAAGAGGTCGAACAGGCTCGTCTTGCTGCTATGCTTCATGATTATGCGAAGTACTTTGACGTCGAAGAGATGCGTCGAGTCGTCGTGGAAGAAGGGTTAGACCCGAATCTACTTGAGTACGGGGACGAGCTACTTCATGCGCCGGTCGGTGCGATTTTACTTTCCCGTCAATACGACCTGGATGACGCGGTGCTCTCGGCGATTCGGAATCATACGACGGGAGAGCCCGGGATGTCTCGGCTCGACCAAATTCTGTTCGTGGCTGATGCCATCGAACCGAATCGGGATTATCCCGGCGTCGACCGGTTGCGGGCAGAAGTGGAGCGCTCGCTCGAAGCAGCGGTTGTCGCGACACTGAAACAAACGATTGAATTTTTATTGAAGAAGTCGGTGCGTATTTTTCCACTGACGATTGAAACGTATAACGATTTTGTGAATATACCTTAGGAGGGTCAATATGACTGCAAGAGAAGAATTAGAATTGATTGTTAAAGCGGCTGACGATAAACGTGCCGAGGAAATCGTCGTACTCGACATGGAAGGGATTTCGCCAATCGCGGATTACTTCGTTATCTGTCACGGGAACTCGGAGAAGCAAGTCGAAGCGATCGCACGTGAAATCAAAGACGTTGCTGGCGAAAACGGCTTACCACTCCACAAGTTCGAAGGAATGGACACGGCACGTTGGGTCCTCGCTGACCTCGAGAACGTCGTCGTCCACATCTTCCATCGTGATGACCGTGATTACTACAATCTAGAGAAATTGTGGGCTGACGCGCCACACGTCGAAGTGGAAGTCGGCTAATGGCTTACGAAGGATTCGCCTATGTATACGACGAGTTGATGAAAGACGCGCCGTATGATGAGTGGGTCGCTTTCGTGCGTCGTCACGTCCAAGATGGCGCGACACTCGCTGATGTCGGGTGCGGGACCGGGTCGGCGACGATTCGCCTCGCAGAATATTACGATGTCATGGGGATCGACTTATCCGAGTCGATGCTCGAAGTCGCACAAGAAAAGGCGCTCGAGGTCGAAATCGAGTTGCCGCTTTGGGAACAGGATATGCGTGAGTTGGAGTTACCGGAACCGGTCGATGCGGTGACGATTCTCTGCGACTCCCTTTGCTATTTGCGAGACGAGGCGGACGTGATTGATACGTTTGAATCTGTCTACAATCAACTCAAACCAGGCGGCTTGTTCATCTTTGATGTCCATGCTCCGAACAAGATGCAGACGCTCTTCAACCAAAAGACGTATGCGTCAAACGGAGAAGATTGCTCATATATTTGGTTTGCCGACCCGGGAGAAGCCCCGCTGTCGGTCGTTCATGACTTAACGTTCTTCGTCGCGCTTGAAGATGGGACGTATGAACGAATTGAGGAGACACATGAACAACGGACGTATGAACCAGGGCAGTACATGCAATGGTTGATTGGTGCCGGTTTCCATGTCAAATCGGTCACCTCTGATTTCACCGAACATGCACCAGGAGCGGATGCCGAGCGCATCTTCTTCGTTGCCCAAAAATAAGCAAATCCCCGATTCTGACGAATCGGGGATTTTTGTCGTTATGCTTCGTGGCTGAACTGCCACTGGACGCCGAACTGGTCTTCGAGCATGCCGTACGCCTTGCTCCAAAACGTCTCTTGAAGCGGCATCAAGACACGTCCGTTCACAGAGAGCGCCTCGAACTCACGATGGATGGCCTCGAGGTCGTCTGTGACGACAGCGAGCGTGACATTGTCCCCGAATGTGACCGGTCCGTCAGGCATCGCATCAGAAAACATGAGCGATGAGCCGTGAACCGAGAGTCGGGTATGCAGCACAAGATTGGCCATTTCACTCGGCACCGGTTGACCGTCTGGACCAGGTTGATCACCGAACGTCATGATGTCTGGAGCGGCGTGGTTGAACACATCGGCATAAAAGGTTACGGCGTCTCGACAATTCCCATTAAAGTTGAGATACGGATTGATCGGCATAGCAAGTTCCTCCTCGAATTCATAATATTAATTATAGAACGTATGTTCGTAAATGGCAAGAGAGTCCAACTAAATTCAATTGTGTGGTTGAACACGATTGAGAGTTGGGAATAGGGCATATAGAGAACAAACTAGACGAAAGAAGGCGAAGCATCATGAAGCTCACGAAAGGACGTATCCTCGAATTTGGATTCGTCTTGTTCATGGCGATCATACTCGTCACATCAATCATTGAAGAATCATGGTTCGATGCGAGTGTAGCGGGGGCCGGAATCATTTCTGGGCTCATCCCGTTCTTCATTGAAAAGACGTTTAAAACAGAACTCGATGGCAAGATGAAGGTGGCGTATATCCTGTTCTTGTTTGCCTCCCAGTATTTAGGATCGATTGTCGGACTATACGGGAATGGTTGGTGGGACACGTTCCTTCATCTCTTAAGCGGAATCTTTCTCGCATTCCTTGGATTCGACTTCTTCAGTAGGCTCGATGATGACATTCGGACCGAGATCCCGAAACGATTTTTGTTCGTATACATTGTCGTCTTTTCCATGGCTGGGGCGGCGCTTTGGGAGATGTATGAATTCACATCTGACGTCGTCTTGAATACAACGATGCAAGGGAACGGGAATGACGATACGATGGTCGACATCATCGCGGGGTCCCTAGGCGGTATCTTGGCAGCATTTTTCGTCGTGACGCTCCATCAACGTGAAAAATCAAAACAAAAGAGACATATGAAAAAAAGTTCGTGATTCACGAGCTTTTTATTTGTAATCATTCTAATCTTTGATTAATATCAAGATTGTAATGATTATAAATAATGGGAGGCAATCATATGGATCAACACCGTCAACTAACTACTAACCAAGGCGTACCAATCGGGGATAACGCCAACTCCATCACTGCGGGTCGTCGGGGCCCGACGCTTCTCGAAGACTACCAACTAATTGAGAAATTAGCGCATTTCGATCGTGAACGAGTACCAGAACGTGTCGTTCACGCGAGAGGCGCAGGGGCGCATGGTGTCTTCACTGTAAAAAATAGTATGAAACGCTATACGAAAGCCGCATTCTTGCAAGAAGAAGGGCAAGAGACGCCTGTGTTTGCGCGCTTCTCGACCGTCATCCACGGATTAGGTTCACCGGAGACGCTTCGTGACCCACGCGGTTTCGCCGTCAAGTTTTACACGGAAGAAGGGAACTATGATTTCGTCGGAAACAACTTACCGGTCTTCTTCATCCGTGACGCGATTAAATTCCCGGACGTGATTCACTCGCTCAAGCCGGACCCACAAACGAATCTTCAAGACCCGGACCGCTTCTTCGACTTCATGTCGCTCACACCGGAATCAACGAACATGCTCGTGCATCTCTTCAGTGACGAGGGAATCCCAGCATCGTATCGCCACATGCGAGGGTCATCCGTCCATTCCTTCAAGTGGGTGAATGAATTCGGCAACACGGTGTACATAAAGATGCGCTGGGTACCGAAGCAAGGGATTCAAAACTTGTCGATGGAAGAAGCGGCGAAAATCCAAGCAGAAGACTTCAACCATGCGACACGTGATCTGTTCAACGCCATTGAAAATGGAGACTATCCGGAATGGGATCTATATGTACAGATTCTCGACCCAGCGGACATGGACAACTTTGACTTCGACCCGCTCGATGCGACGAAAGATTGGTTCGAAGATGTCATCCCGTATCAATTGGTTGGAACGATGACCCTCAACAAAAATGTCGATAACTTCTTCGCCGAGACTGAGTCTGTCGGTTTCAACCCAGGCGTCCTCGTACCAGGGATTCAGCCGTCAGAAGACAAGATGCTCCAAGGACGACTCTTCTCGTATTCGGATACGCAACGTTACCGCATCGGACCGAACTATCTCCAACTCCCGATCAACTGCCCGTTCGCTCAAGTCGCGAACAACCAGCGTGACGGGGCGATGCCGTTCAAGCAACAGACGAGCCCGGTCAACTACGAGCCGAACCGTTACGAAGACGCACCGAAGCCGAATGCGGACTATATCGAGACGCCGCAACCGATCACAGGCGTGACGGGTCGTCAGAAGATTGAGAAGACGAACGACTTCGGACAAGCCGGAGAGGTATATCGTCGCTACTCTCAGGAAGAGAAGGATGCACTCGTTCGTAACCTCGTGGCGCATATCAAAGAAGTTCGTCACGAGAAGACCGTTCTCCTCTTGATCTGCAACTTCTATCGTGCGGACCGTGAACTCGGAGAGCGTCTCTCGAAAGAGTTGAACGTCGATCTCGCACCATTCTTGAATCAAATGTCGAACTAAACACGTAACCGCGGTCTTACACCGCGGTTTTTTTCTATGCGAAAAGACGCCTCTCTCGTGGAGAAACGTCTCGTTCGTCATAGTTATTCCCCGACCATCCCGTCACCGTCTCGGTCGTCCATGTATTGATACAGCCAATGGTCACGCGTGATCGGCATCTCGAATCCGGCGTTCTTTGCTTCTTTGATTGTCACTTGTCCGTTTCCGTCAAGGTCGATATCGGATAATTCCCGTTCCTCGACTGGTTCCGTCGTCACTGCAGGAGGGGAATCATCCGTCAATCCGAGCGATTCGTTCACTTCCTCCGGATCCACGTTATCATACGTATCGGTGACCGTATTGCCCCGTACGGTATACGTGTATTGGTAGCGGGAAGGAATCTGAGTCGTCGTGTTCGGATAGGTGATGATGGCTTCGAAGTCTTTCGCCCCGCCAGCCTTCCGGATGACATCTTCCATGAATGCCTGGTCGCCGTAACGGTTGAGTGCGCTGTTTTGTGGCGTGATGTTATAGGCGTTCGAGACACCGCCAAGTGAATCGGCGATGATATGGCCTTCGTCGAGGTTAGGGTCTTCGACACCCGGAACTTTCGCCTCGTCTGCATAATAGCGTCCTGAAGAATTGACGTCTTCGGTCTCGTCGTTTTGAAGAATGATCTCATCAGCAATCACGCGAACCAGTTGACCGTGTTCGTTCGTGAACGCCCAGTACTCTCGGTCGCCAAAGCCGATATCAACGACGACATTCGCCTCCCGTGTGCCGGACTGATTGCCGCCATCGACCTCGATCTTCGTATAGCCTTCAAATACATCGCCTTCAGATTTAGGGGTCTCGGTGGTTTGTTCCTCTTGTACAGGTTCCTTTTCCACTGTTTCTTCGGTTGACGTCGACGTCGAGACACTCACGTCGGCATCCGTGCAGCCTGAGAGGAATAGCACCCCAAGTAGGAATGGGATGTAAAATGGTATTCTTTTCATCTATATCGCTCCTTATTCGAAGTTACGCTATCGTATTTACTATGTAGCTTATAATGATAGCATAAGAAAACGAGATGTGAGCGTCCTCCCTTCAAAATGTGCCCGATGGATTCCTCTCATTTGTGGATTCAGATAGCTTATGCCAAGATTGAAAAAAAGGGGGAAGAACGTATGAACGAAGTGATTGAGACTTTATTGAACCACCGTTCCGTCCGCGATTTTACGGACGAGAAATTGACAGACAAACAAATCCAGACCATCGTCGAGAGCGCACAACGGGCATCGACGTCTAGCTTTATCCAGGCCTACTCCATCATCGGGGTGACCGATGAAGCGAAAAAGAAACGACTCGCTGAGATTGCGGGCAACCAGAATTACGTGGTCGAGAACGGTCACTTCTTCGTCTTTTGTGCGGATTTGCATCGCCATGAGGTGATTGGTGAACTGCAAGAAACAGAAGTGTCCGCAACACTTGAGACCGATGAGAAACTGCTTGTCGCTGTGATCGACGCTGCACTTGCCTCACAAAATGCGGCAGTGGCGGCAGAGTCGATGGGGCTCGGAGTCTGCTATATCGGTGGCATTCGGAACGACCTCTTTGCGGTGAAAGAAGTGCTCGCATTGCCGGAACGGGTCATTCCGCTCTTTGGCATGGCCGTCGGTGTACCGGCTTCAGTCGAAGATCAAAAGCCCCGTCTACCGTTCCATCATATCTACCATGAGAACGCATACGAGGCGAATCCAGAACGGATCAAACAGTCACTTTCGGATTACGACGCGTTGATTCATGATTACTACATGGTCCGGGGATCGAATCCGCGTAAAGACACGTGGACTGGCCAAATGGGACGCATGTTGTCGAAATCGACACGTCTTGACGTCAAAGACTTTTTGAAAGCACAAGGCTATTTGAAGCAATAAGATAAACCGCCGACAACTCTTTGTCGGCGGTTTTGTCATGTTCAATTCAATTGGGCGTCGAGCCAATTCTTGTCGATGGCACCAAATTGCTTCGCGATGATCACACCCGATTCATCGAGCACATACGTCGTCGGCATCGCTTGAATCCGATACGCATCTCCGACTTGGCCGTCACGGTCATAGACGACGGTAAATGCGTCTTCATACGGTTCGACGAACGAGACGGCATCGGCGGGGTCGCTTTCACTCGTCGTCGTGTTGACGGCGACGATGGTCACGTCATCTCGCTCTTTCGCGAACGCCGCCATATCCGGCATCTCCGCCCGACAAGGCGGGCACCAGGACGCCCAAAAGTTGACGACGACGCGCTGACCACGTAGTGAAGTTAAGTCGAATGTACTCCCATCGGTTCGCTGTAATTCGAACGAAGGGGGAATTTGCCCGATGTTCAAACCGGTTGACGCCGTCTCTGTCGTGACAGATTGTGTCGCTTTCTCTGGCAGGACAGCATTCACGACCGCGAGAACGACCAGGACTCCGACACTAATTTGAATCACTTTCTTTGAAGGGCGGGCGAGATAGACCGTCAATCCGAAGAGGACGAGGGCGATGACAATCATCCACCATTGAATCTGTCCGACCGCATATGACTTAAATAGCCAGATGCCGGATGCACCGCATACTGTCCAAAGAATGTTTCCACGAGTCGGTTCATGCATCCAGCGCCACGTCGTTCCGAGTAGCAGAAAAATGAGCATGGCGCTCCATAGATGAATCGGCTGGTCGGAAAGGTTCAAAATCGTCCCGTATACTGGAACCGCGAGTGTCATCCCGAACCAAATGAGGAGTCCGCTCAGCACCCAATACCCTAAAAGGTTCCGGTCGAGTCGATAGACGAACCAAAGGACGACAGCAGCTGCAATCCATTGAGACCATACGCCTCCTGTGGCGTAAAGAGCGAGCGATAGGTCACGTGTCGTCAACAGACCGATGACGATGGCACTTCCTTTCCAGGCAAGAAAACCATAGAACCATGTCCCGATGACGGCTTCACGCTGTTTACTCGACAACCTGAGAAAGCGGAAGATGCCGTAAAGGACGGCAAGGCTTAGTAAAAAGATGAGTAAATCGAAACGAATGTTGAGTGGACCGATGGCGACCACGTCTTTCCCTCCTAAACAAAAGGCGCCCCTCTCGAAGCGGGCGCCATATTCATAGTCAGTATAGCATTACTTGATTTGTTGAGCGTTCAAGACAGTCTTCATCGCGCCGTAGCCACCGAGGATATTGTGGATATCTTTGTAGCCGAGCGATTGAAGGATACTTGCTGCCATGCGTGAGCGGACGCCTGACGCACAATGCACCGCAATCGTTTGGTCTGTCGGAAGACCTTCGTGGTCACGTGCGAGCTTACCGAGCAAGATACGTTCTGCCTTTTCGTAATGGCTCGCGTTCCATTCTGTCGCGTTTCGAACGTCGAGGACGAACACGTCACCTTTTTCAGCAGCTTCAATCGCTTCTTCTGCCGTCACGTCCGTATACGTTTCCGTCAAAAGTGATGCATCGAGTTCTTCGACTGGGACGATGAAGCGAAGACGGTCGAGACCGATTGATTGGAGGTCTGTTTGTACTTGATCGACGTTTTCTGCACTTGCGATAACCGTGATGTCTTTGTCGAAGTTGACGAGCCAGCCTGCCCAAGAAACGAACTTGTTGTTGTAAGGGATGTTGACTGTCCCTGGTACGTGACCATTTGCGAAATCTTCACCTTTACGTGTATCGACGACCTGTGTCTCTTCGACGAGTGTATCGAGCCGGTCCGACCCGACGACTTCAGGACGAGCGATGTCCGTCGTCTCTTGAATGCCTTCTTTGTTTACTTTCTTCATCATGGCGAAGTAGTTCGGCGGTTCTGGTTGATCCGTCGTCAATTCTTTGATGAAGGCATCTTTGTCCGTCATTTGAAGCGCCCAGTTCGTCGCTTTCTCGTAACCGACCGTCGATGTTGGGATCGCACCGAGTGCTTTCCCGCAAGCACTACCTGCGCCGTGTCCTGGCCAGACTTGAACGAAGTCAGGAAGTGCCATGAATTTTTTGAGTGAATCAAACATTTGTTCCGCACCGATTGCCGTCGTTCCTTTCACACCGGCTGCTTCTTCGAGAAGGTCAGGTCGACCGATATCTCCGACGAAGACGAAGTCTCCTGTGAAGATCCCCATCGGTTGTGTCTGGTTGCGGTCATAAAGAAGGAACGAAATATGTTCCGGTGTGTGACCAGGTGTATGCATGACTTCGAGTGTCACGTTTCCGATCTTGAACGTGTCGCCTTCTTTGACGAGTTGTGCGTCGATTTCTTTCGCGAATGCATACTTCCAAGAAGCATCACTTTCGTCTGATAGATAGGCTTTCGAACCTGTGCGCTTCGCGAGTTCGAGTGAACCGGATACAAAGTCCGCATGGATATGCGTCTCTGCCGTTGCGACGATGTTCATGCCTTCTTTTTTCGCTTCTTGAAGATAAGGCTCGATGTTACGGGCCGGATCGATGACAATTGCTTCTCCCGTCATTTGGCAACCGACCATATATGAAGCTTGTGCTAGTTTCTCATCATAAAAATAACGTAATAGCATATAAATTTCCCCCTATGAGTAAAGTAATCGTTTATTCGACTTCGCCTTGCCAGCTCATCATCCCACCGTCGACGTTCGTGACGTCGAATCCGAGTGAGTCAAGATAAGCAGATGCGTTCATGCTGCGTCCACCGGCTGCGCAAATGACGTGAATCGGTTTAGAGCGATCGAGCTCATCGACTTTTGCCCCGAATTCAGAAAGTGGTACGTTTTTCGCTTGTTTGATGTGACCTCCAGCATATTCATCCACCTCTCGTACATCGATGAGGTTGAGTGAGTCGTCAGCTTGAAGTAACGCTTCTAATTCAGTAGTCGTAATCGTCTTCATGAGTCTTTGATCTCCTTTTCATGGTTAAGGTTTTTGGCAACGAGAATGTTTCGTTGGCTTTAATATACCCCCTAAGGTATAATGAGCGCAAGTGAAAAGAATTGGAGGGGAAAATATGAAGAGGATTTCCTTATTTGTTGGGATTTTGGCTGTTATCGCAATTTTTATCTTTGTAATCACATCAGAAAAGGATGGAATTACGAAAATTGACGTTAAAACTCTACAAAACAAATTGGAAAACGAGGAAATAACGCTTCTTGACGTAAGAGAAGTGTCTGAATACGAGGGGGGGCATATCGAAGGGGCGGTGAACGCACCACTTTCTTCATTAGATGCAAACCAACTGCCGTATCCGAAAGACGAACCAATCTATGTTATTTGTCGAAGCGGTAACCGAAGTGCCCAGGCTGCTAGTCAATTACAGGATGCTGGCTATACGGAAATCTATGACGTATCAGGCGGAATGATGGCCTGGGAATCGATTGAATAAGTAGAGAATACGAGAGCAAATGGAGGAGTTTATATGGAGTTCGGGTTTATCATTACAATCTTTCTAATTGGATTTATTGGGTCGTTTATTTCAGGGATGGTCGGGATTGGTGGATCGATCATCAAGTATCCGATGTTGTTATACATTCCACCGATTCTAGGATTTGCCGCTTTTAGCGCGCACGAAGTTTCAGGGATTAGTGCCATTCAAGTCTTCTTTGCGACAATCGGTGGGATTTATGCCTATCGTAAAGGTGGATACTTAAACAAGCAGTTGATTCTTTACATGGGGGTGTCGGTATTAATTGGTAGCTTCATCGGTGGATACGGATCGACGATTCTTTCGGAAGTGATGATCAATGTCGTATATGCCGTACTCGCAACGATTGCGACAATCATGATGTTCTTGCCGAAGCCGCAAGTAGACGACATGCCACTTGATCAAGTGCAGTTCAACAAAGTGATTGCGGCAAGTTCAGCATTCGTCGTGGGAATTGCGGCAGGAATCGTCGGGGCAGCGGGAGCCTTCATTCTCATGCCGATCATGCTTGTCGTCTTACGCATCCCGACGAAGATGGCGATTGCGAGTTCCCTCGCCATCACCTTCATCTCGTCGATTGGCTCGACGTTCGGTAAAATCATCACCGATCAAATTGTCTGGGGTCCGGCCATCATTATGATTATCGCGAGCCTGATTGCCGCTCCAATCGGGGCGAATGTCGGGAAGAATATGAATACGAAAGCACTCCAATGGATTTTAGCGCTACTCATCTTAGCGAGTACCATCAAAATTTGGAGCGACTTAATCGCATGAAAAAATCACGACGCCTATTTTCTGGCGTCGTGATTTTTTACGTTACTTCGTAATGAAATAGTAGAGAAGTCCGAGCCCGATAAACGAGACAGGGAGCAAGATGATGTAGAGCCAAGAAACCATCGACCAGCTCTTCTTTTGGCTGTACGTGGAGCGGTCTTTCCCGAGCCCGACCATAATAGTGAAAATCATTGCAATCAAACAGACGAGCAAGGCTAATCCGATTGTTAGGTACAAAAACATCACACCCTTTACTGACCGTTATAACTTAAGAATAGCGTGAACTACTCGCCACTTATTTGCTTCGCAAATTGAAGGGGGAGCTTCTTGGGAAGATCGTACTTTTATTAGCCACGATTATTTACCAAGCTCGTCGGGGGGTTCCCACCCTGAAGGAATTCGTTTTAGTTTGCCAACATCAACAGATTGATGCTCGCGTTGATGTCTCGATCATGATGAACACCGCAATGAGTACACGTCCATTCACGAACATCCATCGTCTTCTTCTCGCCTTTGACGCCACAAGAAGAACAGATCTGCGTCGATGCGAACCAGGGGTCTGCCTTGATGAGCGTCCGTCCGTAGAACTTGCATTTGTATTCCAACTGTCGGACGAACTCGTACCAACTGACATCCCCGATGGACTTCGCTACCTTGTGATTCTTCATCATGTCCTTCGACTTCAATGTCTCCACGACGATGACTTGGTTCTCGTCAACGATCCGTCTCGACAGCTTGTGAAGGAAGTCCTTGCGTTGGTTCGCGATCTTTTCGTGTTTCTTGGCCAAAAGTAACTTGGCTTTTTCACGATTCTTGCTACCGATTTTCTTACGTGACAGCGCGCGCTGTGCCTTCTTGACCTTTTCTTCGGGCTTACGAAGGAAACGTGGGTTTTCAATCTTCTCCGAGACCATCGCGTCGTTCGTCATGACGGCAAAGTGTTTTAGGCCGAGATCGATCCCGACCTTGTTCTCGGCTGGGATCCATGGTTCATCGTCCTGTTTGACGAGGAGGGAGACAAAGAACTTGCCCGTCCTCGTCATCGACACCGTCGCCGACCGGATGACGCCCTCGAACGGACGATGTTGGGTGAACCGCACGAACCCGACCTTCGGCAGCCGAACCTTGCCCGCCTCGGCGAGGAACGGGAACAGGGGCTTGTAGGAGGCGGGTGTCGCCGGTTTCCGTCTCGTCCCGGTCCCCGCTTTCGCCTCCTCGCGGATGGCGATCCGGTCCTCGAGCAGCTTGTTGTAGATGAACCGTGCGCAGCCGATCGTCTTGATGAGGAACTCTTCCTGTGCCGGCGTCGGGTGAAGCCTATATTTATAGCCTTTCAGCATGTCCGTCCCTCCTCCCTTCCGAAGATCGTGATGTGTCCTCCTCATCCGATACCCGTGGAGGGGGAGGGAGAATCTGACGGAATCACGAACTTTTGTTCGTAATTATGTCATAGGGAGAGAAGACTTTTGGACCGGGCGATTCATCTCCCACCTACGCTGGGCTACGCCCCGAGAAGCTTAGAGGAGGGAGAATTCTCGCCTGATTTAGTTAAAAGAAGAGCTTGAAAACGTTCTAAATGTTGGGATTTTGTTACCACGATGGTTACTATAAATCACTTTTGAATGTGACTCATATATTCAGACACAGGAGATATTTCAATTCCCAGTGCTTTATCGATAATCGTCAAGGCACTTTCGTGACGTTTTGATGTTTCTGCCGCCACACAATCACGAGGTACATATATATCATAGTCACGCATATATGCATCATTGGCAGAAAAGAGGATACAAATATCCGTCGCGACTCCGGTTAAAATCAATTTCGTCACGTTTAACTGACGAAGTAAAATATCTAACTGAGTTCCAAAGAAAGTGGAGTGCCTTGGTTTTATAATAAAGTACTCTTCATCTTCCGGTTCGATTTGCGAGGCAATATGTTCACCCTTAGAAGCTTTTACATACTCAATGATGTCTTCCGTGCTATCTTTCCATTGTCCGAAGTTATCATTACAATAAATGACGGGCAAGTCCAACTCTTTAAAATGCTTTTTAAGCTCGAGAATCGGTTCAACAATCGCTTCCGTATGTTTACGCAGCATGTCGCCACCTTCAAAATCAAAATCATTGAACAAATCAATAATGAGTAATGCCGTCTTAGACATAGAAATACCTCCTTACTATAAAACTCCTATAGCAAAGAGGTACCACTTTTTCATTTGAAGTATGCTTATTCCGCGAACGTTTTACTGCGGAACATAAATGCCGTGATGAGATAGAAAGCGATGATATGAAGGGCGACATAGAAAATCGAGAAGCCCATCGTAGCGTCCATCGCTTTCATAAACTCTGGGTTGACGTCATAGATTGAAAGGTCTGTATGCAAGAAGACAATCCATTTCGCAAGCTCAGGTTTCCAAGCAACGAGAAGACCGCCGATGATACTTGAGGCGAAGTTTGCGAGTACCGTGAAACCGATGACGACGCCGACCGACTTGAAGACGACCGAGAACATGAGCGTCAAGAAGATGATGAAGATCGGTCCGCTCACACTGATGAGGATCGGACGGACGACATCCCATGTTACAGAGCCATCTAACGTGAGTGAGAACCCGAACGCGACGACTAAGATGAAAATGAATTGAAGCAACATGACGAGGACGGCCATGACGAGCTTCGACAATAAGATGCGGTCGCGAGAGTACGGACTCATCAACAGGTGTTTCAACGTATCAAATTTCAATTCGTTCCCGACCATCTCTGCCGTAAAGACAATCGTAAAGATACTCAAGAAAGCGATGGCACCCATCGTTGAAAATTCAAAGAACGATGCCGCTTCTGGTGTCCCTTCACCACTGGCCAATACAGCGTATACGATGAGGATGATTGCCGTATACACGCCTAGGGCGACGTATGGTTTAATCGTACGACGCCATTTCATCCATTCATTGCTGAGTAATGAACGCATTGTTCGTACCTCCTTCTTTTTTCGTCAATTTCAAGAATTGTTCTTCGAGCGACTCGTGTTTCATGCCAATCTGATAGACGGCGATATCGCGCTCGATTAATTGTTTCAGTAAGACCGGAATGTCTGTCTCTTGACGAGGTACGATAAACGACTCGGCAGACTGCTGGACGATTTTCACATCATCGAAGGCGAGTGCTGCGACGTCAAGTGCCTCGTTCATCTGCTCCTTGGCAACTTTACAGAGGATGACGCTGTCAGCCTTCGTCTGTCCGTCTTCCACTGACTTGATTTGTCCTTGGTCAATGATTGCGAAACGGTCGGTGATCAATTCCATCTCGCTCAATAAATGGCTCGAGATAAGGATGGCGATTCCGCGGTGGTCCGCAAGGTGGCGTAAGTAATTCCGAAGGTCGGCGATCCCAGCTGGGTCAAGACCGTTCGTCGGCTCATCTAAGATGAGCACTTTTGGGTTATGCAACAAGGCACGGGCAATCCCGAGGCGCTGTTTCATCCCGAGTGAGTACTGTTTGACTTTCATATCGAGCTTTCCGTCGAGTCCGACGAGGGCACCGAGTGCATTCAAGTCGACTTTTTTCAAGTTCGGAATCAAGTTCATCGCATGAATCAAGTTTTCCCGGCCCGTCATGTACGGATAGAATGCAGGATTCTCGACGATGGCCCCGATTCGGCTGAGCGCTTCTTGGCGGTTGTTCGCCACGTCATACCCATCGACTGTCACGGTCCCGTGCGTCGCAGGCATGAGGCCTGTGATGATTCGAATAGTTGTCGTCTTCCCGGCGCCGTTCGGTCCGAGGAATCCGAAAATTTCTCCTGGAACGACGTCAAAGCTGACATTTGTCAATACCGTTGCTTTTCCCATCTTTTTATGGACATTTTGTACGGATAACATGTGGTCACCTAGCTTTCTGTTAAGAGTAATAGTGTAATGCCTACACTCCCTATTACGGGGCTGTTTGAAATAAGGTTTCATCTTTTTTTGAAATTGTTGAAACAAATACATCAAGACACAATTTATCGATAAGCAAAACTTATTGAAATAGTATGGACGAATTGTGAATTTGTAAGGGTCTTTCTGCGACGAAAGGTGTAGTATGAAGTTGAGCGTAAGAGGCAAGATTTGGTTTTGTTCACCAGGGCAGGAGAAAGGTGAACTGCTTCGGGCTACATGTTAAAATGAAAGCGTTCACAGATTGAACGTTTAGGAATGGATAAGGGGGATTTATTCAATGGGAGAGTCGTCGAATGTTCACGAGAAATCGCAAGCATTTTATGGTCCTAACTTAGGCTACATCATTGAACTGTACGAACAATATTTGGAAGACCCATCATTGGTCGATGAAGAAACACGTCGATATTTTGACGAATTTGGGGCACCGGAAACGTCGTCACCGACAGAAGTGCCGGTCTCGGGTCCATCGTTTGATTTAGAGAAGGTCGTCTCGGCGACACGGCTCATCAACGACATCCGTGCTTTCGGTCATAAAGCAGCTGATATTTATCCACTAAAAGATCACCCGCGCGAGCAGGAACTATTCGAACTGTCACGCTATGATTTGACAGAAGAAGACTTAAAACAAATTCCGGCCCGCCTTTTATCAGATGATGCACCAAAACCAAACGCGAGCGCCTTAGAACTATTCCGTCATTTGCTTGACGTGTATACAGGAACGGTCGCCATCGAACTCCGTCATTTAGATGACATGGAAGAGAAGAAGTGGATTCGTCGTCAAGTCGAACAAGGGGCGTTACAGCAAACCTTCTCGAAAGAAGAAAAAGTCGAGTTGTTCAAACGTTTGGCTGAAACCGAACTGTTTGAATCATTCCTTCATAAAACATACGTCGGACAAAAACGCTTCTCAATCGAAGGATTGGATGCGATGGTGCCACTTCTCGATGCGATGGTCGGAGGCCTCATTTCGAGCGGTTCGGAACATATCAATATCGGAATGGCCCACCGTGGACGTTTGAACGTACTTGCCCATGTTCTCGGCAAACCGTACGAGATGATTTTTGCGGAGTTCCAACACGCGCCGAACAAAGAATTGATTCCATCTGAAGGGTCAATCGGCATCAACTTCGGTTGGTCAGGCGATGTGAAATATCACCTCGGTCTTGACCGGAAAGTGGTCGAACAGCAAAAAGAAGTCCGTCTCAACTTGGCGAACAACCCGAGTCACCTCGAGTTCGTCGGGTCGGTCGTCGAAGGATACACGCGTGCCGCACAAGATGACCGTTCTGAAAAAGGATCGGCTGTACAGCACGACGATTTGGCAGCCTCAATCTTGATCCACGGAGACGCGGCCTTCCCAGGACAAGGTATCGTCGCGGAGACACTCAACATGACGAACTTGACGGGTTACCGTACAGGTGGGACGGTTCACGTCATCGCCAACAACACAATCGGTTTCACAACGGACCCGAACGATTCACGGTCGACGCGTTACGCAAGTGATATCGCCAAAGGCTACGAGATTCCGGTCTTCCATGTGAATGCGGATGATCCGGAGGCATGTGTTGCCGTCGCGAAGTTGATCAGTGAGTATCGTGCCAAGTTCCATAAAGATATCTTGGTCGACTTGATCGGGTACCGTCGTTACGGTCACAATGAAATGGACGAACCGATGAACACGAACCCGGTCCTTTACAAAGCCATCAAAGGACACCAGTCTGTCCGTCACGTCTATGCCGCACGACTTGAGGAAGAAGGCGTCATGACGAAAGATGAGAAGGCGCAAATCGAACAAAAAATCGAACAGGCCTTGAAGGCGGCACGTGATCTCGTTCCTTCTGAAGAAGAAGATGCAGACATCGTGTTACCGGATGCGGTCCATAAAGGATTCCCGAAAGTCGACACGAGCGTCGAACGAGAATTCCTCACGCAATTGAATGAAGAGTTATTGAACTGGCCGGAAGGCTTTGGTGTCTTCCATAAGCTTCAAAAAGTACTCGACCGTCGCCGTGACGCGTTCAGTGAAGGTGGGAAAATTGACTGGGGTCATGCGGAGACGCTCGCCTTCGCGTCGATTCTTTCAGATGGTACGCCGGTCCGCTTGAGCGGTCAAGATTCAGAGCGCGGAACGTTCGCCCAACGGAACATCATGTTGAACGATGTCGAGTCAGGTAAGAAATTCTCGCCACTCCATGAGTTGTCGACGGCGAAAGCATCGTTCTCGGTCTATAACAGCCCGCTCTCAGAAGGTTCGGTGCTTGGATTTGAATATGGCTACAACGTATTCGCACAAGATACACTCGTCTTGTGGGAAGCACAATACGGTGACTTCGCGAACTCGGCACAAGTCATGTTCGACCAGTTCATCTCGGCGGGACGCGCGAAATGGGGTCAAAAATCAGGCCTCGTCATGCTTTTGCCGCACGGTTACGAAGGACAAGGGCCGGAGCACTCAAGTGCACGTATGGAACGTTACTTGACACTTGCCGGGGAGAAAAACTGGACAGTCGCAAACCTTTCGTCTGCGGCACAGTATTTCCATATTCTTCGTCGTCAAGCAGAGATGCTCGGGAAAGAAGAGATTCGTCCGATGATCATCATGACACCGAAGAGTCTGCTTCGTCATCCGCTCGCCACGTCACCAGTCGAGGCGTTCACGGAAGAGAGCTTCAAGCCGATCGTCGAACAACCAGGTCTCGGGGAAAACACAGAGAAAGTCGAACGTCTCGTTTTCTGTACAGGGAAAATGGCGATCGACCTCGCGGAAGCGGTCGGTAAGTCAGAAGAGTCACTCGACTTCTTGCATATCGTCCGGGTCGAAGAAATCTATCCATTCCCGGTTCGTGAGATTCGTGATGTCATCAGCCGTTATCCGAACGCGCGTGAAATCGTCTGGGTTCAAGAAGAACCAAAAAACATGGGGGCTTGGACATATATCGAGCCTCGTTTAGAAGCGGTCACAACGAACCGACTCGATGTCCGTTATATCGGTCGTCGCCGTCGTTCGAGTCCGGCTGAAGGGAATCCGACAGCTCATAAACAAGAACAAGCACGCATCATCCGTGAAGCACTCTCTCGTGACGTCGTCTCGAGCGGTGCAGGCACGAGCACATATCAAAAAGATCGTAAATAAGTTAAGGGGGAACTCATTGTGATCGAAATCAAAGTACCGGAATTAGCAGAGTCCATTACGGAAGGAACGGTCGCGACATGGCTCAAACAGCCAGGCGACCAAGTCGAAAAAGGGGAAGCAATCGTCGAGCTCGAGACAGATAAAGTCAATATCGAAGTCCCGGCTGACGAAGCGGGTGTGTTAGAAGAACAACTTGCCGGAGAAGGGGACACGGTTCAAGTCGGTGAAGTCATCGCACGTCTCGGTTCAGGTTCTGGTGGCGGAACGGCTGTCGCGACGAAGACGAAGACGGAAAACGCGACAGAAACGAAAACAGAAGCACCGACTGAGAAAAAGACAGAGTCTATTGAAGAAGGCAAGAAAGTCGAGAAACGTGAAGAGCACGTGGCGAGCCCGGGTAAAGGACCAATCGCGACACCTGCTGCACGCAAGCTCGCTCGAGAGAAAGGTATCGACCTTTCAGCTGTCCAAACGAACGATCCAATCGGTCGCATCAACGTTCATGACGTTTCAAAACATGAAGACAAACCAGCCGTGAAAGAGCAGAAACCAGCGGCTGCCACTCCGGCACCACAACCGGCAGCGAATGGGAAAGAAGAAGAGCGCATCAAAATGACACGTCGTCGTCAAACGATTGCGAACCGCCTCGTCGAAGTGCAACAGACGGCAGCGATGCTCACAACGTTCAACGAAATCGATATGTCGGCGGTCATGGCACTTCGTAAACGTCGCCAAGAGAAGTTCGTGAAAGACAACGATGTCAAACTCGGCTTCATGTCGTTCTTCACGAAAGCAGCAGTGGCAGCTCTCAAGCGGATGCCTTACTTGAACGCTGAAATCCAAGGCAACGAAATCGTCTTGAAGAAATATTATGATATCGGGATTGCCGTCTCGGCTCCAGATGGTCTCGTCGTTCCGGTCGTCCGTGAAGCGGACCGCAAAAACTTCGGGGAAATCGAGAAAGATATCCTTCACCTCGCGGACAAAGCGCGTAACAACAAGCTCGGGTTGAGTGATTTGACAGGTGGTACGTTCACGATCACAAACGGTGGCGTGTTCGGTTCACTCCTCTCAACACCAATCTTGAACGGACCGCAAGTCGCTATCCTTGGGATGCACTCGATTCAACTCCGTCCAGTCGCCATCGATGCGGATACAATGGAGAACCGTCCGATGATGTACGTGGCACTCTCGTATGATCACCGAATCGTAGATGGTCGTGAGGCTGTGACATTCCTCAAGCACATCAAAGACATGATTGAAGATCCAGAACAATTGTTGTTCGAAGCGTAAGAACAGGAAGTACTCGCTCCTATTTAGGGGCGAGTGCTTTTTTATGTCAGGTTTTAGAAAAAATCTTATTATAGGTTTTTTTGTTGAGTAAATATTTATGATGGAAATCAACGAGAAAAGACAATCGCGTCGATGCGATGCATCTGATCACCCATCAAAAAGTCTTGGCGACAGAAAAAGCGGGTGCCATCTCGATGACACATGAAAATCTGAAAGAGGTTCGTGACTATTTGGAGTTGTTGCGCGACAAGAATAAAATCAAAAACGATGACTATCTTCAACTCTGCGGAATCATTGAACGTTGGGAACAAGCTATCTTCGATGAAATCGATAAAGAACAGGACGTATTGTTAGAGGAAATGTATGATGTCATTGGATTCTTGAACGGACTGGCGACACGTGCAGAAGAAAGTCGTGGATACGGAAACGGAAGAATAAGCAAAAGGAGTTCATCATGAACTCCTTTTTGCATGGGGAAACGATGTCATGAGAGCGACTCATGGAAGGAAAGTTGGTGTTTCCCGTTCGCTTTTGACCAATATAACGCTTCGTCCGCTTGTTCGATAGCGATGTGCGGTGGTTCCGGTGGACTCCAAATGGACGCCCCGATACTAGCCCCGACTTTTACCGATACGATGTCTAGCGTAATCGGCTCAGAAATCATCTCGATGAGTGTGCTTCCGACCTCCCGAACCTGTTGGGTCGAGCGCTCAGTCCTTGGGAACATGAGGAAGAACTCATCTCCGCTCAATCGGACGGGGTAAACCTCCTCGATGGGGAGCGCCCGTAACCGGTGTGCGACCTCGACCAATACCTCGTCCCCAACCGCATGACCATATGTATCATTCACCGCCTTGAAGCCGTCGAGATCGAGATAAAAGAAGACGTACGGTTCTTGCGAGGTGTGTAGTTGATTCAGCTGTTCACGTAGGGCGACCCGGTTCGAAAGACCGGTCAGTGCGTCACGGTTTGCTAGTTTTTCAAAGTGTACCCGTTCCGACTCTGACTCCGTAAGGGAGGTGACGAGCGATTCGAGCGCGAAAGCGAGCGACTCAATCTCTTCAATTCCTGATTGATGGGGGAATGTGTTCGCTTTTCCTTGTTCCATGAGCGAAGCCGTTTCGGTGATTCGCTTCAACGGTTTCGTCACGATCGAAGCGAGTAGCCAACCGAGTACAGCCGTCACAAGTGAGGCCAATAAACCAATCCATAGAATTCTCGTTTCAAGTGTCTCGACTGGTGCAAACGCGACTGCCGTCGGCTGACGGACGACGACCTGCCAACCAAGTCCAGGATATTCATTATATCCTTCTCCGATTGACATACCTGTCAGATAGTCTTGACCGTCATCCCACTCTTTCACGGAGGCGCCTTCTGTAAAGGATACAGGGAGTGGTTTTCCGACCATGTCGTCTGGACCGAGAAGCACGACACTGTCTCGTTCACTGATGACGAATAAATCCGTATCATCGACTTGTTCATGAAGCGTTCGATTGAAATGTTCGAGTACTTCTTTCCCCCAGGCCCAGCTTAAATGAGTGGCAAGTACCCCTTGAAACGAGCCGTCCTGGAAAAGCGGGACACTGATATCGACGAATTGGAGCGGTTCTCCCGTCGGATTCGGCAATAATTCAGCTAAGAGAACTGCCTCGTGGACATCTCCGATAAAGGGAGCATCTTGTGCTTCAAGATAAACCGGTCGTTCGGCAATCGATACCCCTTCGAGAATCCCGTTCGTCGAAGCGACGACGGTCCCGTCCGCATCCGTGACGCCCATCCAAGAGAAGGCGGGGATGTTTGATTGGACTTGATCGAGTAGTCGACGTGTCTCGTCTCGGTCTTCTAAATCGAGGCCTTGTAAGAGTTGGACTTCTTGATAGCGTGACCACATATAAAAATCGAGTTTGTCCGCTAATTGATGTGATGTCGTCGAGAGTCGTTCCCCGATTTCTTTCTCGAGCGCGTCAGATGCCCGGTGACTGATGAGGGAAGTGAGTGCGATCGTCAGTAAAAAGACGAGCGTGGCAATGCTGAGCGCCAAAATGAGTCCGAGGCGCATCGTAAAAGACTTGATCATGCGTAAATAAACCTCCTAAAGCTTGAATTAAAGAGAATTATGAAAAACGAGTCGATATCATGATAGGAAGAAGAGCTTCCGCTATAATGAAAGACGAGTCGAAAATAGATAGAGGTGAAGAGAATGAAAAAGAATCAATTGTTGGTCATCTTGACCATCGTCGCGGTCGCATTAATCGCATTGGTGTTCGTCTTACTCAACCAAGATGAGTCGACGACAGCTGAGCGTGGCGATCACGTCTCGATTGAAGGACAACCGACACTCGGAAACCCGGACGCAAAAGTATCGGTCGTCGAGTTCGGAGATTACAAGTGTCCTTCGTGTAAACAGTGGGGTGAAACGATTTACCCGCAACTGAAAGCGGATTATCTCGACAAGGAAGACGTTAGCTTCAGCTATATTAACGTCTTGTTCCACGGACAAGAATCGATCTTGGCATCCCTCGCTTCCGAGTCGGTATACGAGCAAGACCCTGAGTCGTTCTGGAAGTTCCATAAGGCGCTCTACGATGCGCAACCGGAATCACAACAACACGACAATGCGTGGGTGACCGTCGAGAAGCTGAAAGAAATCGCAGGCGAGACGACATCGGTCGACTTGGCGAAGTTTGAGCAAGACCTTGGGGAAGAATCGACCGTACTTGAAAAAGTCAGTACGGATGACGGTCTTGTAAAAGAGAACGGTGTTCAATTCACCCCGTCCATCATGATCAACGGCGTGATGCTCGAAGACCCGTTCGATTACGAAAAAATCCAAGAGCTGATCGAGCAGGATTTGTAAGATGAAATCATTTCTCGAAAAGTATGGGTTATACCTCGCTTGGCTCGTCTCGTTGATGGCGATGCTCGGCAGTCTCTACTTCAGTGAGATTCGGGAGTTCGTGCCATGTGAGCTATGTTGGATTCAACGTATCTTTATGTATCCGCTGACCATCCTCTTGGGAATTGCCGTCTTCACGGACGATCGGGCGGTTCGGAAATATGTGTTACCGCTTACTATCATAGGCGGTTTCGTATCACTTTACCATTACTTGGTACAGAAAGTGCCAGGTTTTGCAGAAATTCAACCTTGTGCACAAGGAGTTCCGTGTAGCGGTCAATACATTAACTGGCTCGGGTTCATCACGATCCCGTTCCTCGCATTGACGGCTTTCACGCTCATCACAATCCTCATGTGGAACGTCAAAAAGCGATAAGGAGTTGGCACGTGTGAAGAAATGGTGGATGATTGGTTTGACGACGATGCTCATCGTCCTAGCAGGATGTGGTCAAGAGATTGAGGACCCGCTCAACTGGGAAGTCGAATCGTTCGAATATACGAATCAAGATGAAGAAATGGTCAGTCTTGACGATTTAAAAGGGAAAGTGTGGATGGCGGATTTTGTTTTCACAAGCTGTGAGACAGTCTGTCCACCGATGACATACAATATGACGAAACTGAATGAAGCGCTTGAAAAAGAAGGCGTCGAAGACGTGCAGTTCGTTTCGTTCAGCGTCGACCCGACGGTGGATACTCCGGAGAAAATGAAGGAGTTTATGAGTGGCTATGACCTTGCGAAAGCAGATTGGCAGTTCCTCTCAGGCTATTCGCAAGACGAAATTGAAACATTTGCTCAACAGAACTTTAAGGCGCTAGTTCGGAAGCCTGACGAAGGCACACAAGTCGACCACGGCACGTATTTCTATTTGGTCGACCAGGAAGGTAAGATTATGAAGGCTTATCCCGGGTTCCAAAACGTTCCGACCGAAGACATAATCAATGACATTAAAATCTTACAAAAGTCTTAACTGAAGACCTGCTCCACCAAACACGGGTGGGCAGGTCTTTTTGGTTTAAGAGACCTGCTATAATGGAATAACCAGAATGCTCAATGAAGACCACGCCATTTTTTGAAAGGTAGGCGAATCGACATACTTTCTCGTATAGAAACGGAGAAGGCGCGCTATAATCAATTCAACGAACTATTAGAAAAGAGGATTTACATGAAAAAGATGATGTTGCTCTCATTGGTCGGAATGGCGGCTGTCACCGGAACGATTCTGACACAGTACAAACCGCTCGGACGAAAGCCTAAATCGCTTCAATCTCCGAACCGGGTCAACGGAAAGTTTCGTAATCAATATGAGACGCCGATGAACTTTTCTGCGCAGGACATGGTGTCGATGGCGCGTGACTATCGTGATGTGACGTCACTGCGTAAGCCTACCGAACGTCTTCCGATCGTGCCGATCGATTTCGAGGAGAAGACGGGGGCGAGCTTCACAAGAGTCTATTGGCTCGGACATTCGGCTCTCATGGTACAAATGGACGGGAAGACGATGCTTGTCGATCCAATGTTTGGACGCAGCCCGTCCCCACTCCCATTCGCCAAAAATGAGCGTTTCAGTGAAGACTTGCCGTTTGAACTCGAGGATTTGCCTGAAATCGATGTCGTCTTATTGACGCATGATCATTACGACCATCTCGATTATGGGACAATCCTTGCCATCCAAGACAAGGTCGCCATGTTTATCGTACCGCTCGGTGTCGGAAGCCATTTGAAACGATGGGGTATCGGGGCAGAACGAATCGTAGAACGGGATTGGGGCGAGTCGCATGCGTTCGGGTCGTGGACATTCATCTGTACGCCGGCGCGTCACTTCTCCGGTCGCTCGTTGACGGACCGCAACAGCACGCTGTGGGCGTCGTGGGTCGTCCTCGGTGAGACGGATCGGCTCTTCTTCAGTGGGGACAGTGGATATGCTCCGCATTTCAAGATGATTGGCGAACAGTACGGACCGTTTGATTTCGCTGCACTCGAATGCGGGCAATATGATGTGCGCTGGCCAGACGTCCATATGCAGCCGGAAGAGACCGCGCAAGCGTTTCGTGATCTACGCGCCGATCAGATGATGCCGATCCATTGGGGTGCATTCACGCTCTCGTTTCATGATTGGTTCGACCCGGCAGAACAGATGGCATCTCTCTTACCAAAAGAAGTCGTCCTCACTCCGAAAATCGGGGAGAGAATCACGCTCGACGGTCGGAATGATACGACGATGTGGTGGCGAGAGCTCGAAGACGCAAACAAGCGATGACCTCGGTCACCGCTTGTTTTTTTGTTAGGAAGACATCTTCTCTGTGGAATCTTCCTCGATATGCAATTGATGCTTTCTCGTGTATACAAGAAATGCGCCGGTCATCGCAATCGAACTAATTCCAAACAAGACGACCATGAGCTGAAGTCCAATCAAATCGAGGAAGAATCCTGTCACGAGAAGGACGACTTGGAAGATAATCCGGTCGAGCATGTTTCGGAACGAGAAGAAACGACCGTGATATTCTTTTGGCATCCGTGTCTGGAAAATCGTGACCGCCGTCGGGAAGAAACATCCGACCGAGAAGCCGAAGAGAACGAACGCAGCAATGGACATGAACGGGATGTCCGCAAAATAGAGCATCAGTTGGGCGACACCGATTAAAAACGAGAACGAGAATAAAATCGAGAACGCCGAGAATTTTTCTCCGATCCGTTTAATCATAAAGGCACCTGTCATGAAGGCGAGTCCCTCTGCCGTATAAATCCATCCTTTAATCGCCGTCGAATCTTGCAACTCACTGATATTGATGACGAGCAAGTTGAATCCTCCGATGAAGAGGAGCGGGATGAGCGTCATGACGAGTGTCATGAAGATGACGGGAATCGATTTGATGATTGGGAAGACGTCTTTGAAACCGCTCGACGCTTTCGCATCGACCTTTTTCGCCGAGGGCGTTTTCGTCTCATCGAGTTTCAAGAAGAGCGTCGCGACCGCTAGCAACAGGTAGGCGACGAGCGAGAGCGCGTAGACGTTACGGAGCGAGATCAGTGTCAAAAGGACACCTGCAATCGCCGTCCCGATGACACGCGACAAGGTAGACACATTCATATGAACGCCGTTCAAGGCAAGAAGTTCCCGTTCTTTCACGATGAGCGGAATCGCTGCCTGGAGGGCAGGGAAATAAAAAGCGGCCGATCCCTGTAAGATAATCAAGAAGATGACCATCCACACGACCGAATTCGTCTCGATGGCGACGAACATGAAGATCACGCTGAGCGCCCGGACGATGCTCGAGATGAGCATGATTTTTTTCTTAGAACCTTGGTCGGTCAAGCGACCCGCGAGCGGACCGATGGCGACCCCGGCAAGTAAGCCGATGGCGAGAATGACCGCCTTCACAAAGTCAGAGGGGACACGGTCTTGCATAAATTCCAAGTTCCCGATGATGCCGAGCCATAGACCAAGACCGGCGACGAATTCGCCCGTCAAGATGATCCAGACGTTCCGATTTTTCCACATAGATGTATTCCTCGATTCTTATCTGTTGATAATAATTATGCTTGAGAATGATTCATTTAGCCACAAAAAAGAAGCCGAACGTCGGCTTCTTCATCAATCAAATATCACAGTTGTCGTCAGTGCACGTCGCACCGTTCGAAAGGACTTGGATTGTCGGATTGTTCTCAGACCAGACTTTTTCGAGCACTTGCGTGAACGCTTCTGTCGGCTGAGCACCGGACACCCCGTACTTGTTGTCGAATACGAAGAACGGCACACCCGTGATGCCGAGGTCGCTCGCGCGCTTCTCTTCTGCACGTACCTCTTCCGTATACACGTCAGTCGTCAAGACGTCACGAACCGCGTCAGAATCGAGTCCGACGCTTGTCGCGATTTCAAGCAGCACATCGTGATTCCCGATGTGTTTCGCATCGACGAAGTACGCCTGAAGCAACGCTTCCGACAATTCTTTCTCTTTCCCAACCGTCTTCGCATAATGCGTCAAACGGTGCGAGTCGAGCGTCCCCGTCACGACCATGTTCTCAAAATCATAATCGAGTCCGACTTCGCGGGCTTGTGCAGCGACTTGAGCCGTCGTCCCTTTCGCCTGTTCGATCGGCATGCCATACTTCGTCGCAAGCGCTTCATAGATGGTACGTGAATCGTCCGTCGGGGCGTTCGGGTCGAGCTCGAAACTCTTGAATTCGACTTCGACTTGATCTGCCTGTGGGAACTGTTCGAGCGCCTCTTCTAGACGACGCTTTCCGATATAACAAAACGGGCAGACATAATCTGACCATACTTCAATTTTCATGATGAATCCCTCCTGTCCCTAGTGTAGGAAATCTTGAATTCAAAGTACAGGAAACGGCTCATGAAAAAAGCCCTCCACGAGGAGGACTTAAAAGACGTACCAGAATACACAGACGAAGTGAGCGAAGCTTCCGAACAAGATGAACAGATGGAACACTTCATGGAAACCCCATCCTCGCCAGTTGACGAATTTTGGTTTGAACCCATAAATGAGTCCGCCAATCGTATACATGACGCCCCCGAGGACGAGCCAGAAGATGCCGGCGTTGCCGATCACGTCATGGAGTGGTCCGATAAAGAAAACTGACAACCATCCCATCCCGATATAGAGCGCGGTCGACAAGAAACGAGGGGCATGGAACCAGACGAGTTTAAAAATAATGCCGAACAAGGCGAGTGCGTGTACGGTACCGAAGAGGACCCACCGCGTCGGTCCTTCGAGCGCGAGTAACGTAAGCGGTGCGTATGTACCCGCAATCAACGCGTAAATCATCGCATGGTCGATTCTCCGGAAGAAAGCGATGACGTTCGGTGAGGCGATGATGCTATGGTAAAGACCTGACGATAAGTAAAGAAAAACAAGGCTGATCCCGAATAGAATCGCGGCCATAATCGCAAGTGGCGAGCCGATTAACGAAGCTTTAACGACCATCGCGATGAGGGCGATGAAAGCCAGTACTGCACCGGCAAGATGCGTCAGTGCGTTGATGGGTTCACGGAAAATCGAATGCATGTAAAACACTCCTTATCACATCATGTAGTATCGATAACTACATGATATACTGAAGAGGAACAAACAGCAAGGTGTACCTTTCGACAAATGAAAGTTTTCTTTATACTTAGGAAGTGAGGTGAGATAGATGAAAGCGAAGAACATTACCGAAACGGAAGGTACACTCCCACGGGACGTATTGCCTACCGTTGATTTATACATGGACCAGGTCATCCAGTTGTTCGAGCAGCATTATGGGAAGATGAAGCGAAACGAGGGTGAGACCATACTGACGAAGACGATGATCAACAACTATGCGAAGGGCAAGTTATTCCATCCCGTCAAAAATAAAAAGTATACGAACGAACATTTGATGTTACTTAGTTTAATTTATGAGATGAAAGGTCTCTTGTCGATCAGTGACATCAAAGAGACGCTCCGACCGTTGAACGAGTCGGATGAGACGTTCTCACTTGAAGACTTCTACGAGGCGTATCAGGCGCAGAAAGTGAAGAATCTAGAAGCGTTTGAAGCCCAGGCGGACACGCTATTAAATACATCACTCGAAGATAAGGGCGGTGTTAAGCGAACGCTTGCCATCGCGTCTGCCGTGCATATGAGCCACTTGTATCAGCGATTGGCCGAGCAATTGATTGATGAGAACTAAAACAACTCCTCCGAGGACGAATCGTCTGTGGAGGAGTTGTTTTTTAGTTATTGATGTACTTCTCGTAAACCGTACCGAAGTCTTTACGGTTCCATTCATGATAGTGACGTTGTAGCCAATCGAACGATTGCTCGTTCAATTCCTTGAACGTGTTCGGGACGTTCATGTCACCTTCACGGAGTCCGCTCAAAATCGACACCGAGTGTGTGAGCGACGTATTCGCATACTCCATCATGCGACGGCCTTCTCGCTGAATCTCTTCAATCGCAAGGAGTGCCTTGTACAAATCTTTCACGTGCTCGATTTGCTTCTTGTTGATATCGATTGAGTATGGCTTGTCGCCGATTGTGAATTTGACTTCGACATCGAGGTCGACGGTGCCGGCTGTCTCGAACATGACGTGCTTAATCGGATAGTGTGCGTAAGGGTAACGATACAGAACTCGTTTCGAACTCATCGCGCTCGTCCCGTCGAGGTGAATCATTCCTAAGTTTGTAAAGCAGTACTCATCCGATTTTGATTTGATCAAGAAGTAAATCTTTTCGTTATCCTCATGGAGGACGTAATCATCCGAGTCCGCCTTATCGAAATCGGACGGGTCGATCACCTCACCGATGTCGCTGAAGCCAGTCAAATCAGAAGCTAGTTTTTTGAACATGTCATTCACTCCTCAGTAATGGATTTTATGCATCTCTTTCGGGTCGGACCCGGTCCGCTCGTCACGATTGAGCGCATCGATGGCCGCCATCTCTTCTTTCGTCAACGTGAAGTCGAATACCTGTATGTTTTCTTTGATTCGACTCGGTGTGACCGATTTTGGAATCACAGCGACTCCGTTCTGTAAATGCCAACGCAAGATGACTTGAGCCGGTGACTTGCCGTGAGCGTTCGCAATCTTGACAATCGTCTCATCTTCGAGCGCTTCGCGTCCTTTCATGAGTGGACTCCACGCTTGAATTTGGATGTCATATCGTTTGCAGAATGCAATCAGTTCTTTCTGAGACAAATATGGATGGATCTCGACCTGGTTCACGGCCGGGACAATCGAGCAAGATTGAATGATTTGTTCCAAATGCTCGATCTCAAAGTTCGAGACGCCGATTGCTCGGACGCGTCCTTCTTCATACAACTGTTCGAGTGCTTTGTACGTTTCGACGAACTTGCCAAAACGGGGCATCGGCCAGTGGATGAGGAACAAGTCGACATACTCGAGACCGAGCCGGTCAAGACTATCCTGGAACGCTTGGAGCGCCTCATCAAATCCGTGGAACTCGTTCCAAAGCTTTGTCGTCACAAAGACGTCCTCCCGTGGGATGCCTGCTTCACGAAGCGCTTGTCCGACACTCTCTTCATTTTGATAAATCGCAGCCGTATCGATCAATCGATAGTCTGCATCGAGCGCAGCTTTGACCGTATCGACCGTCACCGCACCATCTTCGACCTTATAGACACCGAGACCGAGCATCGGCATCTTGACGTCATTATTCAACGTCGTCCATTCCATAAATAATCCCTCCCTCTCGTCTATAACGTTACCGAAATTTTGGATGAAGGGAAAGTAAAAACTACAGACGGATGCTTTCCCCGTGCGCCTTGATCACAATTTGGTCACGGTCGAGTTTTGCGGCCGCGACGAGACGGTGATACGGCTCCTCGACAGGTTCATATGAAAGAACGAACGTATCCCAATGCATCGGGAAGAAACGCTTCGCTCCGCTCTCTTTGTACATCATCCAAGCCTGTTCCGGAGTGCAGTGCGCTTCCTGGAACGAGTCCGGTTGATAGGCACCGATTGGGAAGAAAGCGAGGTCGATCGGTTCACGGTCGGCGAGTCCTTTGAAGGAGTCGGTGTACGCCGTGTCTCCTGCGAAGAGCATACGAATCCCTTTGTATTTGAGCAGGTATCCGTTGTACCCCATATGTTTGTCCCACGGGAAACGGTTGCCCCAATGCTTGACGGGAATGGCGCGGACATCGAGTCCATTCGCAAGTGTCACTTTGTCATGTGGATGCAGTTCAAGCGTCTGCAGACTCGGGTATCGGCGCAACAGCCGGCTCGTCCCAGGAGCAGAGACGACAATCGTCTCGCGAGTGATGAGTCGCTTCAAACTTTTATGGTCAAAGTGGTCCATATGGGCATGGCTGAGTAGGATGACATCGACCGGGCCGACCTCCTCAATGGAGAGGGCCGGAGCGGTGTGACGTTTCATGCCGACTGTCAGCGGTCCAAGATGGACACCGATTCGTTTTGAGAAGACGGGGTCTGTTAAAATCTTGAGCCCATACCAATGAATGAGGACCGTCGAATGCCCGATCCACGTTGCCTGCACATGCGTCTCATCAATAGTTGTCAGTTCTGGACGTTCCGGCCATTTAAAGCGGGGACGGGGGAGACGACGTTTGAATCGTGTATAGAGAAACGTTCCGACGCTCGCCAAGACGGCACTCGGAACGAGGATGCGTCGACGCATCATGCATCACCTCACTGTTCGAATATATTGTCATCATATCGCGAGGACAGATGCACCGCATCCGCCTAAAGGAGTAGAAAAAATGGGAGATTGTGGGGTGCACTCTTGCGAATCCGCTTTCAATTTGATAAGGTGGCAGTAACTTAGGAAAGAGAGGTATACCGTGCCATGAAAAATACACGTTCACTCCAACGATGAGACGAATCATCACTGTTCGCTTGAACAGTCACGGGTGAAGTGTGTCCATTTTTTCAAATACGGGAAGCTCTCGTTTTCCTCTTTGAACGGATTCCTTCACACCACCGCTTTGAAGCGGATGGTGTTTTTTGTTTCATCGCGTATCGGATTAATAAGCGAGGTGAAACAGATGTTAGCAGTAAAACAAGTCCGGTTTGACTATGACCGGAAACCATTATTTGACGCGGTCTCATTCGAGGTCGCGGCTGGAGAGCGTGCCGTATTATTTGGACTGAACGGGAGCGGGAAGACGACGCTCTTCCGACTCGTGACAGGGGAGTTGACCCCGCAAGCAGGGACGATTGAACGTCAAGGCGAGATCGGGCTCGTCCGGCAGACAATCGAGTCGACAGATATGACCGTACTTGAGTGGACGATGCGCAGTGATCTTGAACGATATGCCCTCTATGAAGATGTATCTTCTGGTGACGAGATACGTGTCATGCGCTCCTATGAACGGGCGCTCGCGCTCGATGTTTATAACTTGGAACAAGAGGCGACAAGAGCATTGACTCGACTTGGGCTGGAGGAGCACCTCTTCCGAAACATTAACGAGCTAAGCGGAGGCGAGAAGACGCGAGCTCAGCTTTCAACACTGACGATGAAGCGGGTGGACCTCGTGCTGCTCGATGAACCGACGAACCATCTGGATTTCGAGTCGATTGACTGGCTGACGAAGTGGTTAAACCAGTTCAAGGGGACGGTGCTCATCATCTCACACGACCGTCAACTGATGGACGATGTCGCAACGACCATTCTTGAACTGTCAGATGGCCGGGTCACACGATATCAGGGAAACTATACGGCGTATAAACATCAAAAAGAAGAAGAACGCGTGCGTGACGAGCGAGCACATGCTCGATACGAGAACCGAAAGGCAGAACTTCTCGAGATGATTGCCCAATATAAAGGTTGGCACTTAAAGGCGAAAGCGACAGCGAGTGTCCGCAGTCCAGGAGCGCAAAAGGGAGCGGCCAATCTCGCAGTCAAAATGAAGGCGAGAGAACAGAAGTTAAGGCAGCTCGAAGACAATCGTCCACAAAAACCAAAAGAGGAGAAACCCATCTCCGTCCGTTTTGCGGCGGATGAGCTCGAAGCGAAGACGTGGCTGACGTGTGAGGATGTGACGTTTGGATACGACAAGCCGTTCTATGAACCGTTTTCCTTCTCGATAAATAAAGGAGAGCGGATCTCGATCACCGGACCAAACGGAAGCGGAAAAACGACATTATTAAACGTGCTGATCGGTGAGCGAGTACCACGCTCGGGCGTGATTAAGCGACATCCTCGTCTGAAGATCGGATATTTCTCACAAACGCTCGAGCGTCTTCCGGAGACCGGGACGTTACTTGAGGCGTTACTCGCCAATAGTGAGATCGGAGAGACGGAGGCGCGGACGTTGCTCGCTCACTTCTTGTTCCGGCGAGATGAAGTGCACCGACCGATTACCGAGGCGAGCATGGGGGAAAAGTGTCGAATCGCGTTTCTCATCTTGTACTTCTCGGATGCCCATCTGTTGGCATTAGATGAACCGACGAACTATTTAGATGTGGCGACACGCGAACAAATCGAGGCGGCGTTGTCCGTCTATCCGGGTGGATTATTGTTGATTTCCCACGACCGCTACTTTCATCGTCTGACTTCGCGCACGATTGAATTAGGAGAGCACATTGTCATACGTGAGAACGATGAGCGCGATGAACCGGTCGATGTCGAACAAATGGTCAGAACGATGGACGAATTGACAAAAGATGAATTGAAATTTTTTGATGAAGCAGGAAACCTCCTACCATTTGACGAAACGAGTGAAATGAATCGAATCGAGTAGGAGTGAAGAACATGAATGGAGGAAGATTGTCGCGTGCGACGACGCGGAAGCGTAAACGCGTGTTCCGTATCACGACGGCATTGGCATTAATGCTCGCCTTGGTCGGGATCATCGCGTTTGCGGCACTGATTGACAAGAAACAGGACTCGGCTTTACCGGAATCTGATGAGATTGCCACGGAAATGGTCGACTCCGAGTCGGAACAACCGGCTGATGCTGATGCTGAGACGGAATCAGCAGATAAGATTTATATCGGGCAACCGTATACGAAAGTATACGCGGATGACCGGGTCACGGTCGTTTATGAAGCCGACTTGGGTGATCGATTTGAACGGTTGGAGACGGTAAGTGGATTTGTGAAAGTTCAGTTGAACGAGCGGTTGACCGGCTGGGTCACAGAAGAAAGTGTGACGACAGAGGCGACAGCTTTATCGGATGACGAGGTGATTGCCGCTTGGCAACAAGTCGTCCCAAACGCTTCGGAGTCCGTCCTTGACTGGATTGGGAAAGATCTCGAAACTGTCCGTGCGGAGCTTGGCAGTCCTTCTGCCGTTCAACGTGACCAAGTGAACGAGTATCATTTCTATGATGGATTCTTCCTCATGGTCCGGGACCAAAAAGTACGGGCCGTTGATTGGGACAAACAAGCAACCGCGACGCCAGACTTACAACCGACTCGCGAACAAGCGACCGGAATTTGGTTCGAGGGTGAGACGGTCCAATTGAAACTGTTCCCTTATAGCGGCGTCATGCGTGTCCGTCTGGAGCAAAAATGAGACAAAGCGGGAGAGTTCATTCTCCCGTTTTTTTATTGTTTTTCATTCAAATGAACGTTTGAATGTTTGGTTAAAATGGAATAAGATAAACAGTAGAAGGAGGAGTCAGTTATGGGACATCATCATGATCACGACCACCATCACCATCATTCGACGAATCAGCGGGCGCTCTTACTCGCCTTTCTCTTGATTGCGGCGTTCATGGTCGTCGAAGTGATCGGCGGACTATGGACGAACAGTTTGGCGCTATTATCGGATGCGGGGCATATGCTAGGAGATGCGGCTGCGTTAGGACTCAGTTTCCTCGCTGTCCGATTTGGGGCGAAAGCGGCGACACCGAACCGGACGTTCGGGTATCGACGTTTCGAGATTTTAGCGGCATTCATTAACGGGCTGACACTACTCGTCATCTCGGTCTATATTCTTGTCGAGGCATACCAACGAATCAGCGCGCCACCAGAAATTCTAAGTGGTGGAATGCTTGTCGTCGCCATCATCGGGCTACTCGTCAACATCCTTGCCGCCTGGATTTTAATGCGCGGGGAGAAAGATAATTTGAACGTGAAGAGTGCGTTGTTACACGTATTCGGAGATTTGCTCGGCTCGGTCGGAGCCATCACGGCAGCAATCCTCATCATGTTGTTCGGATGGACGTGGGCGGACCCGGTCGCGAGCGCCTTTGTTGCGATTTTGATTTTAATCAGTGGTTATCGTGTGACGCGTGACGCCATTCATATCTTGATGGAAGGGTCGCCGGAACAGATTGACGTCCGGGCGATGCAAGAAGAGATTGCTAAAGTTGACGGGGTGAAAGAAGTGCACGACTTGCATGTCTGGTCTATCTCGTCGAGCGAGCATGCGGCGACGTGTCACGTTTTGATTGGAGAAGAGACGGATGATCAAGACGTCTTGAGACAAGTGACGGAACGAATCCGGAAATACGGGACGTTCGAACGCTCGACGGTCCAGATTGAGCGGGAACGACAATGTTGTGAAGAACGAATCATCTGGTAAGAAAAACGGACACTCGCTTGAGTGTCCGTTATTTTCCGTTCACATCGATCACGACAATCTCTGGTGGATTGTAAATACGTGGAATGTTGAAGCTGTAATTGAATCCCCGTCCAATCACATGGGTGAACGTCTCATGCTCATAGAGTCCACCTGCGTATTCAGGAAAGAATCCTTGGTCAGGTGCGAATAGTCCATTCATCAAGTAAGGGATTCTCACTTGCCCGCCATGAGCATGTCCGGACAAGACGAGGTCGAATGGAAGTTTGGCATACGTATCGACTTGTTCAGCACGGTGCGAAAGAAGTACCTTGAACGTCTCATCGGGGGCGATGTCCTGCATCGCCGCAGTCGACTCCGCATCCCAATCCGTATAAATATTTTCTCTGAACCCACGAAGAGGATCTTCTAGCCCGCCGATGACGAGGTCGATTCCGTTGATAGTGACCGTCTCCCATTCGTCTTCGAGAACGTTGACACCGTATGAGCGAAACACGTCTTTCACATTGTGACGGACATAGTCATCCGATCCATCGATTTCATGGTTGCCGGTCACGAAATACATCGGCGCAATCCCTTCAAGCCCTTCGATTAGTTCGAATGCGGGTTCAGGTGAACGATATCGGTCGAGTAAATCGCCCGGTAAAGCGATGAGATCCGGTTTCTGTGCACGAACCTGGTCGATCAAAATCGACTGTTTATAACCGTATGAGGCGCTGTGTAAGTCGGAGAGGAGCACGATGCGGAGAGACTCGTCTGCTGACAGTTTATCGGACGTCACGTCATACGTCCGGACGGTCAACCCATTGTACGTCGCCGTGAACAACAAGATGCCGAGTGCAACAAAAAGAAGAGTCGATTTATGTTTCTTCATCAGTGCTCCCTCCTTCCTTAATCGTGTCTCTATCTTACTCTGATAGGCAGGGTTAAGCAAAAAAAATCCCGCTCCAGAGAGCGGAATGAATGTTATGCAGCTTTCGCTGTCAATTTGACGTCGACATTGCCGCGCGTTGCTTTTGAATAAGGACACACTTGGTGTGCTTCTTCGACAAGGCGCTCTGCTGTCGCTTGGTCGACACCTTTGATTTCGACTTCAAGTTCGACTGAAATGAAGAACCCTTCATCGTTTTGGTTTAATGTGACGTGACCTGTGACGCTTGAACCGTCTGTCTTCACACGTTCTTTTCCGATGATGAGGTTGAGGGCACTACCGAAGCAAGCCGCATAGCCAGCTGCGAAAAGTTGTTCCGGGTTTGTCGCACCGTCTACGTGTTTCGCGCCAGGCATCGATACGTTCATGTCGATGACGCCATCTGTTGATTTCACGTGACCTTCGCGGCCACCGATTGCTGTTGCTGATGCTGTGAATAGTGATTTCATGATTGAATTCCTCCATTTCATTTTTAACAATTAAGTTGTGCACAATTTAAATTATAGAGCAGTCAAAAAGTTTCGCAAGTGATATGCTTGGCTAAAGAAGAGTACGGAGGATTACGTATGGACCAATCGTTAAAGTTAGAACATCAAATCTGTTTTCAGTTGTATACCGCCTCAAAAGAGCTTACCCGGTTATATCGCCCAATTTTAGCACCGCTAAACCTGACGTATAGTCAATATCTCGTGATGCTTGTCTTATGGGAAGAGGATGGAATCGATTTGCGACAACTCGGATCGCGGTTGACCCTCGACTCTGGGACATTGTCGCCGCTCGTCAAACGGCTCATCCAAATCGGCTATGTGGAGAAAAGTCGTGCGACGGACGACGAACGAAAAATCATCGTTCGTTTGACCGAGAGCGGTAGCGCGTTGCGTGAGCAGGCGGCGAATGTGCCGCTACAAGTAAGTGGTATGCTGAATATAGACGAAGCGACGTATGTCGCATACATGGAGATGCTTACCGATATCAAGACGAGACTACACGATTTCGGGGAGCGTCAGCGCGAGCAGTAAGGAAGGAGGAGCCATGTTTCGAAAATTGATCATCCTTTTGATGGGGATTGGACTTTATATGGCTTGGCAATATGAGATGCCGAACGTCTCTGCCCCGACGAGCATTCAGGTTGAGTCTGAGGTGGCGACCGAACGAGCGACAGACGCGCCAAAGTTCGCAAGTCAGTATGCCGGGCATGACTGGTATTTGGTCGAACGTGGCGGTGACCGCGGACTTGAATTGATTGATGAGGACGGTGCGAAAAAAGGATTCTATCAGTTCGAGACAGGTAGCACGTATCGCGGTCTCGTACTGAATGAAACGACCCGCGATCAAGTCGAGGACATCGGCTTCGAGGCAGTGACTTCGTTTAATAAAGGATTGAATCGATACTTGATTCCAGACGATCCATCGTTTTCCGTTTTTGCAATCGATGGACAGTATGTCACTTTCTTTTTTGACCAGCATGATGATGACCTCTTGAAAGGGATCTTGTCGGTCGACCGCCGTGTCGAAGAGGCGAGTGAGGGGTACTATGGTGATTTGTCGAAAGAGGGGACGGTCGCCAATGAGCAGTTGATGCGCATCCTCATGAATTGGGACCGTGAAAAGTTTGAATTGAACGCTTTAGCCGACTATGAACCGCTCTATCCGGTCGTGCGGGCGCATAGTCAAAACATGGCAGAAAGCGATTTCTTTAGCCATACAGACCCGGAAGGACAAGACCCGTTCGATCGAATGGATGAAGCAGGACTTTCGTATTCGATGGCCGGCGAAAACTTGGCGATGGGACAGATGAGCGTGTTCCATGCGCATTGGGGACTCATGAACTCGAAAGGGCATCGTGAGAACATCATGCAGCCGCGCTTCACCCATGCTGCCGTCGGGCTCGCTTACAACGACGACGGTAGTCCTTTCTATACAATTAACTTCATCACACCACGTTAAAAGAACGCGCTAATGACGAATTTAGCGCGTTCTTTCGTTTGCTTTATTCAGTGATTGTGAATTTTTGAAGTCGTTCGTTTAGTAGTTCGGCGACAAAAATTGTCCCGTCCTCTTGTACAGTGAGATCGTGGGGGATGCGCAATTGACCCATCTTGTTCCCCCAAGAACCAAATCGCTCAATGACTTCTCCCTTCGGACTTAAAACGACAATTTGACTGTTAGGAGTTTCACGTTCCCCGTTCAGATAATCGCCACCATCGACAAGATAGATGTTGCCATCGTTCCCTGCATCGATTCCGTAAGGTCTTCCGATTTCGGTGTCATCCCATGTGGAAAGGTGTTGTCCATCCTGGTCAAACACTTGAATGCGAGCATTATTTCGGTCAGCCACATATATGTTCCCTGACTGATCGTGAGTGATTCCGTGAGGCAAGTTAAACTCACCATCGGAAGAACCATAAGCATTAACTTCCCATTGGATGTTCCCATCACGATTGAATTTTACAATACGATGATTTCGGTATCCATCAGCCACAATGAATGAACCATCTTCCATTACGGTCACATCAGTTGGCCGTGCGAAAGTATATTCATTCATCGGGACAGGGAAGTTAGGCAGTTCATTTCGAATCCGTAAGCTTGTCTCAGTGCCGAGGCGATAATCGTCCCCAAACGTAGCGAGAACATTGCCACGTTCATCCAGCTTGAAAACTTTATTCAACATGATATCCGTTACCCAAATGTTGTTTTGAGCGTCCACTTCGATCCCGTGAGGAGATTGAAACAGGTTGTCCCCAAATTCATCGACAATCTCGTTTGTGTTTGGATCAAACACTGTGATTGTAGGGGTCGTGATTAATTCTTCATTCGCATAGCTTCCATCTCCGCGGTGTAAGTAATAGACATATCCTGAAGGGGAGGTAGAGACACCGCTACCTTCTCCTCCACGATGTGAGACACTGTCCTTCTCGGGCCAAACCCAACTAGATGTATATCGAGAACTTTTGGCTTTTTCATCATATTCATCTTTGAAAATGGGGTCCGTTCTTCCTTGGGCAAGCCATACAAGAGTTACTGTAAGTGCGAGGAGTACGCTGACTCCCAGCACCATTCTTTTTTTCATTCTATACAAGTGTGACACTCCTTCACGATTTACTGTGCATAGAATATGATAGATGGCTTAAGTGTAAACGCCAATTAGACCGTAGAGAGAAATCAATCTACGCCTTCAGGATGAGGTCAAATCAGTTTCTTCACCGCATCCTCAATTTCAGCCGGTGTCGTCTGTGGCGAAAAGCGCTCGATGACGTTTCCATCACGATCGACTAAGAACTTCGTGAAGTTCCATTTGATCGCTTTCGACCCGAGAAGCCCTGGTGCTTCTTTTGAGAGATAGGTGAAGAGCGGATGGGCGTCTTTTCCGTTCACGTCGACTTTCGCGAACATCGGGAACGATACCCCGTAATTCAGTTGACAGAACTCTTGAATTTCTTCATTGGAGCCCGGGTCTTGATGACCAAACTGGTTGCACGGGAAACCTAAGATTTGTAGGCCCTGTCCTTTATAGGTGTTGTAAAGTGACTCGAGGCCTTCGAGCTGCGGTGTGAATCCACATTTGCTCGCCGTGTTGACGATGAGTAAGACGTCGCCTCTATATGTAGCTAACGGTTGTAATTGTCCTTTCATGTCTACTGCTTCAAAATCATAAATCATGATAATTCCCCCTTTTTTTGTAGTATACCAAGAGAAGGAGACAGACTCGAACTTGAACGCGTTGCGTGCAATCAAATTGTTATGAAATCATGATGTCGCTGTTACATCATTCCGAAGAAAGAATCCGTATAATGAAAAACGTTGTAGAAAGGAACGGTGTTATGCGATTTTTAAAAAATGAATTTATATGGATTGCGCTTATTTTAATCGGACTCTTTTTATCAAGTGCGACGCCTTACTCGGACCAGTCTATCGTTTCGCCACTCGAGCGATTCAATTGGAACTGGATCGAACCGACGCTAGCGAACGTGCAGTTCGACTATGCAGGAAAGGAAATCTCGCTCGATACGTTGGGGACGACAGGATTGATTGAGTTCTTTATGCGGAAGACGGCACATGTCGTCACGTTCCTCGTTCTCGGTGCATTATTCGTGAAGGCCATCTCGCGAACGAATCTTCATGCGGGACTGAACTTACTCTTCGCCTGGGCACTTGCGAACACGGTGGCGATTTTTGATGAGTATCATCAGAGTTTGACTCCTGAACGGACCGCGCTGTTAGAAGATGTCCTTTTGGATAGTACGGGTGCTGCCGCAGGTGTCATCTTATTCGGTGGGTTGTTATTACTTCGTTCGAAACGGAAAAATAGCAAACGGGCCGGTTATGTTGCCTTAAGGTAGTCAAAAAAATGAATGGGTTACTATGTGAAAAGCGCTTTCTTGAAGTGCTTTTTTTCTTTTTAAAACTATTTTGTGACAACGAACCAAACAAAATATTGTTTATACCCACGTTTTTTAAAGGATAAAACCTAAATTAGGTCAATGTCATACGAATGAAATATAAGTGTAAAATAACTTTTGGTTTAGATTGCTATAATGAGTCACAGAGCGAACGAAATGTCGCGACTTATCTTATAAAAAATAATTGCACGACTATAGATAAAAACTACACGGGAATCAGCGGAGGGAAGCACATTGGGTAACTTGAAGAAATTTGCAGCAACAGTCACTCTAGGCGCACTCTTGATCGGCGGAACGTCACCGACTTATGCAGCCTCACTTACAGAGAAGCAGAAGAAAGTACAAGAACAACGACAAAAGAATAGCAGTGAACAGTCGAAAGCAAACTCTTCGATTCAATCACGTGAGCAAGCCATCAGCAAAGAGCAACAAGAGATCAACAAGTTAGATGCTGAACTCCAAGACGTCATCAACGATGTCGCTCAGAAAAAAGCTGAGATTCGTGCAACTGAAGAAAAAATTAAAAAGCTTCAAGCACAAATTAAAAAGTACGAAGCGAAAATGAAAGCACAAGAAGATCTTATGAAAGATCGTATGGCGACGATGCAAAAGAACGGTGGCTCGTCAGTCAACTGGGCTGAGTTCATCTTCGGTTCTAAAGACTTCGGTGATTTGATCACACGCATGATCACAGCTGGTACGATCCAAGAGAACGACCAACAAATCTTCGAAGAATACGAAGCAACGAAAGAAAAACTCGCGAAAGCGCAAGCTGATTTGAAAGCAGAGCGCGATTCACTCGTGAAGCAAAAAGAAGAACTTGAAAAACGTCAGAAAGAGCTCGATCAAAAAATGAAAGAGCGCGCTGCGAAAATCAAGAAACTTGAAGCTGAAAAAGTGAAGTTCGAATCGAAACTCATGAGCCTACAAGAGATGGAAGATACGCTCAAAGCTCAAGAACAAGCGATTCAATCAGAAATCGAAGCGCAACGTCGTGCTGAAGAAGAAGCACGTCGTGCAGCGGCAGCAGCTGCGGCGGCGAAAAAGCAACAAGGTTCAAGCTCGAATAGCGGTTCAAGTGCTTCAACAGCACCGGTAGCGTCTGCACCAGCAAGCGGTGGCATGTTCCAACGTCCAGCAAGCGGTCGCCTCTCACAAGGGTGGGGTCCAGCAAGCGGTGCGAACGGCTACTCGTTCCACAACGGTCTTGATATCGCAGGTCCAGTCGGTACACCGATCTATGCAGCACAAACAGGTACGGTCCTCCGTGCAGGTTGGGGTGGCGCATACGGAAACCATGTCATGATTGCACACGTGATCAACGGGCAAGTATGGACGACAGTATACGCTCACATGAGCTCGGTATCAGTTTCTGCGGGTCAACGCGTGTCACAAGGACAAAACCTTGGCGGCATGGGTAGCACAGGGAACTCGACAGGTTCACACCTTCACTTCGAGATTCACCGTGGCGGCTATTCGTACTCTTCATCGAGCGCGGGAAGCACAGTTAACCCAGCATCATTCTTCTAAACACAAAGACAGTGATCGACGAACGCGTCGATCACTTTTTTGTTGCCTGATAGACGATGAACGTCAAGAGTGCGGCACCGATGACGCTGAGCCATAGCGTATCGAAGTTTGGGTCATCGAGCATGCTCCGGCCCCCGAGGAACACCATATAGCCGAGTATCGCGAGCGTGACAAGTGTCAAAGCGGTCACTCGGATTTGTCGCGGGATACGTAGCCACCAACCGAATAATCTGTTCATGAAAAATCGCCTCCTCTATTAGTATAGGGGAGGCGATGTGTTTCATCTAGCGAATCGGACCCAGGCAGAGTCCATGATTTGTTGGTAACCGACTTCCCGATAGATTTTGTTCGACGTCGGGTTCGTCAAGTCAGTGTAGAGGACGCAGAATGATTTTGTCTCGAGTAACTGTCGGCTGAGATCGGCGACGAGACTTCGTGCATACCCTTTTCCTCGTGCACTAGGTGATGTGTAGACGAACGAAACAGTGATTCCGTTCTCGGTTGGACGTGCGCGTTTCGCACACGAGACGACCTGTCCATCGACTTCCCAAAAGACAGCTTCTTCCCTTTCAAGCATCGTCTGTACGGCTTTTGTTACTTTCTCTGGTGGAGATGAACGGAGACCTGATTCGGCTTCGAAGGCACTATACCAAGCCTCAAGCTGCGCCTGATCGGCAACCGTCGCTTCTCGCATCCTCCCAGTCGCCATGTCGATGTCTTCCACGCTGTCGAGGCGATAAAGACCTTGGGACATGAAAATCTCGCTCGTCCCAGATGTAATCTCTTGCCACGCTGTCGCAAACCGTTCCGCCTGTTGTCGTTCCGATACGACTTCCGAGAAGGGGACTTCTTCTTTCAAAAGGTGGGGGATGATGAAAGACGGGAGAAGGTCCGAGCGCTCCTTCTTCACGACGATATAGTGAAGTGGATGCGGTGGTGTCACTTGGAGGATGGCGAGAAGCTCTCCGTCCTCTTCGACTGTGAACTGATGAAACGTTTCATAAATTCCTTGTTTGACGTTATTCAAGACGCCAATCATGAGGCTATTCTTTGCCTCCTCGTCGAGTAATGCCGTCATGACGCGGTCTGAGAAGTGATCAGGGTTCTTCCATTCCATCCATTCCATATGTATCTCTCCTTTATTATATGTAGACAAAAACGGACAAACCTGATGGCTTGCCCGTTTATAAGTCGTTCATTATGCGATATCTTCTTGTTTCGATGACGTGTTGTCGAGAAGTTTTGTGTTGTGTTTGAAGTAGTGGATAATCTTCGCGATGGCACCGTCACCCGTGACGTTTGTCGCTGTCCCGAAGCTATCTTGTGCCAAATAGAGCGCGATGACCAAGCTTTGCATCGTTGCGTCGAACCCGAGGATCGAGCCGAACAATCCAAGCGATGCCATGACGGCTCCACCCGGTACACCTGGTGCTGCAATCATCGTCACACCGAGTGCAAGGATGAATGGAAGCACGATGGCGTAAGACATCGGCATGCCATTCAAGTACATGAGCGCGACACCGACCGATGTGAGTGTGATCGTCGACCCTGACAAGTGGATCGTTGCCGAGAGCGGGATGACGAAGTTCGCGACACCTTCGTCCGTGTTGTTCAACTTCGCTTGGCGAAGCGTGACTGGAATCGTCGCGGCCGATGATTGCGTCCCGATGGCTGTGAAGTAAGCCGGCATCATCGTCTTGAGCAACTTGAACGGATTCTCTTTGTTGAGACCACCTGCGATTGAATATTGAATCATGAGCATCGTCAAATGAAGGACGATGATTGTGACGAAGACGAGCGAGAAGACCGATAGGATCTCAGCGACTTGACCAGCGTACGTCATGTTCATGAAAATTCCGGCGATGTGGATTGGAAGTAATGGAATAATGACTTTACTGATTAAGAGTTCGATGATATCGCGGAAATCCATGGCGAGGTCGAGTGACCGTTTGCTTTCGATCGCGGCAATCCCGATTCCGATGACGAAAGCTAAGATAAGTGCGGTCATAACACCGAATACAGGTGGAATCTCAAATTCCATGAACCCTTTCAACAAGGCTTCTTCTGGATTTTCGGCTCCTGTCGTCGACCGTGTCAAAATTTGCGGGAACAAGTTGCTTGTTGCAAAGTATGCTAATGTTCCGGCGATGATGGTTGATGCGTAAGCGATGAGTGCTGTGAGTCCGACCAGCTTTCCTGCTCCTTTTCCAAGTTCCCCGATACCCGGGATGATAAAAGCAAGAATAATCAATGGAATAGCGAAGCCTAAGAACTGCCCGAAGACCGTGTTGAACGTCACGAACGTCCGAACGATCCAGTTCTGACTTTCTGGTACGATGCTCCCGAGTAAAATACCGAAAGCGATCGCGATGATGATGCGACCTAAGAGGCCAATACGTAATTTCAAATCAATCACCCTTTCTGTTTGTTTGAATAGTTGATATTTTCGCACATTTTACGGAATGTTGCCACCTTCTCTTACAATTTTTCTAAAGAAAGACGTTTGACAACTGTTTAGAAGGGTATTAGAAAATGTTGTACATATCAAGGGAAGGGGCTTCTCCTTTTCCTAATATAAAAACGATGTTATGATTAATTCTGACAGACGTAAAGGAGGGGTGCGCGTGCAGTTACAACGAACAACGATTCACATTGCGGGTCAAGACTATACGATCGTAAGCGAAGAACCCGCTGACCATGTGAGGGAAGTAGGCTTTTTGGTCGACAGTAAGATCCGCGAAATTCGTGAACAATCCCCTCATCTAGATGCTCGTCAGGCAGCGGTCTTGGCTGCGATTCAAATCGCGAGCGACCACGTCAAAACTAAACGAAATATGGGAGAATAAATCAATCCATGGTTACGCTACTTATACTGTTTTTCTTGTTTATCGGAATCGTCAACGGCTTCCGTCGTGGCGCGATTCTACAGCTCGGCCATTGGGTCGCGCTCATCATCAGTTTTCTCGTCGCCAATACGTACTATAAAGAGTTAGCCGAAGCGTTCAAGCTGTGGATCCCGTATCCGTCTCAGCTCGACGGAACGCTCCCGGGTGGCGTGTTGGACCTCAATTCCCTTTCAGGGATTGAGATGACATTTTATAACGTCTTTTGGTTCGTCGTCTTGTTCCTCATTACGAAACTCGTCTTGCATCTCATCTTGGCGATGCTCGACTTCTTGACGGACTTGCCAATTTTGCGCCAATTAAAAGGTGTGATCGGAGCTGTCCTAGGATTCTTCGAGGCATATGTCATCACATTCTTCATCCTTTGGGTGATCGCGTTCGTGCCGATGGCGAGCGTTCAAAACGCCGTCGACAAATCGTCGCTAGCGACATATATCATTCAAGACACGCCATATCTATCGGATTGGTTTTCAAATAAGATGTTGTGACACGACAGGCCGGAATGCAAGCTAGTGCTTGTGTCTCGGTCTTTTCTGTGTGAAGAGGGGGAAGCATATGAATAAAGTAGAAGCGATGATGTTGCTCGAAAAAATCGCGCAATATATGGAGATCAAAGGGGAGAACCCGTTTAAAATCAATGCGTTCCGCAAGGCGGCGACAGCGCTCGAGAACACGGACCTTGAACTCGAGGACATCGACGACTTGACGTCCATCTCAGGAATCGGGAAAGGGACGGCTGCAGTCCTTGAAGAGTATCGAGACACAGGACGCAGTGAAGTACTTGAAGCACTGCAAGAAGAGATTCCGTTCGGTTTGATGAAGCTCTTGAAAATTCAAGGGCTCGGCGGGAAGAAACTTGCTAAACTCCGTGAAATCGGTGTCGTCGACTTGGAGTCGCTCATCCGTGTACTCGAAGACGGGACGGCTGCATCACTACCCGGTTTCGGGGCGAAGAGTGTGGAGAAATTACTCGCCGCCGCGAAGAACCTCGAATCACGTCCAGAACGATTGGCTTATGCAGTCATGCGACCAATCGTTGAAGAAATCAATGAGGTGTTAGAGAAGGAGACGCTCGTCTTGCGTCATTCGGTCGGAGGAAGCTTCCGCCGTGCCGAAGAGACGTGTAAAGACCTTGACTTCATCATCGCGACCGAGGAGCCGATTGAGCTACGTGAGAAGCTGCTCGCTTTGCCGTTCATCAACGAAGTGATTGCGGCAGGCGAGACGAAAGTCTCGCTCGTCCTCGAACGTGAAGAGATGGTATCGGTCGATTTCCGTATGGTCGAGCCAGGCGCGTTCGCTGCGACGCTTCACCATTTCACGGGATCAAAAGACCACAACGTCCGCATGCGTCAACTTGCGAAAGCAAAAGGAGAGTCCATTTCCGAATATGGGGTCGAGACAGCAGACGGATTGTGGCAACCGGAAACCGAAGAAGAACTGTTCGAACGGTATGGTCTCCCATTCATCCCGCCTGAACTTCGGGAGGGGCATGCAGAGTTCGAGCACGACTTATCGAAGCTCGTCACGCTCGAAGACATCAAGGCTGACGCGCACATGCACACGGTCTGGTCGGACGGGAAGTTGACCGTCGACGAAATTGTCGTGGCGATGAAAAATCGCGGCTATGAATGGATGGCCATCACCGACCACGGGAAGTATTTGACGTTCGTCAATGGCTTGACCGAGGAACGACTCGAAGCACAGGGGGAAGAAATCCGAGAAGCAGCGAAGACACATGACATGAACGTGTTACGAGGCGTCGAGATGGATATTCGTCCTGACGGGACACTCGACTATGAACCCGAGTTTCTAGAGACGCTCGACTACGTCGTCGCTTCCATCCATTCGAAGATGGACCAATCGGTCGACGAAATCATGGCTCGTCTGGAGAACGCCTGCCGTTCTCCGTACGTCAACGTGATCGCCCATCCAACAGGTCGACTCATCGGTCGTCGGGACGGTTATCCGATCGACGAGGACAAGCTGATCGCACTCGCTAAAGAGACAGGGACGGCGCTCGAGTTGAACGCCAACCCGAACCGCCTCGACCTGACAGCTTCTACGCTGAAGAAAGCGAAAGCAGCGGGCGTCAAAGTGATGATCAACACGGACACGCATCACCCAGATATGATGGAAGACATGGCCCTCGGTGTGTTGCACGCACGGAAAGCCTATCTCGAACCATCGGATATTATCAACTGCTTCACGTTTGAAGACGCCAAGGCGTTCTTTGCGGCGAAGCGATAGAAAGGAACATGCTAGATGGACCACGCGTTACGCGTATTAGAATATGAAAAATTGCGCCAACAGCTTGCCGGTCACGCGGCGAGCTCGCTCGGAAAAGATTTGGCGCTGAAGATGCAACCTGACTACTCATACGACCGGGTGCTCTCGAATTTGAACGTGACGAAAGAGGCGACCGAGGTCGTTCGTCTCCGTGACCGTCTGCCGCTCGGTGGGCTTACGGATGTCCATGCGGAAGTGAAACGGGCCGCAATCGGCTCGGTCCTCTCGACGAGCGAATTGCTCGCCGTCGCTGCCGTCGTGTATGGCGGACGCCAAGTGAAGAACTTCTTCGAGAAGCTTCACGAGGATAACGAAGAGATTCGCATTCCACGTCTTGACGAGTATGCGGACAAGTTGACGAAGCTCATCGAGGTCGAACAGGCGATTCGTCATGCGATTGACGACCAAGGGACTGTCCAAGATTCCGCGAGTCCACAACTCCGTGGACTTCGGACACAGCTCCGGAGCTTTGAAGGGAGTGTCCGGTCACGTATCGACAACATCCTCCGCAACAATGCGAAGATGCTCTCGGACGCCATCGTCACAATCCGGAACGATCGCTATGTTGTACCGGTCAAACAAGAGTACCGTCAAGCGTTCGGTGGAATCGTCCATGACCAGTCGGCTTCTGGTCAGACACTCTTCATTGAGCCGCAGGCCATCGTCTCCATCAATAACGAGATTCAAGAAGTTCGTCTGAAAGAACGTGCTGAAATCGAACGGATTTTAAGTGCTCTCTCGAACGAGGTCGGTGGGGTCCATGATGCCATCATGACGAACCTCGATGTGTTGGCCGAACTAGACTTTATCTTTGCGAAAGTCGCATACGGACAAGAGATGAAAGCGACCGAGCCAAAGTTGAACGACAATCGAGAAATCAAGTTGAAACAGGCACGTCATCCGTTCATCCCGAAAGATGAGGTCGTACCGATCACGGTCGAGCTCGGAGAAGACTACACGTCTCTCGTCATCACCGGACCAAACACCGGCGGGAAAACCGTCACATTGAAGACGATTGGACTCCTTCAGTTAATGGTGCAATCAGGTCTCTACGTGCCGGCAGAGTTCGGGACAGAGCTTTCCGTGTTTGACGCGGTCTATGCCGATATCGGGGATGAGCAATCGATTGAACAGAGTCTTTCGACGTTCAGCTCGCATATGACAAACATCGTCGGCATGCTCGACAAAATCGACTTCATGTCACTCGTCCTCTTCGATGAGCTCGGTGCCGGGACGGATCCACAAGAAGGGGCTGCCCTTGCCATCGCCATCTTAGATGAAGTGAAACGCCGCGGGGCACGTGTCGCTGCGACGACACACTACTCGGAACTAAAGGCATACGCTTATAACCGCGAAGGTGTCATGAACGCCTCGATGGAGTTTGATATCGAATCGCTCAGCCCGACGTACCGTCTCTTGATTGGCGTACCGGGTCGCTCGAACGCCTTCGAGATCAGTCGTCGTCTCGGACTGTCTGAGCAAGTCATCGACAAGGCACGTAGCCACGTCGGTAGTGATGCAGAATCAGTCGAATCGATGATCAATGAGCTTGAAGCAGCGAAACAACGCGCCGAGCAGCTCGAGCAAGAGCTCATCGTCAAGCGCCATGACTTCGAAGAAGAGCAGGCGGCGTTTGAGGCGAAGATGACCGAATTCGAGCGCGAGCGCGATAACTTGTACAGCGCGGCCGAGGCGAAAGCCGAGAAGGCCGTCGAGCAGGCGAAGCGTCAGGCGAACGAAGTCATCGACCGCTTGAAGAAACTCCGAGAGCAAGGAATCGTCAAAGAGCACGAGATTATCGCAGCGAAGAAAGAGCTCGAATCGGCAAAACCGACGCTTCAAGAGAAAAAGATCCAAAAAGTGAAACAAAAAGCCCAGCAGAAACGTACGTTCAGTAAGGGCGAAGAAGTGAAAGTGACGACGTTCAATCAAAAAGGCTACATCGTGAAACAAATCAACGACAATGAGTATAACGTCCAAGTTGGCATCATGAAAGTGAATGTTAAAGCGGACGACCTTCAGAAGATCGGTCCATCGAAAGAGAAGTCGCTTCAGTCGAAAGGCAGCTCGCTCAAACGTCAGAGCTCGACGAAGTCCGAGCTCGACCTCCGTGGCGTTCGTGTCGAAGAGGGGCTTATGCGTCTAGACAAGTATATCGATGAAGCACTCGTGTCGGGCTATGATAACGTCCGCATCATCCACGGATTAGGTACCGGAGCGATGCGTCAGGCGACACAAGAATTTTTAAAAGGACATCGTCACGTGAAGAGCAAGCGCCCAGGAGGAATGGGTGAAGGTGGACTCGGTGTCACGGTCGTCGAACTGAAGTAAGGGGAGTCGGGAATGGGTACGATTACGTTTGCCGTTATGCTGGAGTCGTTCGGCCTCTATTCGATGGCGGGACTGATGATTGTCGTCGGTCTTGCCATCTTCGAGGTGACGACGCCGTACAGCAACTGGCGTGAGATTCAAAAAGGAAATATTGCCGTCGCCTTGGCGACAGGCGGGAAGATTGTCGGTCTCGCCAACATCTTCCGGGTCGTCGAGAGCCATCATGATAGCACAATCGACATCTTCGTCGGGGGTGGTTTCGGATTCATTTTGCTCCTCGCGACATACTGGTTGTTTGAATTTTTGACACCGACACTGAAGGTGAACGATGAGATTCAACAAGGGAATATCGCCGTCGGGTTGTTGGCATTCTTGCTGTCGATTGGGGTCTCCCTCGTCGTCGGCGCGGCATTGGTGAGGTGAAGACATGGTATACGAACGATTGGCAAAGATCTTGTTCATCGGGGCCGGGCTGTTCTTAGTGGCAGCGGCACTGTGGTATATGTTTTATTAAGCGAAAAGGAGCATCTATTTAGATGCTCCTTTTCACAGCTTGTTGACAAATAAGATGTTCGAACTCGTCCTTCCGGCGCCCACGCTTTCCGCAGGCAATCCCGGAGCCGCATCGCGACTCAGGTCGCTGCTGGGTCTCCGTCGGATTGCTTTCCTGCAGGAGTCGGGGCGCCGTGGGACGAGTCACACGAATGGTCGCCACCTTTGGCGGCCATTTGTCTTTTTCTGAGGCCTCGATGGCCGAAGAAAAAGCCCGATACATACTTCGAACCGGTCCAAACGGGGAAAGAAGAAGGTAAACACCAAGTTCGCCCGTCATCAAAAGGAGGAACCCGATATGTATCGCGCCCATTCTGAGAAACGACATGAACCGATCCAGTCGAAGACCACGTTGGACCAGCTGGTCCCGCAGGATCATCTCGTCCGGAGACTCGACCGTCACATCGACTTCTCGATCGTGCGCCGGCTCTGCGCCCCTCTCTATTCGAACACCGGTACGCCCGGCATCGATCCGGAGATCATCATCAAGATCATCCTACTCGGACCCCTGTTCAACATCCGTTCCGTGCGCCAGACCGTGAGGGAGGTTCAGACGAACCTCGCCTATCGCTGGTTCCTCGGTCTCGGCATCGATGAGAAGGTTCCCGACCATTCAACGATCAGCCAGGCCTACCGCCGACGCTTCCAGGGGAACGACGTGTTCCAACAAATCTTCGAGGACATCGTCCGACAGGCGGAATCTCACGGTCTCGTCTCCGGGCGCATCCTGATCACGGATTCCACGCACATCCGGGCGAACGCGAACAAGAAGAAATTCGACAAGGTCGAGGTCGAACGGGTCGTCGGTGCGATCGAGGACGAGCTTCTCACCCGCGTGAACGAGGAACGGGCCGAACGCGGAAAAAAGAACTGAAACCGGCATCTGAGAAGAGGGAGCGCCGGCTCGTCAAGGTGAGCCGGACCGACCCGGATGCGGGATACATGTATCGTGACCAGAAGCCGGAAGGCTTTTTCTGGCTGGCGCATCGGACGGTCGACGCCAAGCACAATTTCATCGTCGATGTACACGTCACACCCGGGAACGTCTCGGACAGCACCGTCTATCTCAATCGGCTCGACCATGTCCTCGAACGTTTCCATTTCCCGCTCGAGGCGGTCGCACTCGATGCAGGCTACTTCACGACCGGGATCGCGAAGGCGCTCGTCGAACGGGGCATCTTCGGGGTCATCGCCCGAAGGCGTTTCGGTGGGAAGAAGGGGATGTTCCGCAAGACCCGGTACACGTACCTGCCCGAGGAAGATGCGTATCTCTGTCCGGCGCGACAGCGCCTCACCTATCAGACGACGGACCGCCACGGCTATCACCATTACGTCTCCGACCCATCCATCTGTCAGAACTGCCCTCTCCTCGAGAAGTGCACGTCCAGCCGGACGCACCGAAGGGACATCACACGCCACGTCGATGAGCATTACCGCGAGCAGGTGAACGAGAACCGCCTGTCCGCGTCCGGGAAATCCCTCTACCGACTGCGGCCGCAGACCGTCGAGCGCTCGTTCGCCGATGGGAAAGAGCTCCACGGGCTCCGTTTCACCTTCTACAGGGGGACCGCGGAGGTCCAACGCGCCAATCTGGTGGCAGCCACCGCACAAAACATGAAGAAGCTGGCCAACCTGTTGGCCAGAAAGGACCGTCTACATAACATTTCTTCAATCTTTTGTCGGGCAGAACGTCTCAAGCTCGTTGAACATAAAAAAAGACGAACCAAATCGCCATATGCGATTTGGTTCGTCAACAGCCTGAAAAGGAGCATCTATTTAGATGCTCCTTTTCGTATGATATAGGATTTTTATTATAAAAATCTTGATTTAATTTTATATATGGATATTCAATTATTATAAAACGAGTAACTATCGGTGAACAATAACACGTCATTTCAAGTTACTAAAAAAATGAACAAAGAATTTTTTTAATGTAACGATAAAAAGGATTCAATTTTGGAAGAAGAAGTATGATTCGAAAAGAAAATGTATTCTTTCCCTTTTCTGTAATCTGAAACACTATAATTCAAATAATATTCATAGTGTTCATACTTGTCATAGATATTTTTTATTTCTGGAGTTACGTCGTAAGTAACAATCCACTTTTTTTCTGAAAGGTACTTCTGAATACTTTTTTCTAGTTCAATGTGATCAATTGGCTCGTAAAAATTTGTATATAACTTTTTCCCTTTTAGAAAATATGGAGGGTCAAAAAAAATAAATGCTTTTTTGGTTTTCGAAATATTTTCTTTAATAAATACAAGAGCATCTTTATTATACAGTCTAATTTTTGATTTTTTACTATTTATAATTTTTATTTTATTTATTAATGAGGGTTTATTGAATCTACAATCCATTGTATATGAACCATTTTGATTCTTTCCTCCGATCACACCTGCATTAATTATTCCTGAACGATTTGTTCTATTAAGATATAAAGTAGAAAATCCTAGGGACAATAAATCTGTTTCGAGTTTATTTTTTTGAATACTTCGTTGATACTCCCATTCATCAAAAGAAAAGCTTGCATTTTGAACTAAGGAAATTAATTCTTCAGGTTGATGGAGTATTGAGTACCATAAAGCATAGATTGATCTATCAAAATCATTGAGAATTATTCTGTCGACATCTTGATTGATTAATAGTTTTAATGCAACAGCTGCGCCCCCGCAATACGGTTCGATATATGTTCTAGAACCATTTTCAGAAACAAGATGCTTTACATAATTATAGATTTTATTCTTTCCACCAGGATATCTTAATGGACTATAGTTATTAATTTTTTTTATCAAAAGAAATCACCTGTTTTTCTCAATTGAAAGTATAACAGATTCAATATAAGGAATATATTTTGCAAAAATCCTTTTAAAATCTTGGTTACTTGCTGTTGTGGTGTAATCGTGAATAACACCATTCAAAAGTTCAATATCATCATTTGCTTTTATAGCTTTTTTCTTTTCAAGTGTAAATTGGGATCCTTTTCTAGAGTACATATCTTCCGATACCAACTTAACCAATTTAGGTAAATTAGTTTCAGGAGTAGAGTTATTTTTAAGGCCTTCATGATGCTCGACATAGGCGTTAGAAACATATTCTAGGACAGCCCTAATTAAAAATGTAACAATCAAAGTTTCTGAATGAGTAAGAGAGTTAGACTTATTAGTTAAATCTGATAATGTAATAAGCGTAGAAATGATTTTTTCGAATTTTGGGCTTTTCTGTAGTGAAGAAATCATTTGTTCTAACCAATCTTTATTTATAAAACTTTCAGTAAAATTAGAAATCTCAACATTTGTTCTATTGATAGTAACCCGAAATTCTTCAGTTTGGTTACCGAAAGAAGCAGTAATTATATAATTTCCTGGTTTAGAATTTTTTAGTATGGTTGAATGCTTGAGTAATATTCCTTCGGTGGGAGATGCTTTAAAAGAAATTTTTCCATACTCCGAACTTTTTTGTGGGATTACATCATTTTTATCATCATATAATAATACTGCTTTAATTAAATCGGTATTATTTGAATTACTTATAACCGATTTATTTTGCCATGCACTATTTAGGAGTAGTTGATATTTTGGAGAAGTACTAGCCGTATTCGTTTGATTAAGTGATGTATTATTTGTCAATTTAGATTGTTCTTTAGTTTTAGGTTTTTCAACATTAATATTTTCAAATGATATTTTCTCATTTTGATTTGGTGTCTCATGCCATTTAGAAATAAGTTTTTTTAATCCAGGTATTACCTCGTCTTTGTTCAAAATTTCATTCCATTGATCTTGCCTTTGAAAAGTTCGTGTGTTGAGACTTGAGCCTTGAGTATTAACCTTATTAGGAATCCAAGCAGCTTTTCCAATCAGTTTTAAAATTTCGGTAAATTCACCATTTTTTTCAGAAGGTATTTTTAACTCTATCCAATGTTCTTCGTGAAGCTGTAGTTCTTTTTTTAGTGCGCTGTAAACTCGACTTGTAAGAACATCGTTGTCTAAATGAGATAAAGGTTTCAAATCAGGTACTTCAGCTTTAACTAATGAATGTATTTGAGAAAGGAATTTGAAAAATTTAATATCCTTTCTAATTTGAGATATTGAGTCTGGTGTAGTAGATTGTATAAATTCTAATGCTTCGGAAATAGTTTTAGTGGTAACCAATTGCTGAAAGGAATTATAGTAATATACGTACTTGTCTATACTATTCCAACTTTTTATTGACGCAATATGTTTTGCTGCAATTTTATAGTTTGCATCAGATCTATTCTTGACCACATCGCAAGCTAGTTGAAAGTTCTCAGTTTTTAAACCTTTAATTTTTTCTCTATAGCTTGCCTTTAATAAATGTCCATATTTAAATATGCATTTTACAGCAGCGACTCTTCGATTACCTTCTAAAACTATATTTTTGTCATCATCTTCTAATACAATTAATCTTTCCCCCAACGTGTTATAACCTTCCAAAATAAACGAATCAATTAAATCATATAAATTTTCATATTTTAAAAGATAATCTATTATCTCGTTTTCGTTTTCAAAATTAAAGAGAGAAAAACGCGGGTTCATATAATCAAGCTCTAAATCTGAAAAAATGATATCCATTATCAACACTCCTATCCAATTAATATATTTTGATTTTATCAAACTGTAAGTTATTCTTATACTCAAAAACTTAAATAATACTCAGAGTGGAAATTTTAAGTGGAAATATCAAATTATTAGTATCTCAATGAACTAGTAAACATAAAACCTATTAATGCGTTCAGAGAATTATTAAAATCGCAAGTGGTGTTACTTCAAAGGGGACGCATACTCATCGATGACGAAGATGCGAAATTGTCTCATGAATACGTTCAAAGAGGGGGAACATGACTGAAACAGAGTTTTTCGAAAATGTTGAAGCAGTGAAACGAGAGAACCTTGAATTCATTGAAGCGGAGTTTGTATAAATTGAAGAAGTAACACTTAATTACGAGGAATTCTTATAATAAGACGTTGTGTGTTCTAGGAGCGAATTATTCGTGAATCTAAATTTGCACTATCACTACGTACTCGACACAGAATCCTATGAAATGAAGAATGAAGCGTATTTATCCTCTCGGGTGAACCGTAACCGTGGTTCGCTCGCGCATTATGTCATCCGTACGATCGAGCAGGAGTTTCATGTGTTAGCGTATGAAGACCCGACCGTAGAAAACCTAGGAAAAGCCGGGGACACAGGAGTACGTGTCGAAATCGTGGAAGAAGCCGAATAAAAACAACGTCGTCCCGAATCGGGGCGACGTTGTTTTTGTTTATGGGACATCAATTTTGACGGTATACACTTTCGGCATGGCGTCACTTGACGCATACAAGACGAGCGTCTTTTCTTTCTCTGGGACGAGGAAGACTAAATCAACTTCGGATTTCTCGCCTGTGAAATAACGAAAACCGTTCTTGAACGCTTTCTTATTGTGGTTGACCATATCGACTGGACTATATTTTGTCCCGTCTGGTGTGTACATACGGAATCCGTTTGGACGATATTCCATATAACCACCTTGACCGTCATCTGAATGGAAGAGGGAGAGCGGGAGACTCACGAATCGCTTACCATCTTCCGATTCAGTTCCATCCGGTGAAGCGAAGACGGGTTGTCCAACTTGGAATTCACGCTTCTTCATTTGTGGATCTCCAATAAACGTTTGGAACGTGCCGAGGTTCATGATTTTTTGAAGATCATCTTCTTTTGGTGTTGTGTCTTTTGCTTCTTTCGGTTTATCAGCTTTTAAATCAGCCTGTTTCGCACCCGTCGTCTGCGCAGTCGGGGCCGGTGTCGCTTTCGCCTCTTCCGTGACCGGTTTGACTTCTGGTGACGTGAAGACGAACAAGCTGATGATCCCAACAACGAGTGCCGTCGCCGTCGTCCCGAGGACGAGGCGGAATCGTTTCTCGACTTGCTTTTGGTTGACGACATGCCCACCAATCGCTTCAGCCGGCGTGATGCGTACGGCACGTTCAGCCGGAAGCAGTGCACCTAAGACACCTGTCACGACCGGGATGAAGATGGTCGCAAACAAGAATGGCAGCTCTGACGTCGGGAACTGTTGATACATGATCGTGACGATGACGACGGTGAACGTCACACCGAGTAGTCCGGCGAAGAATCCGGTTAGCGCACCTTCCGTCAAGACGAGACGACGGATGGACGTGTTCTGCCAACCGAGCGCTTTCAAGACGGCGAGTTGCGGTTTTCGTTCGGAGACGTTTTGCCACATGATTTCGGTCGTCGTGAGCATCGCAATCAGTAAGGCGACCCCCATGGCAACGTAGTGCATCGTCCCGACTTCAAGTGCCACGAACTCCCCGATCCACGTCGTATACAAGACACCTTGGAGGCGGAACGTGACGAACAAGAAGAAGCCGAACAGACTCGTCGGTAAAGCGATGGCGAGAATCGACAACAACGTTCGTGGCCAATACGTCACGAGTTGATTCAAGCTCATGCCGACGCTCGAGCGTGAGCGGCCGAGACGTCGTCCTTTTGAGACTTCACCGGACTGCATCGTCTCATATGGCTTGATGCGACGGACGAGTCGGATCGGGATGAGTGTCCCAAGCCAGTAAATCAAGAGACCGGCTAGTCCAATCAATAGGATGCGAGTGATCGAAGTCGAGCCGGCTGCCGTCCAAAGGAACGTCCCGAGAATCATCCACGAGATGAGCGCGACCATCGACCCGAGGATCGTGGCTTCTAAGAATAATAGTTTCGACAGCTGACTCGGTCGCCAACCGAGCGACAAGAGGATGGCGAACTCTTTCTTCCGCGCGTACAACATGATGATGTTCGAGCTGAACACGTACAGCATCGCGACGAGGATGACACTCGCGACGACACCGGAGAAGCCGAGTTTCGCTTCTTGGAAAATCGTGATCGACGACCCGATTTTAATCCATGGCTGCTGAATCCAACCGAGCGAACTTTCTCCTTTTAATCCAGGGAGATACGTGACGGCGTATTGTGGAGATGACCCGAGTGTGACGTCGGTGATGAGACCAGTCTTGTCCTCGATCTCTTTGGCGACCGCTTGGAGCTTCGCTTCACTCTCTTCGTTCAATACGTCCACGCCTTTCACGTTGACGCGAATGGCCGAGATGGCCTTGTCACCAGCGATGGCGAACGCTGCATCGAGTGTCGTCAACATTGACGGCGGTTTCGTCAAGAAGCTATATGGGTTATTCGTCGGTTTGACAGTCGTCGGTGGGTTGACCGGCTCGTCTTTCGAGTTCATGACCCATTCGGCGCTTGCCGGGAAATATGTCTCCATCGGGAGTTCCGTCAGCGGGTCTTTTGACAGCTTCAGTTTCGATGGGTCGAATAATCCGATGTAGTTATATCTTACTTTTGGTGCATCGTTGAGGTCTTCCGCGTATAAATTGGACTTGCGATACATACTTTCTTGACCATACTTCACTTGACCCTCAGCGAGGAACGGCTTGATTTGATACGAATACGGCCAACGTTTCGGGAACGGGCTCGTCACGCCTTCATAGACAAGAGGTGACGCCTTCTCGGCAATCCACGTATATTCCATGGTGAGACGAGGATCTTGTGGCTGTGGTTTTCCTTCTAGAATGTGTTTCGTGATATTGTCGTGCATTTGTTGTGCTGTAAAGTCGTATGAGGCGACTTTTGTCCCTTTCAAGCTATCCAGGTATTCCTCTTTTCCGTTCTCTAAATACGTATTGATGAATTTTTCTGCGTCGCTCGTATCGGCATCGACTTCTTCGATGGTGTAGTTGATCGAGGCATCGACGTAGTCTTTTGTACTCATCAAAATCGGAATCGTCGTGATGTCTTCATCGTAAGGCTCTGGAACGTCCTCTTCATTGAAATAACGACTGAACTCTGTCGCTTGTACAGCATCGTCTAACCCGACGAGTTTCGCTTCGGCGACCGGGTCAATCCCGGCGAGCATGACGTCGCTTCCGTAATCAAGTGGGAATTCTTCATACAGGGCGGTCGGACCGATGCCGATGTGGGTGGTATCGCCATTTGGCATCCAGCCAACCCAAAAGTAAGCTTTCAAGTCTTGGAAGTCATTGATTTTTTCAATGCCCGTATCGATGAGTGTGTTCATCTTGAGGCGATAAAGACCCGCTTTATCAAACGTATGCGTTTGGGTGAACGAGCTCGAATAAGTCGACCCGATCATGGCAATAGGTGCTGCGACATCGATGTCGGCAATCTGTTGAATCGTCTCGTATTGTTCGCGCGTGATCCCGCCTTCGAGTCCGCTCATATAGTTCGGCTCGAGCAGGTTCAAGTCCTCGGTCACGCTTCGGCTGCCTTCCGGACGGACGACGATGTGATAAGACGAATCCCAACGTTTTTGTAGCTCGTTGACGACCGTCCCGTTATTCGCCTGGGTCACACCGAGAAGGTAGCTGAGCCCGGTACTGACGATGAGCATCCCGACCATAAGCAGGATGAACCGTTCTTTATTCCGCCACCATGAATTCCAGATGTACTTAAGCATGATAGACGTCGCTCATGGCGACGACCTGCCCGTCGCTCATGGCGACGACCTGCCCGTCGCTCATGGCGACGACCTGCCCGTCGCGCATCTCGATTTTTCGGTTGGCCCGGTCGGCGAGTTCCGGGTCATGGGTGACGAAGAGGACGCCACATCCGTTCTCGCGATTCAAGCGGATCAAGAGGTCGAAGATTACGTCACCCGTGTGCGTATCTAAGTTCCCCGTCGGCTCATCGGCGAGGAGCCATTTCGGACGGTGGATGAGGGCGCGGGCGACGGCGACACGTTGTTGCTGACCGCCTGATAGTTGGGACGGTAATGAATCAACCTTGTCAGCGAGACCTACTTCCTTCAATAATTCGAGCGCACGTTCATGGACATCGTAATCGACTTTTCGTCCGAAGAGCGGGGACATGACGTTCTCAAGCGCCGTCAGTGTCGGGATGAGGTGGAACTGTTGGAAGATGAAGCCGATGTTCTCAAAACGGAAGTCCGCGAGTTGTTTCGCAGAGAGCGTCGAGATCGGTTCATCGTTGAAGAGCAAAGTGCCTTCTGTCGGACGGTCAAGTGTACCGATCAGACTGAGTAGCGTTGACTTTCCAGATCCAGATGGTCCGATGATGGAGATGAAATCACCGTGTTCGAAGCGGAGGTTGATGTCCTGTAAGGCGACTGTTTTGACGTCACCCGTATCAAAGCGTTTTGTTAAGTGTTCGCATGTGAAGTGATAAGCCATACCGTTAAATCTCTCCTTTACCTAATAGATAGTGAAAATATGTAAGAGGACGTAATATTATGACTATTTTTAGATTAGAGGAAAAAGATTCCAAAGTATAGCTGTATTTTTTTCAAATGGGGAACGGGTATAGAAGAGTGAGGAGGAGAGAAGATGAAATCATTCGAAATTGAATTCCATTTAATTAACGAAGAAGTGCTGACGTATATGGTGGAGGCGGATACGCGATATGAGGCATTGGAGTCGATCTTTCAAGCGTTTCGACATGCGAGCGATGGATTCGTACAGTTTGAGGACGAGTTGATTGTGATGTTGGATCATGTGGCGTATGTGAAGGCGTTTGAGGTGGATTGACAAAATAAAAAGAAAAGTGAAATGATATCACTTTTCTTAAATACATATCTTAAAGAATTGATAATGAAGTTGGTCATTTGTTAGTGAGGACTGCTTCTAAGTACGCTGCAAGTTTTTCAGATCGCTTCAGAATTAATTCTTTTGTCCAATAAACACTTGAAGAAGATTCATCCATAAACAAATAGCTATTAATTTTTTCGAATTGTTGTACTTCTTTTCCAGACTTCATCGAAGAGATTAAACGATCTGCTAATACTTGAGTGGTCCAAATTGATGAATCTGCATATACAGATCTCTTCTGATCAAATTGTTTATTGGAAAGTGAAGAGTTTTCATCGTTACCGATAAGCGCAAAATTACCAATTCGATTCACGTATTCTTTATATTCTTCTAAGTCTTCAAATCCGGAACCTTCTATCAGTTCATTACTAATTGGTGTTCTTGGCATGATGTGCTCCAAAGTGACCTTTTTATTTCGGTTTGACGTTAGAAGAACGGTGTTATCGGAATGACCATAAGCTTCGATGAAACGAAGCAAGTCGTAACCTTTTTTATTGTAGTTTCCTCTGGTGTTCTCAAATTTTCTAGCAAATACAGCTTCTTTTGCAAGCTTAGCTTTCTCTGAAATTCTTCTTTCTAACTCACTTACGAATTGATGATAAGCTTGGTCTTGCCCTTCTCGCTTTAAGTTTGCATTATATTTTTTTATCAACGAAGGTATTTCAGCTTCAATATAGTTAGTTTGCGTATAAGAGAAAATAACACTTGCACCCAATCGAATTGCCAAATCAACAATCTCTGATTTTCTTTGTTCTGATTCATTGTAGAATGGAATGAGGATTGTTTGTGCCTGTTTTAAGTTCAAAAGTTTGAATAAAACATTGAGTAAATGAGTATTTTTAATGAATCCTTCAAACTCTTTACGTTCTAATTTTCCGTAAGTGTATGAAACATCATGCATCTCTGAAACGATTGATAAAACTTCTTCCTTTGATGGATTTAGTTCTGAATAATAGTTAAAGAGTTTATCTTTACGAATGTTTTCTCCAGTGGTTCCTACTAAATAATGCTTTAGGAAGGTTGAAGATTCAACTTTTCTTTTGGGACTGAGTACGAGGTTGTTGTTAAACTTTTTCCACATCTCAGTAAACTTATCTCGTTCATCGTCACTATAGAAATCTTTAGCAAGATTTTTTAAAAGCATGTTTTTTATTAAATCTAGTGGTTCTAAATCTTTCCCCCTGTTATTCAAGATTTCAAATAATTGAAATGCTTTAGATAGTGTCGGTGCAGTAGTTACAATTAACATGACTTTATGTTTTATGTAGTTTACAAATTTCAATAATTTCTGATCATCTAATTTAGCTAGTTCTTCTTTTAATACATCATATACTTCTTCAATTTGAGTAGAAGTTTGAGATAGGTTTTTCGAATTAGAATCTGGGCGAATAATGTGCCGATAAGTACTACCAAATTCTAAGCTTTTGTGATGCTGTATTTTAGAAGTTTTAAAATTTGCATCATCGTCAAATAATCCATACCCTTTGTTTAATTCACCTCGGACATTCATCCATTTTTGAATTGTATCAAAGCTGCTTTTATTCTGATGTAAACGATAATCAATTGTTTCTTCTAGAACTTTATATAGTAACGAAAGGGTTGTAAGTCTCTGTTGACCGTCAATCACAATTTTATTTGCAGGTTGGTGATCATTGTTAATCAACACGATATTTCCCAACAAATAGCCGTCTAATAACGAACTTTCCTTTGTAAATTCTTCTGTGTCTTCATTAAAATCTTTAAAGAGCTGTGTAACTTCTTCTTCCCCCCATACAAAATCTCTTTGGAAATCAGGAATTTCATAAATAAAATCATTATTAAATACGTTAAATATTGATTGGATTTCTGAAGTAATCAATTAGATACAGCCTCCTATTTCATAAAACAAACCTTCAAATAATTGGGTATAATGAAAGTATAGTATTTTAATAGAAATTGATCTACCGCAATGCATGCAGAAAGGGTTGAGAATAATGAGGAAAGAGTACAATAAATTAATCCGTGACCGCATTCCTGAAATTATTCACGAATCAGGAAAAATCCCGATTGTGAAGCAACTTACTCAAGCCGAACACTTTGAGCAAGCACGTTTGAAACTCTATGAAGAAATCAAAGAGTATGAAGAGGCGAACATTGATGAAGAGTCTCTTGAAGAGTTAGCTGACATTTTGGAGTTGGTCTATACACTTGGCAAAATGCATGGGGCAGACTTCGATGAATTGAATCAGATTCGTGAAGAGAAACGCAAAAAACGTGGTGGTTTTGAAAAGGGTCTATTTTTAGAAGAGGTCCTCGATCATGAGTGATTTACGACTCCATACGAGCAATCTGGGCATCCCTTTACAAGAACACATAGACGCGGCGACTGAAATTTATATGGTCGTCGCGTTTGCTCAAGTGTCGGGAGTGAAGGAATTATATTCTTCATTAAAACAAGCGAGTGAACGCGATGCTCAAATCAGAATTTTGGTAGGAGACTATCTGTACCTCACCAATCCTGATGCACTGGACATGCTATTACAAATACCGAATGTTGAGCTACGGCTATACCGCTCAAAAGGAAGGTCGTTCCATCCAAAGGCATATTTGTTCCGTACAATGGAAAGCGGTACATTTTTTGTTGGTTCCTCGAACTTATCGCATAGTGCGCTAAATCATGGTGTGGAGTGGAATGTTGAGATTCCTTCGAGTATATCAGAGGAAGTGTTTGAAGAGTCAGTCGCTGCGTTCCATGAATTATTTTATAGTGAATATGCGCAAATAATGAATCTAGTCTCGTTACAGCCTTATCGTGAAGAGTATGAAGCGCGAAAGGATCGAATGAAGGAGCTAGAGGTCGCTGAACATTCTCCCGTCTACATAGAAGATGATTCGATTACCCCGACGTCTGTCCAAGACGCAGCGTTATTGGCACTCCGTGAAACGATGGCGGAAGGTCGAAAAAAAGCGATGCTCGTCTTAGCGACCGGATTAGGAAAGACGTATTTAAGTGCATTTTTTGCTCGTCAATTCAAACGTGTCCTTTTCGTCGCGCATCAAAAAGAACTTTTGTTACAAGCAGAAAAGTCATTCCTCAATGTGGCGACCGACTGGAAGACCGGGTTACTACTCGGTGGTGAATCAAGAAATCAAGATACTGCTGACGTCGTGTTCGCCTCGATTCAAACGTTAGCTTCGAAACAAAGAATGGAGCAATATGACCCGGAGCAATTCGATTTGATAATCGTGGATGAGTTCCATCATTCGGCTGCTCCTTCCTACCGTCGGGTGCTAGATTATTTTCAACCGAAGTTCTTACTCGGTTTGACTGCAACGCCTGACCGTTTAGACGGAGGAGACGTATATGCACTTTGTGATGATAACGTCGCTTTCCAGATGCACTTTACTGAAGCGATTGAAGAATCGTTTTTAACCCCGTTTCATTACGTTGGAATCTATGATGAAATCGACTACTCTCAGATTCGTCTGATCAATGGACGTCGTTACGATCAAGAAGAGTTATTGGCAGAACAGTTAAAAGAAAGTGTTGCTGAGAAGATTTATAGAGCTTGGTCAGAGCATCATCAATCGAGAGCACTCGGATTTTGTTCTTCCGTTATACAAGCTGAATATTTGGCTGATTATTTCAGGAGGCAAAGAGTACAAGCGGTAGCACTTCATAGTCAGGCCGATTATGATCGAACGGAAGTAATTGCCCAATTAAAGCAAGGACAATTGGACATCATTTTTGCAGTGAATCTATTTAATGAAGGTGTCGATATTCCTGAAATCGATACGCTATTGTTTTGTCGTCCGACTGAATCATTGACAGTGTTCACCCAGCAAATCGGACGAGGACTACGTCTATCAAAAGGAAAGACACATTGTACGATTATCGATTTGATTGGGAACTATAAAAACATTGATAAGAAACTGGCGCTATTGACGACAGACGGTCCAGATTCACTGAAGAAGGTTCCAACATCAAATAGCTTACCTACTTCGTGTACAATCGAATTTGATTTAGAGACTGTCGATCTTTTGAAGAAAATGATGACCCGGTCTTCGACACGACATCAATTATTAGAACGAAATTATTTCATGGTGAAGGAAGAGCTAGGGAGACGACCGACCTACCTAGAACTAATCCAACGAGGCGAATATTCATTGGAGGCGTATCAATCCGAAAGGAAGCACTTTAGTGGCTTCTTCGGCTTTTTAAAGAAGATTGGTGAGTTAACAGACGGTGAGTTAAGTGTTTTTGAAAATATGTATCCTCTTTTGTATGAAGTGGAGGATACAAGAATTACAACAAGTTATAAGATGGTTGTATTATCCATCATGTTAGAGCGGGGAAAACAAATGTGGTACACTCCTTTGAAAGCATCTGATGCAGCTTATCCGTTCTATGATTACTTGACGAGTCTGCCTTATCGTCAACAGATTGATGGAAAGACAAAAGACTTTCAGCAACCTTTCCATCAACAACGGATTGAAAAATTGTTGTTGCGGATGCCATTCGATAAAATTGCCAAAGGACCGTTTTATGTAGAAAATGAAAGCCTACATATCGCATTCAATGAAGCGCTCCGCAATCCGGTAGTTTATGAATGGGTGAGCCAGATTGTAGAAGTTCGCTTACATTACTACTTCAGTCGGAAAGCGCAACGATCATCAGATTGATTGATTTAGTGATGTTGAAAGGAAAATTAGAGAGGTGGGGGTAAGGTGAAACGCCTGTTACTACGCAAAATCCAATTCGCCCTCCAACACCACGGTGGGACGGCATCTTTAAAAGACATTTATGCGTATGTCGAAAAATCATACTATCAACTCGAGCTCGATCGATATAAAGATTGGAAAGGGCACGTCAATAAACAGATTCGTGCGCATTCCAGTGATTCGGCGAGCTTTACCGGAAAAGAAGACCTCTTTTATTCCACAGGAAATAAAGGCATTTGGGGTCTCAGACAATCCAATAACTAATGAAAGCGGGACCAATTTCACTTGGTTCCGCTTTCATTGTTTACAAAACATCACACCCTATTGTCACACAATGTTCATTCCTGTACACTTCGATATTGTGTGCTAAAAATTATGTTAGGGGTTAGTCAATGGAACTTGTACAGCAATTATCTCAAATGCAACTGATCAACCAATTCTGGTTGCTTATGGCCTTCGTCATTCCAATGGTCATTTTATCTCGTATGGTCGTGGCTGGGACGCGCTTCTCGCCGATCCTCGTCATCGTCATCTTCGGTCTCGGTCTCGGATTCGGTATGGTCGAGCTCGGTATCGCGACACCGGGTCTTCCTGAATTCCCGCTCGTCGACTTCTTGTCACGGACGACAATCATCGCGTTAGTCGTTTCATTCTTCGTCGGCGGACAAGAACTTCGTAAAATTTTGAGTAAACAAGAGCTCGACATGGAGGACATCGTCATTCCTGCCAAAGAGGAGATGTTCCTCGGGACAGGACGTACGCAGTTCATCTTCATCCTTCGTTCGTTCTTCTTGCTCGTCGGTTTGGAAGGGTTCTTCCGTATGGCAATCGAGCCAGGTACGGCAGAAGGGATTGCGCTTTACTACCCAATCCTCGCACTCCTCGGTCTTGCCGTGTCGTTCTTACTCATCGACCATAAAGCACAAATTCAGGACAAGAAAGTATACATGCAAAAAGGTCTTATCGAGACAGTTCTCTTGCTTGTCATCTTGTTCGTTTCGTTCTTGATTGCGACAGCGATTCAGCCAATTATCGCACTTCCGCAAATCTTCTTCGCGATGTTGATTTCGTCAGCACTCGGTGCCATCTTCCATAACTGGACGTATGGACCGACTGTCCGCGCGCTTCTCTTCGCAGGGATTCCGGTCGTCTTGGCTGCCAACTTCATGGTCGGGGGTTCAAGAATCGGTGACGCGTTCGCAATCGAAGGCATGAATTCGATTCTCGTGTACGGTTTCTTCGGTCAGTTGTTCTGGATGTTCGGTGGAATCGCACTCATCATGTGGTTCGCTCGCACGGGTCACATCCGTAACCTCGCACCAGGTATGGCAGGTTCACTTTCACACAGTGGTCTTACAGGAGCGTGTACGGCTGGTGACTTCGGTCAAGTAGCAGCGAAACGTGCGCCAATCATGATCAACATCCCGTTCTTCGGACATATCTTCGTATTCTCCATCCTCGCGGTCAGTGCCGACAACGGTGCTCTCTGGATTTGGCCGACAGCCATCATCGTCTTGGTCGGTCTCGTACTCACTGCGCTCGCGTTGAAAAACTTACGCGCGGCGAACGGGGAAGACTTCAAAGAAGTCAAAGCCCTTATGCAGTTCTCGTTCGGGTGGCAGATGATGGCCGTCTTCGGTGGTCTCGTCATCTTGACGTTCAGCACGATCGCATTTGACTACACGACGATGGCACAATCGTCAGCGATCTCGCACTTCGGCTTGTTCGCAGCGGTTCAAGGTGGAATGTTCGGGACGGAAGCCTCGCTTCTCATCCCGCTCATCTTCTCGATGCCGTTCCTCGTGCACCCAATCGTCTTCTATATGTTCGGGAAAGCGCTCGACAACAATGGCGAAATGCCACGTGTGCCGGTATATGCGATGGCGCTCGTTGGTGTCGTCGGTGTATCTGCAGCGATTTTCGCCTTATAATAGGACTCCGCTCTGACTTCGGTCAGGGCGGTTTTTTTGATGAAATCGATATGATGAACAATTAACTGTGAAGAGGGGGAACGTGTATACATAGTCGCTCATTACTTTAGTTGAATGAATTGTAATTAGAGTGTGGATTTTAAATAATCTTATAGATGAGCTTGACTAAGCAGTCATAATCTACTTCAAAGAACTATATTTTATTCAATTTATAGGTGAAATTGTGACTTGCGCAAACAAATTAAAGTTGTAAAGAAATCTCGTTTACTATGAAAAAATATTTTATTTGTACAAGACGAAAGAACATTTCGATTTTCTATACAAATTAGTACTGAATCCACTGTAAAAAGTAAAACAGAGAACCATTCATTGTTTGAGGTGATGATTTTCTGTTGAATAGCATTTAAAAAAATAATAAGTCACGATACTCTGATTAAATGCAAGTTAGATAATAATCATTTTAATATTTTTAAACGCACTATAAAGTGTTTTTAATTTTCGATGTATTGAATCAATCCATTTCCATACTGATTAATTGGACCTAAATTTATAGAGTTTTGCTCTAATTTTGCTATTAAGTTTTTTCTTTCTTCATTGTTGAGTAATAAGGAAACAACAGCAGTGGCATATGCGGTTGAAAAAGATGTTCCTGATTGAGATTCGATTTTACCGTCTAGGTTTAGAACAGGCACTTCCACTCCTGGTGCTACAAAATCGACTTTTCCTTTAGCGGCATATGCATAGATTGATTTATTTTTATCAATAGCAGAAATAGATAGTACTTCTTTATAGCGGGCGGGGTAATCTGTCGATAAACCGAGTGTATTACCAGCAGCTGCTAAGATTATGATTCCGGCATCGTGGGCCCTCTTAATAGCATTCTCTAAAGATTTATCATGATGGGAAAAACCGTAGCTCATGTTAATGATATCTACGTTTTGTTTTATAGCCCAATCAAATCCTCTAACTGTATTATCAAGTTCTCCGTTTGCTTGGTCATCTAAGGTTTGAACATCATACAAATGTATATTCTCGTTGATTCCAATCTTTGAATTTTCAAAAGAGGTAGCGGCGATGATACTTGCAATCATAGTTCCGTGAGGATGTATAGCTGAAGTATTCGAAGAACTATCTAGCGTATTATACTGTTTGATAACGTACTTATGTAATTGAGTAATATCACTATTGATTCCTGTATCCATTATCGCAATCTTAATTGGTTGTTTAGAGGATGATAATTTGTTTTTTGTTAACGAAAGAGCACAATGCGTCCAATTTTGTTCACACTCCATTCCTTGCTTGATATTCGTTGAACGATCACTCCCTGTTACGATTGTTGAAATCAAAACTACTACTGCTAGAGTGCATATTTTTAGTTTGATCATATTGATTTTCCTTTCTGAGTAAAACTTAATACTGAATAAAAAAACGCTATTTTAAAGTTTATATTGAGTCTTTCTTTTCTTAAATTACTTCTTTATATTTTTTTGATAATTGTTTGTTTCATTCTTAATTTAAAGAATCTGAATATACCAAGGCTACTACACAATTTGATAACGTGTTTTACCAACTATCAGTTCGTACGATGAGATTCATGAAAAAGTAAGAGAAGATAGTTATTTTAAACACTAGATATAATAAGTAGAGTGGATATTTTTAATTAAAGCCATTAAGGATAAAAACGTAAGTAATAAACGATGTTCGTCTGTTCTTTTCATAAAAAAAAGTACTGCTGCCAACGTGATAAATCCGAAAGGCGCAAGAAAGTAACTTGCGACAATGGTCAAAACCAATGCACAGTGTCTCATCTCAGATCGAACACTATTTTTTCGGACGTTTATTTTCTCTTCAGTAAGAACTGAATTTTCAAGAATATTGTCTAAAGAAACGTTATAGATTTCACAAAGTAATTTCAAATTTTCAATATCTGGTATAGATTTACCATTTTCCCATTTGGATACTGCTTGCCTGGTGATGTTAAGTTTGTCAGCAATTTGCTGTTGTGAATATTTATTTTCTAATCGTAACTGTTTTAATCTCTTTTTCAATTTACAGTTCATAACTCTTTACACCCCTTAAAAGACTGATACGACAACAATGCCACTATTAGTTTACATTAAAAAAACCAATGAGGAACCGATAGTTTCTTTTTTGAAAAGCTAGTATAGTTCAGAATGATTATATGATTTGTAAGATAAATACATTGAATAAAGATGGGGGAGGGAGTAATTTTATTGGAAATAGTCACTGCTATTTTCTTTTCTTATTTTGTCAAACAAATCAGTACGATTATTTATTAGGGTTATTCGATTTTAGAAAACAGGGGGATATATTATGAGAAGTTTAATAACAAAATTAATTGTAATTACATTAATATTTAGTTCAGTAATCAGTGGTTCCAACGTTTCGGCATCAGATTCAAAAAAATCAGAGATAAATATAATCGAAGAAAAAGTTCAAGAAATCCAGAGTAATCCGTCTTCTACAGAAGATATTGATGTTCAAGAAGAGTTAGGGTTGAATGATGAAAATTTGGACATGAAATTATTAACGTCAGGTTCTCAAGATGTCCTAGTAAATTCGAATATTGAAATCGATAATCAAAGTATTGAATCGAATATTATTTTTAATGAAGAGGATTTAGAGATTAAGGCTACTATCTCTTCAAATGATACTGAAAATAGTATTAAAGAAGTTTATACTGTAGAAATCAATAGGATCGAAGGGGAGAACTTCGAGGGGGAAATCAGGAGCTTAAATAGTGGTGAAACATTTTCTGTAAATACGATTGAAGCTTCTGCATCTGTACTTCCGGCTCTAATCCCGCTTATTCTTAGAGCTGGTCTGCAATACGTGATTAAGCATTACGGTAAAAAAGTCGCTATGCAGGCTATGATTGATTTAGGAGTTTCACAAATTACAAAAGCGTATGGTGGAGTAGTTAAAGATGCTAAAAATGGTAAAGGTAAGGTAATTACGATACCAAATAAGAAGCAAGAAATTGTTATTCGATTAATGGAAGCTGGATCCGGTGGGCGTAAAGAAGCATATTGGAGAATGTCTGTCGGTAACAAGGCGTTAAACCGAGCCGGTAACTTTTCGAATAACGCTTCTGAAACTCACATTACATTGCAAGAGTCATCTCCATCAACCATTATTTCGCTTATAAAAAAATTTAAAAAGTGAATGAGGTAAGGGAAAATGAATGAGAACGAAATCAAAATGAATGAGTCTTTAGAATTCTTGGTCAACGGTTGGGAAATTGCAAAGTTAGATATCGATTACTTCAATGAGACGATTACACTCTTGGTAGAAAGTGTAAAACAGCAATCTATATTAAAAACACGAGTTTCTTTCAAAGAGGTTCTTTCATACTATGTTTATCAAGAAGAAGTCGTTTATAATGAAGATCCTTATGAAACGTATAGACTTAACAACCGTGAGAAAGATGATAGTTCTTTCGTCAGCGAGATTGGTTATCACCCAAATGGATTTGCACACATAAAAATTAAGAGCTTAGATTCTGAATTAACAGCGATTGAAGAAATAACATCAAAGACTAACTTATATTTTCAAGTGAACAACAAAGATCATTTCTTTATCGAATGCAATGTCATTGAAATCAATGACGAGACTTTTGAAGACTTGATTCAAACGAGCGATAGTTTAAGAATTACTTAATACTTTTCCAGTCATACAAGGAACGGATGTCTACTAATGATGGCTATCTACCTTTTCTTGAAGAAATACCTGTCGAAACTGTTGTTATCAAGAATCTTTCCATTGTACTGGAACGATGACACTCAATAAAAAAGCGTCCGACCATTTCTCAGGTCGGACGCTTTTTCTGTCATAAGATCACCATCGAGATCAACGTCAAGATGGCAAGCCCACCTTGTGTCAGAATAATCTTCTTGTCACTCGTGATACTGCCATATAGGGCAACGAGAATAATATAGGTCAGGATCATGGTGACAATCTCGACCGGGTTGGGGGAAAGATAGAGTCCGTACAAGAGCCCGACCCCAATCAATCCGTTATAGACGCCTTGATTTTTGAACAAAACCGACACCGAGTCTCTCGTTAGCTCGTCTTTCGACATACGGAAGACGCGTGACGTCGACGAGGATGCCGTCGCAATCGTCTCTAAATAGAAGATATAGAAGAATTCGATGGCGACAAGCGTTCCGAGCACAAGGGTGAGCATCGACATATTAGTTGACCGCTGCTACTTGCACGACCGGTTTCGCTGACACGTAGTTCGCCACGTTTTGTGCGAAGTTGATGAGGACTGGGTTTTGGTTGTGCTGCTCGAGAGCGGCTTGGTCTTCCCAGTTCTCGATCATGACGAAACGGTTCTCGACAGATGTTGACTCGTATAGGTCATATCCGACACAGCCTGCTTCTTGTTTTGATGAGTCGATCAAGACTTGGATGTCACGCAAGAAGTTCTCGCGTTGTGAAGCTTGGATATCGAATGTGGCGTTGACTAAAATCATGGTTGATTCCTCCGATTGTTTAATGAATTATTTGAATGATGTGACCGTTTGAGCGTCAAGACGGACTGATTCGTAACCTTCTTCTGCCGCTTTCCCAACAGACAAGATCATGACTGGTACATAACGGTCTTTGTCGAGACCGAACGCTTCTGCGAGTTGGTCTTTCTCGAAACCACCGATTGGGTTCGTGTCATAGCCGTGTGCACGGGCTGTGAGCATGAATTGCATCGCTGCGAGACTCGCATCGATTTTCACGATGTCGTTCATCTCTTGTTTCGAGAGGTTTTTGTAGTAAGGGATGATTGCGCCGAGCTGTTGGTCACGCACTTCTTGTGGCATTTTGCCTTCTGCGACCGCTTGATCGTAGATTTGTTCGCCGTACTCGTAGCACTCCATGTCTCCGAAGATGAGGAGCATCGCTGCAGACGAATCGTTTTGACGTGTGTTGAAACGGATGAGTGGTTTGAGCGTCTCTTTCGCTTCTGGGCTCTCGATGACGACGAAGCGCCATGGTTGCATGTTGACGGATGATGGAGCCGTTGTTGCTTCCTGGATCATCTCAAGCATCTCTTCTTGAGAGATTTTCACGTTCTCGTCATAGACACGGATTGATTTACGACCGAACATGACGTCTGTGAATGTATTGTTTTCGAATGTAGTTGCCATTGGTGAATTCCTTCTTTCTCTGTTTAAGCGTGACTGTTCAATTTTTGAAGCAGCCCGGATAAGTGTTGAATTTCTTCAGCGGACAAGGCTTGTAAGACGAGGTGGTTGGCCCGTTCGTCTCGCTCGCAGTGCCCGAGGTCTTGCTCTGCTTTCTCTGTAACGCGGACGAACATCTCGCGATGGTTCTCCGCGTTCCGCTCTCTGACGACATATCCTTTCTCTTCAAGGATTTTCAAATGTCGGGTGATGGCGGCATTGTCGATTTTCATTTCTTCTTTAATCACGCGTTGCGAACAAACGCCTCGTTCTTTGACGACTTGCAGCATCTCGTAGCGGGTCAGGCTGAATCCTGTCTCCCGTTCGAACGACGATGCGACGTTTTGTTCCGCCAACTTGATTTGGTAAAGTAATCGGCTGATTTCACGTAGGTCCATTGCGTCCCACCTTTCTCAATTGACTTATCAATCGTTGACTTGTCAAACGATACAACGTTTTGGATTGCCTGTAAAGTCAAACGCTCAAAAAAGACGACACCAAATTATCGTGTCGTCTCCTCTTCGATGGGAGTGCCATCAAATCGATATTCTGTCGTGAATGTCGTCTCGTCGAATCCATACATTCGGTCGTAGGCATTCAAGTCCTCAATCGTCCGCACGTCGAGGAAGGACGGGTCGATGTCAGACGCTTTGCGCGTGAACATCATGTACCGTTCTGTGTAATCGTCATTTCCTCCAGGCTTTCCGTCGAACGAGAAGTGAATCCAATAGACATCGGATTCCACTACGCGCATGACGTCGAGAATCCGTTGTTTCTGTTCGTCCGTATTGTTCCAGTCTTCATGAAACATGATCGAGACGTCGAGATACGTCTTCGGATTCGTTTCATAGATGGACGTCGGGGTCGGGCTGACTTTTGCTTGCGCATCATCGGACACTCCGGTCGGTACTTCCGCACGGACAGTCTCTTCTTCTTTTATGATTCCTTGCGACACGAGTCGCTCGTGAATCGTCCGCTCTGCCTCGCGTTCCCAATACGTCTCGAGCACGTTATCGTGGATGGAGCCGTCACCATACGTTTCAAGATAGTAAGTTCCAGCGAATGGTTCTTTCGTCAATGTCATTTCCCCGATATAACCGCCCATATGCCAGTCGCGAGACAGTTCGATATCGGCTTGTTCGTTGTACGTTTCCTTCACATACGCCATATAAGTCTCCCTTGCCTCTGACTTTTCAAGCGTCGTATATACGAAGAGGCTGCCAGCAAGAAACCCACCAGCCATACCTGCCAGTAATCGTTTTTTAATCATTTCGTCACCTCTCGTTCAATCTACCTGATATTGAAGGAGAATACCTCGGTCCAAAGTCTTATTCAAATCATTTCCATTTCGCTGTAAACTAAAAGTGCCCTCAAAGAACTATTGTAATTGCGTGTACTAATACATATAATACACTTAAAGAGTAACATTGATTATGAGAGGGTGTGACCCATGTTATACAAAATCGATATGAAAAGTTCAGAACCGCTATACGAGCAAATCGTCAATCAAACGAAAGAACTTGTTATCCGTGGAATTTTACGACCAGGAGATAAGGTGATGTCCGTGCGTGAACTCGCCACCGATCTCGTCATCAATCCGAATACGGTCAGTAAGGCGTATCAGGAGTTGGAACGGCTCGGGCTGCTCGAGATGCGACGTGGACGTGGGACGTTCGTCTCCGAGGACTGGGTGGACGATGATGCGGCACGTGAGCCGGTCATCGCCTCGATCAAAAAGATTGCGATCGATTGCCACTATGCGAACGTGCCGTTAGACGAAGCCATTGACGTATTGCGAACGGAATATGAGAAAGTAGGGAAATCCAATGCTGAAAGTTGAACAGTTAAGTAAAAAAATTGACCGTCAAACGATTCTCGATGGCATCGACTTTACGGTCGAATCTGGAGAAATCATTGCGCTCGTCGGACGTAACGGTGCCGGTAAGACAACGCTTCTCCGCACGATGGTCGGTATCATTCGCCCAGACATGGGCGACGTGCTCTATGGTTCGAAAAGTATCTTTAAAGATGCGGGATTGAAGCGTGACGTCATCTTCGTACCGGATTCAGCCGACGCGCTTAAAAATTACACGGTGAATGAGGCGACGGACCTGTATGAATCGATTTATCCATCCTTCAACCGTACCATCTTCCGTGAGACATTGACGCGATACAACATCGACAACAAAAAGATCCGCCAGCTTTCTAAAGGACAAAAGGCACTCGTGACGTTATCACTCGCTTTCGCTGTCCAAGCGAAATACTACTTGCTCGATGAACCGACGGACGGTTTAGACGTCGTCGCCAAATCCGATGTGTTGAAGCTGATGATTGCTCAAGTCGAGAATCGGAACTGCTCGATCATCGTCTCAAGTCACCAACTGCATGAACTCGAACGCATCGCTGACCGCATCATCATGATTGAGAATGGACGTGTCAAGGCGATTTTGTCACTCGAAGAGGCACGTGCCCTCAGCATCAAGTGGCAAGTCGTCTTCAACGACCATGTCCCGGTCGAACTGCTAGAACGAAAAGATATCGAAATCATCAGCGTGACGGGACGTGTCGTGCTGTTCATGGCAAAAGAACGGACGGACGAGCTCGAAACGTTCATCGATTCATATAATCCGATGCTCATCGAAGAGATTCCGATGTCTCTTGAAGACGTCTTCCGTGTCCAGTTAGGAGGAGAAGCCCATGTTGTCTAAAGTATTGTTAAAGAAAGATTGGAAACAAGTGTCGTTGCTTTGGATGCTGCTCGTTTTCTTAGGCGTCGTCGCCTTCACTGTGCCGGCTTGGACACAATTCGAACAGTTTGATGAGCAGATTAAAGATGCACGAGCGAATTCTGTAGATTACGGGATCCCGTTTGAAGAACGAGATCGCCTGACGGTTGAGTCCTTCTTCGACCCTGATTCGAGTTTAGCTTTCTATCTTGGTGACATAGGTGATGTCATTCCGGTAGGACCAGTTGTATTCTTATTCGTCGTGTTTAGTGCGCTCATGGCCACGTCGCTCATTGGTGCCGAACGAAACAGTCAAATGTCGGACTTTTCGATGTCGCTCCCCTTCACCCGCACCCAGCTGTACATATCAAAATGGGTGTTGGGGGCAAGTGGGATTATCATGTCCACGCTGTTAGGAAGTATCGCGATGTTTGCATTGGTCGCCACTTCCCGTTATTCCTTCTTATTAGAAGGGACCGTATTTAAATCGATCGTGATCGTCCTGTATATCGCCTTGATTGGGATCTCGTTATTCTCGTTGGCTTTATGGATGGGATCGTTCGGTGGGGAATCGATTTCTCAATCAGTGTGGTCGTTTGTCGCCTTGATTTTCCCGTTAGGAATTCTCGCATTGATTCAAGGATCAGCTTACTCGCTGACTGGTAGAGGTGATGCGTTGGGTTGGTTAATCGATTCAGCTTATGAAAGTGTATTTATTCAAGCCATCTCACCACTCGGTAACTTGATGAATTTATCTTTATATGAATATATTCGATCCGATCAGTATTGGCAAGAGTTCGTCACGATTAGCATTCCATCGTCTATCGTCTTTATCGTCTTGTCATTATGGTTAGGAGCTTGGATGTACAATCGTGCACCGCAAGAAAACAACGGTCGTTTCTTCATGTTCAACAACTGGTTATGGCTCGTCCACATTATCATCGTTGGATGTATCGCGATGTTCACAGGAATTGTGTTCACGACATTCACGTATCAAGCGAACAGTATGTTGTACATCGTAGGCTTTGTGATCGGAGCGTTCTTGGCACACTTACTCGCTAAACGTTTGCTTTACCGCTTCAACTTGAGACTCAAATCGTAAGGAGGGACACCTATGAAACGCTTCTGTCTGTTGCTCGTACTCGTCATTTCACTGGCAGGATGTATGAACCCGGAACCGGACGCCTTTGAATACAAAGGGGCGAAAGTCGGGGACAATGCAGCCGTCGTCGGCATTGCCGGAAGTTTGCCGCTACATGAATGCTATCGATCGGTCGAACTGCAGACGAAGAAGCGTCCTTATGGGTTGACCGTCCGTTACGAAGACCCGGGTATGGAACGAGCGGAACAAGAACATCTGGCGATTCGGAATGCGGCTGCCTATTTCACCCTCATCCCGAACGCCGAAATCGTCCGTTTTGCTTTCCCGAACCGGACCTATGCCTTCTCTCGACCTGAAATGGAGGCATGGTTCGGGACTGACTTCTCAAATATTCGTCATGAAAAAGAATTGCAACAACTCATGAATCAGAAGCTTGAAAAACTGGATTCGAAAGATTCCTATTTTAGGCGGGTATGACAGCGATTGGATGACAAATCCAATCGCTTTTTTTGATATTTTCTGAAAATTATCGGGTAAAGGGTAGATGAAAGCGTTTTCTTAGCATTATAATAGGGTTAACTGAATGAGTATTCATTTCCAAGGAGGAACAGCGATGAACAAACCGTGGTTACAAGATTATCCAGAAGGAATGCCCCAGTCAATCGATTATGAGGTAAAGCCGCTCTATGAGGCGTTGTCTCGTGCAGCAAAGGATTATCCAAATCGTACGGCCGTCTCCTTTATCGGAAAGGAGTGGACATTCGCGGAAATCGATGATGCCGCACGTCGACTCGGAACGATGCTTCAAGCGAAAGGGCTTGAAAAAGGCGACCGCGTCAGCCTCATGCTTCCAAACTGTCCTCAATACGTCATCTCGTTCTATGCCGTACTCTATGCAGGAGGGACGGTCGTCCAGACGAACCCACTCTATACGGAACGTGAGCTAGAAAACCTCGTCACGGACGCAGGTGTCAAAATCGTCATCACCCTCGATCTGTTATATCCGAAAACGCTTCGCGTCAGTGAGAAGACAGAGATTCAAACCGTGATCACGACGAGTATCGCTGATTACTTACCATTCCCTAAAAACAAACTGTATCCAATCAAAGTGAAACGTGAGAACAATATCGTCATCGATACGACCGGATCGACACCGTTCAAAAATTATAAAGACTTTAACCCTATCACGCCACTCGACATCGAACCGAAAGAAGATGTCGCCGTTCTTCAATACACTGGGGGGACGACGGGACTTCCGAAAGGCGTCATGTTGACCCACTTCAACTTGACGGCGAACGCGGATCAAATCACGAACTTATTCTATAAGTATAATCGCGGGGACGAGAAACGCGTCTTGTGTGTCGTACCGTTCTTCCACGTCTATGGGATGTCGTGCTGTCTGAACTTCGGGGTCACGAACGGCTATGAGCTCGTCCTCGTACCACGTTTCGAAGTGACGGATGTCTTGAAGACGATTCAGAAGAAAAAGCCACACTTCTTCCCGGGTGCACCAACGATGTATGTCGGAATCTTGAACGACCCGAAACTGAAGAAGTACGATTTGTCTTCGATCGAGGCATGTATCTCGGGTTCGGCTCCGCTTCCAATCGAGGTGCAAGAGGAATTTGAGAAGATTACGGGTGGTCGCATTGTCGAAGGGTACGGTTTGTCTGAGACGTCGCCGGTCACGCATGCGAACTTCTTGTGGGATAAACGGATTGTTGGCTCGATCGGTGCCCCGTTATCGGATACTTCTGCTAAAATAGTAAAAGCAGACGGAGAAACAGAGGCGGACATCGGTGAAATCGGGGAGATCATGCTGAGCGGTCCACAAGTCATGAAAGGCTACTGGCAGAAACCGGAGGAAACGGCAGCCGTCTTGAAAGATGGGTGGCTCGCAACTGGTGACCTCGGCTACATGGGCGAGGACGGGTTCTTCTATATTGTCGACCGGAAGAAGGACATGATCATCGCAGGTGGCTTTAATGTCTATCCGCGTGAAATCGAAGAAGTCCTCTACGAACATCCGGCCGTGAAGGAAGCGGTCTGTATCGGTGTCCCAGATCCATATCGGGGTGAGACGGTCAAAGCGTTCATCGTCCTTCGCGATGGCTCGAGTGTGACGGAAGAAGAACTCGACAAACATTGTCGTGAGAAGCTTGCGGCCTATAAAGTGCCAAAGTTGTATGAGTTCCGCGACGAGTTGCCGAAGACGTTCGTCGGTAAGATTTTACGCCGTGTCCTCGTCGACGAAGAGAAGGCCAAACAAGTGAAACAAAGCAGTTGACACCAAGCGTACGCATGATAGAATAATAAATGAATGAACCATCATTCATTTTTCTGCAACGGTAAGGAGCTTGGGGTTAATGACAAATCATATTTCGAAAAGTGACCGAATCATTGATGCGGCGGTCAAAGTAATTGCCAATCATGGCTATCACGGTGCAAAGGTGACAGCCATCGCCAAAGAGGCGGGTGTCGCGGACGGCACGATCTATTTGTACTTTAAAAACAAGGAGCATCTCTTAATCGAATTGTTCCAAGCGAAGATGGGGCTGTTCATCGACTACTCGAAACAACAAATCGAGAGCGAGACGTCAGCCGGGAGTAAGTTGTATCAGTTGATTGAATCACATTTAAAGCAACTGTCGGCAGATTACGACCTCGCCGTCGTTACACAAATCGAACTGCGGCAGTCGAACTTGGTACTTCGCCAAAAAATCGGAGAAGTGCTCAAACCGTATTTGAACTTAATCGATTCTGTCGTCAAACATGGAATCGAGACAGGAGAGTTTGACAAGGATTTAGACTATCGACTCGCCCGTCAAATGATTTTCGGCACAATCGATGAGGTTGTGACGAGTTGGATGGCGAGCGGCTTCAAGTATGATCTGTTGTCGACGCTTCCAAATGTGCACCATATGTTGAAAAAAGGGCTTACGTAACAGTGAGCCCTATCACTAGCTCAAAAAATGAATGCTGATTCATGAATGATGGGAAGAATTGACTAAAGGGGGATCAACCATGAATATTTTTGTTTTGCTGAAACGTACGTTTGATACTGAGGAAGCAATTCAGCTCGAGAATGGGGAAATTCAAGAAGACGGCGCTGAGTTCATCATCAACCCGTATGACGAATATGCGGTCGAAGAAGCGATTCAAAAACGTGACGCACTCGGGGGAGAGGTCACGGTCGTCACGGTAGGACCAGAAGATGCGGACAAAGAATTACGTACAGCACTCGCAATGGGTGCGGACAAAGCCGTTCGCATCTCAATCGAGGACGATGTCGAGGATGCGGATCATGTCACGATTTCAAAAGTTCTCGCCTCATACTTGAAAGAACAGGACGCAGACCTCATCTTCGCAGGAAACGTGGCAATCGATGGCGGTAGCGGACAAGTCGCGCCACGAGTCGCAGAACTTCTCGACATGAACTACGTGACGACGATCACGGCTCTTGAAATCGATGGCACGACGGCAACGGTCACACGTGACGTCGAAGGGGACACGGAAGTCATCGAAGTCGCACTCCCACTTCTCGTAACGGCACAACAAGGGTTGAACGAGCCGCGTTACCCGAGCTTGCCAGGAATCATGAAGGCGAAGAAGAAACCGCTCGAAGAACTCGAACTCATGGACATCGATCTCGATGAAGATGAAATCGAAGCGAAAATCGAGACGATTGAACGATTCTTGCCAGAAGAGAAGAAAGCCGGTCGCATCCTTGAAGGCGATATGTCGACACAAGTGAGCGAGCTCGTACAACTTCTTCGCACGGAAGCGAAAGTCATTTAAGGGGGAGATCATAGATGAAAGCTTTAGTACTCGCAGAAGCGCGTGAAGGCGCGTTACGTAACGTATCATTCGAAGCCATCGCTGCGGCGAAGCAATTGACAGACGATGTGACGGCAGTCGTGATTGGGGATCACGTGCAATCACTCGCACAAGAACTCGGGGAGTATGGTGCAAGTCGTGTCCTCGTCGTCGAAGATGATCGCCTCAAGCATTATACGCCAGACGGCTACGGACAAGTGCTCCGTCAGTTGATCGAGCAAGAAAATCCGGAAATGATCGTCCTCGGACATACGGCTCTTGGGAAAGACATCGCACCGAAACTTGCGGCACGTCTCGATGCCGGACTCATCAGTGATGTTGTCTCGATCGAAGGGACAGGACGCGACGCAGAGTTCGTTCGCCCGATCTACTCAGGGAAGGCGTTCGAGAAAGTGAAGTTCAAAGATTCGGTCATGTTCTTCACAATCCGTCCAAACAACATCGATGCACTTGCACGTCAAGCGGGCGCGAGCGTCTCTGTTGAAACGCCGGCGGTCGAATTGAAAGACCTCGCGATGATCGTCAAAGAAGTCGTGCGTAAGGCGACTGGGAAAGTAGATTTGGCGGAAGCGAAAGTTATCGTCGCAGGTGGACGTGGCGTGAAGAGCGAAGATGGATTCAAACCGCTTGAAGAGTTGGCTGAGCTTCTCGGAGGCGCGGTCGGTGCTTCACGTGGAGCATGTGACGCTGACTACTGCGATTACGCACTTCAAATCGGACAGACGGGTAAAGTCGTCACACCAGACCTCTACATCGCATGTGGGATTTCAGGAGCGATTCAGCACTTGGCTGGGATGAGTAACGCGAAAGTCATCGTCGCCATCAACAAGGACCCAGAAGCAAACATCTTCAGCGTGGCAGACTATGGCATCGTCGGCGACTTGTTCGATGTCGTCCCGATGTTGACAGAAGAGTTCCGTAAGCACCTCGTCAATAGCTAATAAGCAAAACGTTTTGGGGTTGTTACCCTCCGTGGTATACTCTGAACATGAATTGCATGAGAGTTCTTTACCAGGACTCTCTCATCTTATTGGGGAGGTTTTTACAAATGGCTATTAAACACGCAACGACTCAATCGTTTGAACAAGATGTAAAAGAGGGCGTCGTCCTCGTAGATTTCTGGGCAACTTGGTGTGGACCATGTCGCATGATCGCGCCAGTTCTCGAAGAACTCGATCAAGAAATGGGTGACCAAGTCCAAATCGTGAAACTCGACGTCGACGAAAACCCTGAAGTCGCAGGTGCTTTCCAAATCCAAAGTATCCCGACACTCATGATGTTCAAAGATGGCGAGCCTGTTTCGAAAACAATGGGCTTCCAACCAAAAGAAGCATTGAAAGAGTTTATCGCGACAGCACAATAATTGCGTAGCAGCCGATTGAGATCGGCTGCTTTTTTGTTTTGCGGAATAGAAAAGAAGGAAAAGGACAGGCAAGTAGGGAATAAGTTGAGTTATTCCACGCACCCTCAATCCGGTCATATTCCGATACATAACGTCTGATTTCAAAATTTTTTTTGAAGAAATTCCGTCGGCTTCCTTCATATTTAACAGATTCGGAATTTTGACGGGGGAGCGCTTGAACTGGAAGCTTTTATCATGGAAACAGACTGAAAATTTACGCTATACTCATGAGGAAGACATGATGGAGTCAAGTGACCTTACTTTACGGCTCAATCTATTGTACGACTCTGTTCGAAGGAGGAATTTTCTTGTCGCTGTTACATTTAGCTATTTTGTTGCCGCTTCTTGCGGCACCATTCATCCCGCTTTTGTTCCGGGGGATGAAACAAATTCATACAGGCTGGTTCGTCTTGATCGTTCCGGTCGTGCTCGTCACCTACTTCGCCGGATTCATTCCGATCACGAGTGCAGGGGACGTCGTGACAGAGACGATTGCGTGGATGCCATCCCTCGGGATTAACTTCACGGCATACGTCGATGGACTCAGTCTCTTGTTCGCCCTTCTCATCACGGGAATCGGCGCACTGGTCGTCCTTTATTCGATTTACTATTTGAATAAGGACAAAGAGTCGCTCGGGCATTTTTACGTGTATCTCTTGATGTTCATGAGTGCGATGCTCGGGGTCGTTCTCTCGGATAACATGATTGTCATGTACATGTTCTGGGAGCTCACATCGATTTCATCATTCCTGTTGATTGGATATTGGTATGAGAAAGAACGTTCCCGCTATGGGGCGCAGAAGTCGATGCTTCTCACCGTGTTCGGCGGATTGTCGATGCTCGGGGGGATCGTCTTACTCGAATCGATGGTCGGCTCGTACAGCATTCGCGATATGGTCGCGAACTCGGGCGTCATCGCCGAGAGTCCGTTCTTCCTCGTCGCGATGATTCTCATCTTGCTCGGGGCGTTCACGAAGTCAGCGCAGTTCCCGTTCCACATCTGGTTGCCTGACGCGATGGAAGCACCGACTCCGGTCAGTGCGTACCTCCACTCAGCAACGATGGTCAAGGCGGGTCTCTACCTTGTGGCCCGCATGAGCCCGGTGTTCCAAGAATCATCCGTCTGGCTATGGACGATAGCCGGAGTTGGGATGTTCACGATGTTCTGGGGTTCATTCAATGCCGTGAAGCAGACCGACCTGAAGGGAATCCTAGCGTTCTCGACCGTCAGTCAACTCGGGTTGATCATGTCACTCCTTGGACTCGGAGCGGCGGCGCTCCACTATGACGGCATGGATGACAACATCTTTATGGTCGCGACGATTGCGGCGATCTTCCATTTGATCAACCACGCGACGTTCAAAGGCTCGCTCTTCATGATGGTCGGGATTGTCGACCACGAGACGGGCACACGTGACATTCGTAAACTCGGTGGTCTGATGACCGTCATGCCGATTTCATTCACGGTCGCCGTCATCGGTTCGTTATCGATGGCTGGTCTTCCGCCATTTAACGGATTCTTGAGTAAAGAGATGTTCTTGAAGGCGACGACGAAAGTCTTCTCGGCCGACTTCTTCGCGCTCGATACGATTGGGATTCTACTCCCGATCATCGCCTTCGTCGGAAGTGTGTTCACGTTCATCTACAGCATCATGCTGTTCACGCGGACGTTCATGGGCAAGGCGAAGTTCGATCAATTGCCGAAACAACCGCATGAGGCACCGATCGGCATGTTGATTTCGCCGGTCATCCTCGCGATTCTCGTTGTCGGTCTCGGTTTCTTCCCGAACGTGTTGTCGAACTCGCTCATCAAGCCAGCCGTCGAGTCGATCTATCCGACACTCGTCGCGCAAGGGCAAGATGTTAAAGTAGATATTTACTTCTGGCACGGTTTGACGCCTGAACTATATATGACAATCGGGGTGATCCTTCTCGGTTCATTGCTGTTCTGGCAAATGGGTAAATGGATGGGCATCTACAACCGCATTCCACATCGTTTGACGCTCAACGGGATGTACGACGGTACGCTCGTCTGGTCGAACAAGGCGGCATATCGCTTTAAAGACAACTACATGACTGGTTTCATCCGGTCGTACTTGATCTATATTTTCGTCTTCCTTTCAGGTATGATGCTCTTCAGCATCTGGTGGTTCGACATGTACCGCTTCTCGTTTGAGAACCTGGCTGAGATTGCACCTTATGAATATGTGCTCGGAGCTGTCGTCATGCTAGCGGCGCTCGCGATTCTCTTCATGAAGTCGCGTCTCCCGTCCATTATCCTACTTGGGGTCGTTGGATACGGCGTGGCACTGTTCTTCGTCTTCTTCGGTGCACCGGACTTGGCGCTCACGCAGCTCGTCATCGAGACGGTCTCGGTCGCATTGTTCTTGCTCGTCTTCTATCACATGCCGGACATCAGCAAGAAGGAAGTACGGATGCGTTTCAAAGTCGGGAATGCCATCGTGGCTGTTCTCGTCGGGACGACTGTGACGCTTCTCAGCTTCATGGCGCTCACAAACAAATCGCTCACTTCGATCTCAGAGTATTACAAAGAGAACGTGTATGAGCTTGCAGCAGGTAAAAACATGGTTAACGTCGTTCTCGTCGATTTCCGTGGATTTGATACCTTGTTTGAAATCGTGGTTCTCGGGATTGCGGCTTTCGGGATCTACACGATGATTAAATTTAGAACAACACGACGTACGAAAGGAGAAGGTGAACATGAAGCAAAACAGCAGACGCGTCAATGACGTCATTTTGCAGACGGCCGCGATTATCATTTTCTTCATCATTGTCATCTTCTCCATCGACTTGTTCTTTGCCGGTCACTATTCACCAGGTGGAGGATTCATCGGTGGATTGATGACATCCGCGGCACTCGTCTTACTGTTGCTCGCATTTGATTCGAAAACGCTCGCGAACGTGCTCCCGATTGACTACCGTCTCATGACGGCGACCGGATTACTGATTGCCCTTGCGACAGGTCTTCACTCGGTTTTCTTGGGTCGTCCGTTCTTGACGCACGCATACGGGAAGTTTGACTTACCACTTCTCGGTGAACAGACCCTTCACACGGCGATTGCGTTCGACTTAGGGGTTTACCTTGTAGTCATCGGAATCACGTTGACGATTATACAAACGATTGGAGAGAGTGAATAATGGAAATCTTCGTTAGCATCATCATCGGTGTCCTGACGATGTGTGCCGTCTATCTTGTTCTCTCAAGAAGTTTGTTACGCATCATCATCGGCACTGCCTTGTTCAGTCACGCGGCACACCTTCTCGTCTTGACGACGGCAGGTTTGAAGACAGGGGCTGCCCCTGTTCTCGTCGACGGTGTGACGGAATTCACAGACCCGTTACCGCAAGCGCTCGTCTTGACGGCAATCGTCATCAGTTTCGGGGTGACGGCGTTCTTCCTCGTACTTGCCTACCGCACGTATCAGGAGCTCAGCACGGACAATATGGAAGAAATGAAAGGAACAGAATCGTATGATTAACTTACCGGTCTTTCCAATCGTCATTCCTGCGCTTGCGGCCATCCTTATGATGTTTATGCCAAAACGGGTCCAGCTGCAGCGCGCAATGGCTCTTGGAGCTTTAGTTATTACGGCGATCGTGTCACTCTTTCTCGTGCATACGGTCTCCACGGAGGGAATTCAAACCCTCAACCTCGGGAACTGGCAAGCACCGTTCGGCATCACGCTCGTATCGGATATGTTGTCAGCCCTACTCGTGACGACGTCGACTCTCCTCACGCTCTTCATCGTGTGGTTCGCCGTCCATTATTTCTCTGACTCATATGAAGGAAACTACTTGTACATCTCGATGCTCTTCTTGCTCGTCGGGGTGAACGGTGCCTTCACGACAGGTGATATCTTCAACTTGTTCGTCTTCTTTGAGGTCTTCTTGATGTCCTCATACGTATTGATTGTACTCGGTGGACGTGGCGTCCAGTTACGTGAGTCAATCAAATACTTGCTCGTGAACATCATCGCCTCGGCGCTCTTCGTTATGTCGGTCGCCTTGCTTTACGGTGTCACAGGTACACTCAACATAGCGGACTTGGCGATGAAGATCCCGCTTGTCGATAACCCGGACGTCATCACCGTCATCGGTGTGCTATTCGTCATCGTCTTCGGGATGAAAGGGGCACTCGTCCCACTTCACTACTGGCTCCCTGGAGCGTACGTGGTCGCACCGACCCCTATTCTCGCCATGTTCGGGTCTCTCTTGACGAAAGTCGGGGTGTACTCGATCTTGAGGACGTACACGCTACTGTTTGATGGGAACGGTGAGTTTTTACAGACGTTCCTCATGGTGCTCGCTGTCTTCACCATCTTCATCGGGATGACAGGTGCCATCGCCTATAACGACGTGAAGCTGATCATCATCTACAACATCATGATTGCGGTCGGGGTCATTTTGTATGGGATCTCGGTCAATACGCAGACGTCCCTTGAAGGGTCACTCTACTACTTGATTCACGACATGATTATCAAGGCGGTTCTCTTCATGCTCGTCGGGATGATGATTGGCATCACCAAATCCGGTCAACTCCGCGATATGGGTGGACTCATCACCCGTTTCCCGCTGTTCGGATGGACGTTCTTCGTCGCAGCGCTCTCGCTCGCTGGGATTCCGCCACTTAGTGGATTCTTTGGGAAATTGTTGATTGTCTCAGGCGGGATGGACGAAGGCGAGCTGTTCGGACCACTTCTCGTCCTCTTGTCGAGTCTCTTCGTCCTCTATTCGGTCATGAAGATTTTCTTGAACGGGTTCTGGGGCGAGGCGAAGCGCGAGTATGATGGACCGCTCGTACCGTATACGAAGCGTTTGATTGTACCGGTCTTCTTGTTGCTCATCATTGCGGTCGCATACGGATTTGGGGCAGAAGCCATCCATCCGTATATCACGCAAGCGATTGAGCCGCTCGTCAATCCAGAAATCTATATCGATGCCGTGATAAAGGAGTGAATGACAGATGGCTTATCAACTATTGATTAACTTTTTCTTGGCGTTCATCTGGATGTTCCTCACGGGATCGTTCACAACGAGCGGATTCTTCGTCGGGTATCTACTTGGCTTACTCATCTTGTTCATGATGCGCCGATTCTTTAAATCTAGTGGGGGCGGCTTTTACTTCACACGCGTCTGGCGTCTGTTTAAACTGCTTCTCATCTTCATCCGTGAATTGTTCCTCGCGAACTTTGAGGTACTGCGTCTCGTCCTTAGTCCGAAGTTGAAAATCCAACCAGGGATTTTCCGCTATGAGACGTCGCTCGACAAAGGATGGAAAGTCAGCTTGCTCTCGATGCTGATCACGCTCACACCAGGGACGCTCGTCGTTCAGGTGTCAAAAGACAATTCCGTGCTCTATATCCACGCACTCAACATGCCGGATAAAGAAGCGCTACAAAAAGACATTTATGATAACTTTGAATCAAGCATTAAGGAGGCGACAGAGTGATGGATTTACTAGACATTCTCATCTACATCTCGCTCGCCATTCTCTTGCTTGCGATGTTGATGATGTTGTATCGTGTCGTGAAAGGACCGACGACGGCAGACCGGGTCATCGCACTCGACTCAATCGGGATCGCGCTCATCTCGGTCGTCGCGTTACTGTCGATTCTGCTCGATACGACCTTATATTTTGAAGTCATCTTACTACTCAGTATTTTGGCCTTCATCGGAACGGTGGCGTTCTCGAAATTCTTAGAGAGGGGAGAGATAATCCAACATGACCGCGACAATGATCTTTGATCTCATTACCGGCATCTTCACGATCATCGGCGTCTTCTTCACGGTCGTCGCCGCGATCGGTCTCATCCGTCTCCCTGATATTTATTCGAGAACACACGCTGCCTCGAAGAGCGCGACACTCGGTGTCATGTTCGTCCTCTTTGCGGCCGTCCTTCATGTATATGTCGATGAACGGGTGTTTGATGCAAGACTCTTGCTCGGGCTCTTCTTCGTCCTCTTGACGGCTCCTGTTGGAGGTCACCTCATCTCGCGTGCGGCGCACGCGAAAGGGGTCTCGCTCTGGGAGAAGTCGTTACAAGACGCACTGAAAGAAGACAAGGACAAAGGAATCGAATAAGAAAAAGACGGGATTTGCCAAGAGGCAAGTCCCGTCTTTTGTTTAGATGAGATAGGTCAGGTCGGAGGCGGCGGTCGGATAGGCGACTTCTAAGTGCTTCACATGTTGATGCGACAGTTTGTTCTGTATAATGAAAGAGAACAGGTTGATGAGTTCAGGGGCGTGGTGACCAATCAAATGAGCCCCGATGACGTGCCCTTCTGCACTAAGTAACACTTTTGAATATGCGGTTGCGTCGTTGATTCGTGAATAGGTGAGGAAGTGCGACATGTCCGTTTCTTTCACGTCGAAGTCAATGCCCTCAGCTTCCGCTTCCTCGACCGTAAGACCGACTTTGGCAATCGGTGGCGTCGCATAGACGATGGTCGGGGCCGGACGCTCAGGGAGTGACCGTGTATTCCCGTGAAGCATATTGAGTGCGGCGAGGCGCCCTTCCTGACCGGCGAATGGAGTGAGTGCAGGATTGGGACTTTTGGCGACGTCGCCTGCGGCGTATATATTTGGGTTACTTGTTTGCAGATGCTCGTTTACGTGTACACCGTGATGATCCGCTGTGACACCGGCCGCTTCAAGCCGGAGTCGCTCGATGCTTGGAATTCGTCCTGTGGCGTTAAGGACCACGCCTTCGAGGGTAGAGTCATCTGATAACGTTAAGACGTTGCCATCGATTCGTGTTGGTTCGACGTCATGTCGGACGGTGATGCCGATTCGCTTCGATTCCTCAATGAGCCGATGGACGACGTTCGGGTCGAATGCCTTCAACGCATGTGAACGGATGAGGAGTGTCACGTCGCTTCCGAATCGTCGGAAGATATGGGCAAACTCAAATGCGATATACCCGGCGCCTACGATGTGAATCGAATGGGGAACCGTGTCAAGGTCGAACACATCATCGCTCGTGATTGCCAGTTCGCCACCTGGGATGTCAAGAGGGCGGGGTGTTTGACCTGTGGCGATTAAAAATTGAGTGGCAGAGAGCTCGTGACCATCGATGACGATGGAATCCTCATCGATAAAGTGAGGCTCTCCCTGATATAAGTCAATGTTCATCTCATCCCAATGCTGTTTTTTGGATGTTGGGATAGAGAGGCGGTACTCATCAATCCGCTTTTTAAAGGACGACCAATCCAGTGACAGGCTTCCTTCGACGCCAAGCTCACGCATACGTTCCGTTCGGGCAAGGAGTTCTGCTCCTTCGGCAAGCATCTTCTTCGGGTCACATCCGCGTTGAGGACATGTTCCCCCGAACGTCCAATTCTCAATGATGGCGATCTCTTTACCGGCTTCGCGTAAAATGGAAGCGGCTTGGCTCGCGGCGGAACCGCTACCGATAATGATGACATCGTATCGTTTCATAATATAAAATCCTCCTCTGACGAGATATCACACTCTTTTTCCCGTCCAGGAGGAAGCTAAACTGAGGTGAATGGAATTGAGTCATACCGACCACATTAAACATAAATTAGCGCTGCTCCCGGATGAGCCGGGTTGTTATCTGCATAAAAACGAATATGGCGAAGTCATCTATGTAGGGAAGGCGAAAAACTTGAAGAACCGGGTGCGTTCCTATTTCACAGGCGCCCACGACATCAAGACGATGCGCCTCGTCGCAGAGATTCGTGACTTCGAGTACATTGTGACGGCGAGCGAACTCGAGGCGCTGCTTCTTGAAATGACACTCATCAAAAAGCACGATCCGAAGTACAACATTCGCCTAAAGGACGACAAAACGTACCCATATATCAAGATTACGAACGAACCGTATCCACGTCTGTTGACGACACGTAAGTTAAAGAAAGATGGTGGACATTACTTCGGACCATATCCGAACGCCTATGCGGCGAACGAGACGAAACGTCTTCTCGATAAGCTGTATCCGCTGCGGAAATGTCAGCCGATGCCTAAGAAACTCTGTCTGTATTATCACATCGGGCAATGTTTAGGTCCTTGCGAGCTGGCGGTCGATACGGATTCGCAAAAAGAGATCGTGAATGAGATCCGGCGCTTTTTGAACGGCGAGACGAGTGAGACGCTCACGAAGCTGAACGTTGAGATGGGACGTGCCGCTGAGGACATGCAATTTGAACGGGCGGCTGAATTGCGCGACCAAATTCGAGCAGTCGAATCCATCATGAACAAACAGAACATGATCACGGCCGACCCGACAGCGCGGGACGTCTTCGGCTATACTCTCGACCGAGGCTGGATGTGCGTTCAAGTATTCTATATGCGTGGCGGCAAGATGATTGAGCGCGATGTCTCACTCTTCCCGATGCATGGAGAGCCTTCGGAAGAACTCGAAAGTTTCATCGTTCAGTTCTATGAACAAAACGTCGTGCCGAAAGAGATTCTTGTACCAGAGACGGTCCGGCTTGATTTACTGAATGACGCCATCGGAACGAAAGTGATGCAGCCGAAACGAGGGGCGAAGAAACAGCTGCTTGATTTGGCGACGAAGAATGCGACAATCGCCTTGAACGAGAAGTTCGAGTTGCTCGCCCGAGATGAAGAACGGACATTGCTTGCGATGCGTGAACTCGGTGAAGCGATCGGGATTCCCAACTTGTCACGTGTCGACATCATCGACAACGCCAACATTCAGGGCGCGGACGCCGTGTCGGCACTCGTCGTCTTTGAAGACGGGAAGCCGCTCAAGAAAGAATATCGGAAGTATAAAATTCGGACGGTCCAAGGACCGGACGATTACGAGACGATGCGTGAAGTCGTCCGTCGACGATTCCGCCGTCTCTTGACGGAAGACAAACGATTACCCGATCTCCTACTGATTGATGGGGGGATCGGGCAATTGAATGCGGCGCTCGACGTCATTCAAAATGAGTTCGGGCTCGACTTGCCGGTCGGCTCGCTCAAAAAAGATGACCGACATCGGACGAGCCAACTGTTGTTCGGAGAAGGTGGGGGCGTTGTCGAGCTCCATCCACGATCGAGCGCCTTTTATCTGTTGCAGCGGATGCAAGATGAGGTCCACCGTTTCGCCATCACGTTCCACCGCAGCCTACGGACGAAGAAGATGACGAAGTCGATACTTGATGAGATCCCGGGTGTCGGTCCGAAGCGTCGTCAACAGCTCATCCGCCATTTCGGGTCGATGAAACAGATTCGTCTGGCATCACTCGAACAATTGAAGGAAGCAGGGTTGCCAGAAAAATTAGCGGAGACCGTACTTCAATACGTGCACGAGGAGACGGATGAATGAGAGAGGTTTCAAAAAACGTAGAAAACTTCATCGCTTCTTTCATAAACGCGATCGATGGATTCCTACCAACTGTTCAGCATATATATATCCACGGTTCACTGGCGATGGGTGGTTTTCATCCGGAACAAAGTGATGTAGATTTGTTACTCGTCGTATCGAAGGAGTTGACTCGAGAGGAGCGGCAAGACCTCATCGACTGTTGTCTCTCGTACTCCAACGAGCCATATCCCCTCGAACTGAGCATCATGACGACGTCGCAACTAGAAGATTGGTACCATCCAAGTCCTTATGAGTTTCACTATAGTGAAGGGTGGCGCTCGCGTTTTGAAGAAGCTAGTAGGGAAGAACGAACCGAATTGCAACAAGAATTCACTGATCCTGATTTGGCAGCTCACGTCCTAGTGATTTTAGAGCGAGGTGTCACTTTGAGAGGGCAACCGCTTCATAACTTCCTCTCTGGATTCGATTCAGCTCATTTTTCTGATGCGATACGAGCAGATGCGCTCGATTGTCTTGACTCGATTGAAGAACAGACGGTGTACAGCGTATTGAACTTGATACGCGGACAAGCCTATGAACAAGAAGGTATCCTTCTCTCCAAACAAGAAGCACTCGATTGGTTAGTAAAGAACGGACATTTTCCAGGAAATATTATCGAAGTTGCTCGCAAGGCGACTCAGAGCTATGAAGGGGGAAGTGTGACGTTTCATCGACAAGAACTCAATGAATTCCGTCGCTACATGCGTCAACAACTTCAGCGGAAACAAAAATAAGAGTCGATGCGTTGGCATCGACTCTTATTTGTAGTCGTCTTTTCGGTCTAGTTGGACGGTGATTTGGACAGCTTTTCGGGTTGGATCGGCGTAACCTTCTGCGACGCATTGGAAACGACCTGAAATCTGTTCGGCTAAAAATCCAGCTTCAAGCTGATAGTATCCTGTCGCTTTGGTCTGAGTCGCAGGTGGTGGGATCAATTCATAAGTAAACTTGCTCCCACGTTCCTTCTTGATTGTCAACTCGCCCCAACCTGCCTCTGCGAAGAAAGCAGTCAGTTCATCGTCGGACATCGTCGGGAACTTACGGGCGACCCGTTTTCCTGACCAATAGATGACTTGGGCGTAATCTTCGCCAAGCAAATCCGTCAACACATAGTCGCGAAGCAGTTCAATCGCGAAAGTTGGTTGGCTCATCGTTTCCATTCTATCCCATCACTCCAATCTCTCTATATCATTATAACGACCAATTGGAATTTGGTCATCCTGTAATTTTGAAAAGAATGTGGAACAAATCGGCTAGGTTGTCTTGTCATACAATTTTCACAAGAGTAGAATAGGAGACAGAAAGCTATATCTGCATTTGAAAACGCTTTTATTGACAATACGAGCCAATGCTCGTGAAAAGGGGGAACTAGAATGGCAGCGCATCGTGACTACTTCAGTCGTAAAGTCCATTCGCTACTTGGGGTCATTCCAATCGGTTTGTTTTTGATCGTCCATTTGTCGGTCAACTACTACATCGTCGATGGGGTGGAGTCATTCAACAAAGCAGCAAAATTCATGGAGAACTTACCGTATTTGTACTTCCTTGAAGTGACAATTATCGCATTGCCGATGATTTTCCACGGGGTGTACGGCGTGTACTATGCGTTTCTCGGATCAATCAACTCGAACCGCTATTCATACGCACGTAACTGGTTGTATCTCTTCCAACGCTTCACAGGAGTCTTCCTCGTGATCTTCATCGCTTGGCACGTTTGGGAAACGCGTCTTGCGAAATTGCGCGGGGTAGAAGTCAATGCGGAGATGATGCAAAACATCGTCGACAACCCGCTCATGTTGATTTTCTACATAGTCGGAATTCTTTCGGCTACGTTCCACTTCGCGAACGGTCTTTGGTCGTTCTCAATCACGTGGGGTATCACACAGTCACCTCGTTCGCAACGTCTCATGAGCTACGTATCAGGTGTCGTGTTCTTGGCACTATCTTTTGTCGGCATCCGTTCGATTTTGACGTTTGCAGGCATCTTGTAATTAGGGGGAATTTTACATGGCAAATCAAAGTTTGATCGTCATCGGTGGCGGTCTAGCTGGACTCATGGCGACAATCAAGTCGGCAGAGATGGGTGTTCCGGTAAAACTATTCTCGCTTGTACCGGTCAAGCGTTCACATTCAGTTTGTGCCCAAGGTGGGATTAACGGGGCCGTCAACACGAAAGGGGAAGGTGACTCTCCTTGGCAACACTTTGACGACACGGTCTACGGAGGTGACTTCCTCGCCAACCAACCGCCTGTCCAAAAGATGGCGGAGAATGCTCCGAAAATCATTCACATGTTCGACCGGATGGGCGTTATGTTCAACCGTACGCCAGAAGGTCTCTTAGACTTCCGTCGTTTCGGTGGAACGCTTCACCACCGTACGGCATACGCCGGAGCGACGACAGGACAGCAACTTCTTTATGCACTCGATGAGCAGGTTCGTCGTTACGAAGCGCAAGGTCTCGTCGAGAAGTATGAGGGCTGGGAGTTCCTTCGTGCGGTCATCGACGAAGAAGGCATCTGCCGCGGTGCGGTATGTCAAGATTTGCGCTCGATGGAAATTAAAGCGTTCCCATCGGACGCGGTCATCTTGGCGACAGGTGGCCCAGGGGTCATCTTCGGTAAGTCGACAAACTCGGTCATCAACACAGGACAAGCAGCGGCAGCGGTTTATCGCCAAGGCGCGGTTTACGCGAACGGGGAGTTCATCCAGATTCACCCGACGGCGATTCCAGGGGATGACAAACTTCGTCTCATGAGTGAATCGGCTCGTGGGGAAGGTGGACGTGTCTGGACATACAAAGACGGGAAGCCGTGGTACTTCCTCGAAGAGAAATATCCAGCATACGGAAACCTCGTACCACGTGACATCGCAACACGTGAGATCTTCGATGTATGTGTCAACCAAAAACTCGGCGTCAACGGCGAGAACATGGTCTACCTCGACTTGTCTCACAAAGACTCGAAAGAACTTGACATCAAACTTGGTGGAATCCTTGAAATCTACGAGAAATTCGTAGGCGACGACCCGCGTAAAGTACCGATGAAAATCTTCCCGGCAGTCCACTATTCGATGGGCGGACTATGGGTCGACTACGATCAGATGACGAACATTCCAGGACTCTTCGCAGCCGGTGAATGTGACTACTCGATGCACGGTGCGAACCGTCTAGGTGCGAACTCTCTTCTTTCAGCCGTTCATGGCGGAATGGAAGCAGGGCCTGCGGCAGTCAACTACATGCGTGGTCTCGATCAAGCGACAGAAAGCGTTTCAGAAGCGCTCTTCAACTTCAACGAACGTGAAGAAATCGAGCGATTCAACAACATCCTTGCGATGGATGGAACAGAGAATGCTTATCAAATCCACCGTGAACTCGGTGAACTCATGACGGACAACGTCACAGTTGTTCGCTACAATGACAAACTTGAAGCGACCGACAAGAAAATCCAAGAATTGCGTGAACGTTTCCATAAGATTTCAGCTACGGATACGGCACGTTGGAGCAACCAAGGGGCATCGTTCATTCGACAACTCGACCACATGCTCGACCTCGCACGCGTCATCACACTTGGCGCGCTCAAGCGGGACGAGAGCCGTGGTGCCCATTACAAACCGGAGTTCCCGGAACGTAATGATGAGCAGTTCATGAAGACGACGATGGCACGTTACAAAGATGGGGAAGTCGATATCTCGTATGAAGACATCGATGTTTCGTTAATCCCGCCACGTAAACGGGATTACTCGAAGAAAGGGGCGAAGACGAAATGACGACGCCAATGCAATCTGAACAAAAAGACATCCGCTTCATTATCGAACGCCAAGATGGACCGGATCAAGCGACGTATACGGAAGAATTCACGGTACCATACCGTCCAAACATGAACGTCATCTCGGCATTGATGGAAATCCGCCGTAACCCGGTCAATGCGAACGGGGACAAGACGACACCGATCAACTGGGACATGAACTGTCTTGAAGAAGTATGTGGTGCCTGTTCGATGATTATCAACGGGAAGCCGCGCCAGTCGTGTACGGCACTCGTCGATAAACTCGAGCAACCGATTCGTCTTGCACCGATGAAGACGTTCCCGGTCATCCGTGACCTTCAAGTCGACCGTCAACGCATGTTCGACGCGTTGAAAAAAGTGAAGGCATGGGTCCCAATCGACGGCACATACGACCTCGGTCCAGGACCGCGTATGCCGGAGAACAAACGTCAATGGGCGTACGAACTATCGAAATGTATGACGTGTGGTGTTTGTCTTGAAGCGTGTCCGAACGTGAACGACAAATCGGACTTCATCGGTCCAGCGGCGATTTCGCAAGTCCGACTCTTTAACTCACATCCAACAGGTGCCTTCCACGCGGAAGACCGCCTCGAAGCACTCATGGAAGACGGCGGCATCATGCAATGCGGAAACGCACAAAACTGTGTCGAAGTTTGTCCGAAGGGCATCCCGCTCACGACGTCAATCGCTTCGATGAACCGTCAAACGACGCTTCACTCGTTCAAACAGTTCTTCGGTAGTGACAAAGGTCGCACCGGTTCTGCGGTCGAGGCGTAAGCGAGCCGATGACCAAGTACTTTCGAGAGCCAGGTTGGGAAACACGTGTCAAAGCAGGTGTCGCGCTCGATGTGAAAGTCCGCTTTTCGGAGTGCGACCCGTATGGTCACATGAACAACACAATTCCGTTCATCTATTTCGAAGATGCCCGGATCGAGTTGTTAGAGGCGACAGGATTCTCTTTAAAGGACGGATTCGTCGTTGTCGCCGATGCGCAATGTGACTATGTTCGACAAGTCATGCCACGTCAACAGCTGACTGTGCATGCCAATATCTTGACGGTCGGAAACACTTCATGTGATATTCATTACGGGGCATATGACGGAGAGCAACTCCTTTTCGCCGGACGGACAAACCTCGTTCATTTAACGAAGGAAGGTCGTCCTACGGAATGGACTCCGGAATATAAAAACCGCTTGCAGAATTTTTGCGAATCCGCTATCATTTGATAATGAGTTCACAAACAAAAAATATTCTGCTGGTTCGCCTGTAGAATTGAATTTTGAAGGGAGACCATCATCTCATGGAAAAAACGTTCACAGTCGTTGCTGATTCAGGAATTCACGCTCGTCCAGCTACTCAGTTAGTTAACACAGCTTCTAAGTTCCAATCAGACATCAACCTCGAGTACAATGGTAAAACAGTTAACTTGAAGTCGATCATGGGTGTACTTTCACTCGGTATCGCAAAAGATTCTACAATCAAGATCACTGCTGAAGGTGAAGATGCAGAAGAAGCAATCAACACGCTTTCTGACATGCTCACTAGCGAAGGTCTTGCTCAGTAATTCGGGTAAGGGACGAGGCGCCACTGGCGACCTCGTCTTTTTTTGTCATGGGAACGTTTCTTTTTCCGTCCGAGGTTTTTTGGTAAGATAGGTGAGAATGGAAGTGATGAAAATGAAACGAGCGATTGGAGTCCTCGATTCAGGAGTCGGCGGGTTGACGGTAGTCAAAGAATTGATGCGCCAACTCCCTAAAGAAGAGATTGTCTATATCGGAGATACTGAACGCTGTCCATACGGGCCGCGTCCGCACGATGAGATTGAAGCATATACATGGGAATTGATTGAATTTTTATTGAAGAAAGACGTCAAGATGATTGTCATCGCCTGTAATACGGCGACCGCGGTCGTATTGAAAGAGGCGCGCAAACGTCTCGACATCCCGGTCATTGGTGTCATCGACCCGGGTGCCCGCGCGGCTGTCAAAGGAACGCGCAACAAGCATATCGGTGTCATCGGTACGAAGATGACGATTGAGAGCGGTTCATATGAGAAGGCGTTACGTCACGTGGCAGGTGAGGTCGATGTGTATTCACTCGCGTGCCCACCGTTCGTCCCGCTCGTAGAGGCTGGAGAAGTGTCTGGAGAGCGCGTGCGACAAGTGGTGGAGGAGACGCTTCGTCCACTTCAACCATCCGAGATGGATACGCTGATTCTCGGTTGTACGCACTACCCACTCCTTGCCCCGGTCATTCAAGATGTGGTCGGACCGGACGTCCACCTCATCTCATCAGGTGACGAGACGGCGCTTGAAGTGGCTGCGATGCTCGATTATCAGGAACTTGAGAATGGATTGGATGCAGTCCCGGCACATGCCTTCTATGCGACGGGTGATATCGAACTATTTGACCGACTCGCGAGCGAATGGCTCGGGCGTCCGGTTCATGCGGAGAAAGTCGAGGTGACCGGCATTGCGTGATGCGAGACGATTTGATGAACTGCGCCCAGTCGAGATTGTGCCGCACGTGAACAAACATGCGGAAGGGTCCGTTTTAATTTCAATCGGCGATACGAAAGTCATCTGTACCGCGACTGTGGAAGAGCGGGTACCGAATTTCCTTCGCGGAAAGAAACAAGGGTGGATCAATGCAGAATATGCGATGCTCCCACGGGCGACGGGAGACCGTACTGTCCGGGAATCGGTACGTGGAAAACAATCGGGACGAACGATGGAGATTCAGCGTTTGATTGGCCGGTCGCTCCGCTCGGTCGTGGACTTAGAACGTCTCGGCGAACGGACGATTTGGGTCGACTGTGACGTCATTCAAGCGGATGGCGGGACTCGGACGGCTTCCATCACCGGTGGCTTTTGCGCGCTCGTGTTGGCCGTCGATCGCTTGATTCGCCAAGGGAAACTTGAAGATACACCGATTAAAGAAGGTGTGGCTGCGATTTCTGTCGGACGGACCGATGAGCTCGTCTTGGACTTGGATTACCTAGAAGATGCCGCGGCAGAGGTCGACATGAATGTCGTCATGACGGCAAGCGGACGATTCGTCGAAGTACAAGGTACAGGGGAAGAGGCGACGTTCACGCTACAAGAGATGAACGAGATGCTCGCGCTCGCGCAACACGGCATCGAATCATTATTCAAGACGGCGGAAGCGGCACTTGGTGCTTCTTGGTGGTACGTCGGAGAACGTTCGGAGGAGACATTATGAAGTTGATCATTGCGACACACAATCCTGGAAAAGTGAAAGAACTCGAAGGAATGCTGACGCCGCTCGGGTTCGAGGTCGAATCACTACTCGACTATCCGGATGCACCAGAGACGGAAGAGACCGGCACGACGTTTGAAGAGAACGCGGCGTTAAAAGCGACCGAGGCGGCAGCTTATTTTGGACATGCCGTTCTGGCGGACGACTCCGGTCTTGAAGTCGACGCACTTGACGGGGCACCGGGAGTATATTCAGCCCGCTTTGCAGGTCCAGAAAAGTCAGACGAGGCAAACAATGCACTTCTTCTTGAAAAATTGAACGGAGAAACGAATCGTACGGCTCGTTTCGTCTGTGCGCTCTGTCTCGCAAAACCGAGCGGAGAGACGTTGATCGTTCGTGGAACGATCGAAGGGACAATCGGTTATTCCCCACAAGGCGAAAATGGCTTCGGATACGATCCACTCTTTATCGTCCCATCGCTTCATAAGACAGCGGCAGAGTTGGAGCGTGACGAGAAGGCGGTCGTTAGCCACCGTGGACAGGCACTACGAAAACTGGAGGCAGAAATCATACCATTCATGAAAGGATGAAGCTTATGCGTTTTCTAATAGTGAGTGATAGTCATGGTTTGACCGAAGAGTTGACGACGATTTTTGAAAGGCACGAGGCGGAAATTGATGACGCCTTCCATTGCGGGGATTCACAACTCGCCCTTGTCGATGAACATTTGTTACCTTATCGAACGGTTCGGGGGAATTGTGATTTCGGTGGAGATCTTCCCCTCGAACGCATCGAGACGACGGATGCCGGCACGATTTTAATCGTTCACGGGCACCATCATGACGTCAAATTCGATTTGAACCGTCTACGGTATCGAGCGGAAGAAGTGGGAGCGAATGTCGTCTTGTTCGGTCACTCGCATGTGGCGGGTGCGCTGATCGAGGACGGGGTTGTCTACATCAACCCAGGTTCGATTCGCATGCCGCGAGGACGAACGGACAAAACGTATGCGTTACTCGATCTCGAAGCGGGAGAAGCAACAGTGCGTTTCTATCGCTCAGAAGACGGTTCTCACGTTGAAGACTTGGACATCTCAGGAAAACTATGAGTTTCGGATGGGAAATCGATTGACAGGAAACCATTTTTCTATTATAGTTTTCATGTCAATGTCCCAATAGCTCAGCAGGATAGAGCAACGGCCTTCTAAGCCGTCGGTCGGGGGTTCGAATCCCTCTTGGGACGCTTCCATTAAAATAGAGACGCTCTCTACGGAGAACGTCTCTTTTTTCATTTTCCGGGAAATCGATTGACAAGGAATCGCGTCCTAACGGAAGATGAAGGGGAATGGAAGAGAGGGTGAGGGAAGATGGAGAAGGAAAAGGATCAGGACTATCCGTTCCCTGGGAATTGGGCGCGTCTGCATAAGATGATTCAGGAGGCAGATGCTTCTGGGGAACGACAGCGGATCGAACCGATTTTATGGGATTGGTATCAGACGATTCCAGGGGACCCGTTTATTTTCATGGAAATCTTCCAATGTGCAATGGAACGACCGGACGATCCGGAGACACTCGAGAAGCTGCAGGAACTCGTCAGCATCCATATGTCCGAGGCGGAAGAACCGGCCTCAGGAGGGTTGCAGATTGCGCAGTATTACATCATGCGTGACCAACCGTTTGAAGCGGCGCACTGGATCAACCAGTATCTCGAATGGCAGGACAAGAAGGATACGGTCAACACACAGGCACATCAGGTACTTCAAGTGTTGAAGATGACGGAGTTTCCGGCGGCAATTGCCAAGTTGAAACGAACGCTGACGCGAGGGAGTACGGGGGAACAGATTGAAGCATTACAACATGTTCACTTTCAAATCGACCCGGTGCTCGACAATGTGCTACATGAACTGCTCGTGTCGGAGCGTCCGAAGCTCGTCAAACTGATCGTGTTGGAAAAAGCGTTCGCCGAACTAGATGTCATCGAATGGACGGATGGGGACGTTTCGAACAAGATGACACGAACGGAAGCAAAAGCGCAGATTGAAACGTGGGAGCAGACCGTCTTTTCTCTTCAAAAATCAGTTGAAGGCGATGAAATCGGGACCCAGCTGTTGATGAATTACATGTATACGCATTATCCGTATGTGACGGCCGAAAAAGCGGATGTGGAACAGGCGCTCGTACAGGCGAAACAAGCGATTTTACATGACGAACCGGTCGACGGTTTAGCCGCGGAGATTTTAGAGGCGGATCTTCGCTTTACACAGGCGTTATTAGACTAAATCCTTGTGTGCTTACCGAGGATTTATGCTATAATACGGATTGTTGTACATTTTTGTACGGTATAAACGAATTGTTGGAGGGACTTAGCATGACAGCAAAATGGGAAAAAACATCAGGTAGCCAAGGCGTACTCACGTACGAAGCTCCTGCAGAAGCTTTTGATAAAGCAGTTGACGCCGCATTTAAAACAGTCGTCAAAGACTTGAACGTGCCTGGCTTCCGTAAAGGTAAATTGCCACGCCCAATGTTCAACAAAATGTATGGAGAAGAAGCACTCTATCAAGATGCGCTCGACATTCTCTACCGCGACACAATCCAAGGTGCGGTTGAAGAAGCTGGTTTCGAACCAATCGCGCTCGAAAACATCGATGTAGACGGCACGCTCGAGAAAGGCAAACCAGTCGCTTTCAAAGTGACATTCGTGGTTGAGCCAGAAGCTGAGCTTGGCGAATACAAAGGCCTCGAGTACGAAGCTGTTTCAACTGAAGTAACAGAAGACGAAGTAACAGCAGAACTTGAAGCACTTCAACAGCAAGGCGCAGAACTAGCTGTTAAAGAAGGTGCAATCGAAAACGGCGATACAGCTGTATTTGATTTCGCAGGTTTCGCTGACGGTGAGCAGTTCGAAGGCGGCACAGCTGAGAACTACACACTCGAAATCGGTTCTGGTCAATTCATCCCAGGATTCGAAGAGCAAATGATCGGCATGACTGCTGGTGAAGAAAAAGACGTTGAAGTAACATTCCCTGAAGAGTACCACGCTGAAAACTTGGCGGGTAAACCAGCGACATTCAAAGTCAAACTTCACGAAGTCAAAACAAAACAAGTTCCTGAACTCGACGACGAGTTTGCAAAAGACATCGACGAGTCTGTTTCGACACTCGACGAGTTGAAAGCAAGCATCCGTGAGCGTTTAGAAGCTGGTAAGAAACAAGAAGCTGAAGGTACAATGCGCGACCAACTCGTAGAGCAGGCAACTGCTAACGCGACAATCGACGTACCGGAAGTTCTCGTTGAACAAGAAGTTGACCGCATGGTACAAGAGTTCGGTTCACGTGTATCTTCACAAGGAATCGACCTTAACATGTACTTCGAGCTCACTGGTACTTCTGAAGAAGCAATGCGCGAAGAGATGAAAGAGCAAGCTGAAGAGCGCGTAAAAGCTCGTCTCGTCTTGAAAGCAATCGCTGACAAAGAAGCAATCGAAGTATCTGACGAAGATGCTGAGAAAGAGCTTGAAGAAATGTCTAAACTTTACAACATCGCCCCGGACCAACTCCGTACGATGCTCGCTCCGCAAGGTGGACTTGAGACACTTAAAGGTGACCTCAAATTCCGTAAAGCGATCGACATCCTCGTTGAAAACGGTAAAGCGAAGTAAGCTGATATTCGAAAGGACGACTGCCTAGCGGTCGTCCTTTTTTCTGTCACAGCACATTGCATGTGTAATTCTTTGAAGTCGCAATATGTTCATGCTACAATTATTTCAACGCAGAGATGTAAAATGTCTTTTCGCGGTGCATCGCACCAGAAAATTCAAATCGCGATTTATCGCACTTACATCCATTTTCACCACAGAAGGGGTGTATCGAATGTTCAAATTTAACGAGGAAAAGGGGCAACTCAAGTGCTCGTTTTGCGGAAAATCGCAAGAACAAGTTCGTAAGTTAGTCGCCGGTCCTGGCGTATACATTTGCGATGAATGTATCGAACTTTGCAATGAAATTGTTGAGGAAGAGCTCGGTGTAGAGGAAGAAGTTGAATTCAAAGACATTCCAAAACCACAAGAGATTCGTAACATCCTAGACGATTACGTCATTGGTCAAGACCGCGCCAAACGTGCGCTTTCAGTTGCTGTCTATAACCACTATAAACGTATCAACGCCGGTGGCCGTTCGGATGATGTCGAACTTGCGAAGTCGAACATCGTCATGATTGGACCAACGGGTAGCGGAAAAACGCTTCTCGCTCAGACGATGGCTCGCGTCTTGAACGTCCCATTCGCAATCGCGGATGCGACGAGCTTGACGGAAGCAGGTTACGTCGGGGAAGACGTTGAGAATATCTTGCTTAAATTGATTCAATCGGCTGACTATGATGTCGAGAAGGCTGAAAAAGGGATCATCTACATCGATGAAATCGATAAGATTGCCCGTAAGTCTGAAAACCCATCGATTACGCGTGACGTATCCGGTGAAGGCGTTCAGCAGGCGCTCCTTAAAATTCTTGAAGGCACGACAGCAAGCGTACCGCCACAAGGTGGACGTAAGCATCCGCATCAAGAATTTATCCAAATCGACACAACAAACATTCTCTTCATTGTCGGTGGCGCATTCGCCGGCATCGAATCGGTCGTCAAACGCCGAATCGGGAAGAAAGTCATCGGTTTCGGAAACGACCAAGAGAATCGCGAGTTGACGCAAGAAGACTTGCTCGCCCGCGCACTCCCTGAAGACCTTCAAAAATTCGGCTTGATTCCTGAGTTCATCGGACGTTTGCCAGTCATGGCGACGCTCACGACACTCGATGAAGAAGCGCTCGTTGAAATCTTGACGAAGCCGAAAAATGCTCTCGTCCGTCAGTACGAGAAAATGCTCGAGCTTGACGATGTCGAATTGACGTTCACAGACGAAGCATTGATCGAAATCGCCAAACTTGCGATCAAACGTAAGACTGGCGCGCGCGGTCTCCGCTCGATTATCGAAGAAATGATGCTCGATGTGATGTTCACTGTCCCATCGCGTGACGATATCGAGAAAGTCATCATCACGGATGAAACGATTACGGGTCTTGCCGGTCCGAAATACGTCCTTCGTGACGGTACTGTCGAACAGACAGGGGACAACAAAGAGACAGCATAATTCTTTAACGAAGAAGGCTCAAACACTCGGCACATCCGAGTTTTGGGCCTTTTTGCACAGGAGGCGTTGTAAATGGAAAAATTACCAATCCTTCCTTTGCGAGGAGTCGTCGTATATCCGCTCATCGGTGTGACCATCGATGTCGGACGCCCGTTATCCCTTCGGGCGCTCCTTGCCGCAAAGGAGCATGAAACAGATTTGATTGTCGTGACACAGAAAGAAACAGGGAACGAGTCACCGGAACCGGAAGACTTATACACGGTTGGAACGCGTGTCCACATCGCGAAGATGAGTGAACTGTCGAACGAGACGATTCGGGTTCGGATCGTCGGGAAAGAGCGCGTCCGTGTCGACTCGGTCGAATCGACGGATGAAGGTTGGTTCGCTAACATCGAACCGGTCGAACTCGTAGAAGGGGAAGAGGTCGAACGAACAGCACTCGTCCGTCTGTTGAAAGAACAGTTCGGAAAACTCGTCGCAAACATTAAGGGTATGTCGCCAGATGAGCGTCGCCGTTTCGAGATGTATGAGCGGCTTGAATCACTCACGGACTATATCACGTCAAAACTCGATGTCGACGTCGAGCTTCGCCAAGCGATGCTCGAAGAGGCAGATGCCGTCAAGCGAGGACTTGAACTGCTTGAAATTATCGCACATGAAGTCGAAGTGATTGAACTCGAGCAAGAGATGCGTGAGCGGACGAAGAAGTCAATTGAGCAGTCACAGCGCGAGTACTACTTACGAGAACAAATGAAGACGATCCAACAAGAACTCGGTGACCAGACGCAAGAGTCAGAACCGAACCGCCTTCGTGAGAAGCTAGAGGCGCTCGACTTGCCAGAGACGACGCGGAAGAACGTCATGCGTGAAGCGGAACGATTGAACGTCGTGCCGCAGACGTCTCCGGAGTATGCGGTCATCCGTAACTACCTCGACTGGGTCACCTCTCTTCCGTGGGGCATTGAGACGGAAGATAAGCTTGACGTGAAACATGCGGCAGACGTCCTTGATGATGACCATTACGGCTTAGAATCGGTAAAAGACCGTATCCTCGAGTATTTGGCCGTCCGCCAGTTGACGAACTCGCTTCGTGGACCAATCCTCTGTCTCGCCGGACCTCCAGGGGTCGGGAAGACGTCACTCGCCCGTTCGATCGCCTCGGCACTTGAACGTCACTTCGTTCGTGTCTCACTCGGTGGTGTGCGTGATGAGGCGGAAATCCGTGGGCACCGTCGTACGTATATCGGTGCGATGCCAGGACGGATCATCCGTGGGCTGAAGCAAGCGGAAAGCAAAAATCCGGTCTTCTTGCTCGATGAGATCGACAAGATGGCTTCTGACTTCAGAGGGGACCCGGCGTCCGCGATGCTAGAAGTGCTCGACCCAGAACAAAACGTCTCCTTCTCGGACCACTACATCGAAGAACCGTTCGATTTGTCGAACGTTCTCTTTATCGCAACTGCGAACGATGTCTCACAAATCCCAGCACCGCTTCTTGACCGGATGGAATTGATTCAAATCGGTGGGTACACAGAGCTTGAGAAAGTAGAGATCGCGAAGCGCCATTTGGTGCCGAAACAATTGGCAGAGCACGGATTGAAGAAGAGTCAGTTGACGATTAAAGAAGATGCGCTCTATGAAGTCGTCCGTCGTTACACACGTGAAGCCGGCGTCCGGAACTTAGAACGCGTCATCGGATCACTCTGCCGAAAAGCCGCGAAACAAATCGCCATCGGGGAGAAGAAACGGGTCACGATTTCGAAAAAGGCGATCATCACGTATCTTGGGAAGCCGAAGTATCGCTACGGAAAAGGGGAGACCGAGGACTCCATCGGTGCGGTGACAGGCCTTGCCTACACGGCGTTTGGTGGCGACACGCTCACAATCGAAGTGGCGCTCGCTCCAGGGAAAGGCAAACTTCAGTTGACGGGTAAACTTGGTGATGTGATGCAGGAGTCGGCACAAACAGCATATAGCTATGTCCGTGCAAACGCAGAGCGGTTCGGGATTGACCCGACGTTCTATGAGCGACAAGACATTCACATTCACGTGCCAGAGGGTGCCGTGCCAAAAGACGGACCGTCGGCAGGAATCACGATTGCGACAGCCTTAATTTCCGCATTGACCGGGAAGAAAGTCCATCGTGATGTCGGGATGACAGGTGAGATCACACTCCGTGGACGTGTCTTGCCAATCGGCGGATTGAAAGAAAAAGCGCTCGCTGCTCATCGAGCCGGGTTGACGACCATCGTCATTCCGAAAGATAATGAGCGAGACATCGATGATATTCAAGAGACGGTTCGTGAGAAATTGACGTTCGTTCCCGTGACGACACTCGATGAAGTACTAGATGTAGCATTTGGAGGAAATTAAATGAAGATCAACAAAGCAGAGTTCGTGACGAGTGCCGTCGCGCCAGACCATTACCCGGTCCATGAATTGCCGGAAGTGGCACTGGCCGGGCGGTCGAACGTCGGGAAATCGTCGTTCATCAATAAGATTTGCCAACGGAAGGCGCTCGCACGGACGTCTTCGAAACCAGGGAAGACACAGACCCTCAACTTCTTCAACATCAATGATGAAATCATGTTCGTTGACGTTCCGGGATACGGATATGCGAAAGTCTCGAAGACGGAACGTGAGAAGTGGGGCGTCATGATGGAGCAGTACTTGACGAGCCAAGAGGCGCTTCGTGGCGTCGTCTTACTCGTCGATATCCGTCATGATCCTACGGGTGACGATGTGACGATGTACAATTTCTTGAAACATTATGAGATTCCGGTCATCGTTGTGGCAACGAAGCTCGATAAAATCAAGAAGAGCCAGCGTCAAAAACATGAGGCGGCGGTGAAACGTAAGCTTCAATTCGATCCATCTGACCGTTTTGTCGCCTTCTCGGCCGAAACGGCAGAAGGAAAAGACGAGGCATGGAAAGCGATTTACGCACTCATCACAGAAGGCGAATAAGGAGAAGGCGAAGGGATTCCTTCGCCTTTTTGTTTTTGTCAGCCCGCAAGCGGGTAATTATCGTATAATCATAGTTAGTACATAGTCATCATTGTAAACGAGGTGGAGAAATGCAACGCATGTTTGAAAACAAATGGTATCGCGCCCTCTTTTGGACGCTGACCATCTTTTTAGTCATTTGGGTCGGGACACAGATCTCATTCGTGTTTGAACCGATTCAAGTCATCTTGGCACTCGTCACGGTTCCACTCATTGTGGCCGGACTCTTCTTTTATTTCCTGGTCGGGATTGTCGATTTCTTAGAGAAACGCTTAAAAGGGAAGCGAACGTTAGCTGTAGCCATCACACTGATCGGACTCGTGCTTATTTTTACACTTGTCTTCAGTATTCTCGGACCGGTTTTAGGCGAACAAATTACGTCGCTCGTCAACGCTATGCCGAGTATCGCAAAAGAACTTCAGAAACAGGCGTTCGCTGTCCGTGACACGTTGCTACAAAATGAGTTCTTTGCACGCTTCATGGCAGAAAATGACGAGATGTTCCGTAACTTGACGACGAACATCACGTCGTACTTAGGAGACTTATTCGGAAACATTGCCTCATCATTCGGTCAAGTCGTCGGATTCGTGACGTCAGCGGTCATCACGATCGTTGTGATCCCGTTCATGCTTCTCTACATGTTGCTTGACGGGAAACGTCTACCGGACGCAATCGTCAAATTGCTCCCATCGAGCTATGAAAAGGAAACGCGTCACATCTTGCATGACATGCACGAGACGGTGCGGAGTTACGTCAACGCTCAGTTGCTCGTCGCATTCTTCGTTGGAATCACGTCACTGATCGGTCTATGGATCGTCGGTGTAGATTATGCCATCTTGCTCGCACTCTTCATGATGGTAACAAATATCATCCCTTACGTTGGACCGTTCCTAGGGGCTGCACCGGCAGTGGTCGTGGCATTCATTCAAGATCCGATCAAGGTATTATGGGTCATCGTTGTCATCATCGTCGTGCAACAAATTGAGTCGAACGTCATCTCGCCACTCATTCAAGGGAAGTCGTTAAAAGTACACCCGCTCACGATTATCATCGTCTTGCTCGTGGCAGGAAATTTGGCCGGTATCATCGGAATGCTCATCGCTGTACCGTTTTATGCGGTCGCCAAAACGGTTGTCCAGAATATCGTTCGCATCTATAAATTACGAGAACGTGAGCATTATTTAGACAAAGAGGAGCCCGAGAGTCCGATTATTACGGACCCGAACTCGCCAAATCCATAAGAAAAAAAGGTAGGAATGGAGTTTCGCCATTTCTACTTCTTTTTGTCACAAAAAGTTCTTATTTTATTTCAGGAAAATCAAACAGAAGATTATAGTTACCAGATAAGAACTGTTATAATGTACGGTAGAGATTGAAAAAAAGAAGAGACAACCGTCGGTGGATTTTAGATGAGGGGAAGAGATACATGCATATTGTCGTCGTTGGACTAAATAACAAGACAGCCCCTGTCGCGATTCGGGAGCAGTTCTCGTTTGGGGAGCAAGAAATCGTGGATGCGATGATTGCACTTCGCGAAGAGAAGAGCATTTTCGAGTCGGTTATTTTGTCTACGTGTAACCGGACGGAGCTGTACGTCGTGACAGATCAACTCCATACTGGACGTTATTACACGAAACGTTTCTTGGCGAACTGGTTCAACCTAGAGATGGAGCAGTTCACACCATACTTGTCGATTCGAGAAGGGGAAGAGGCGATTCGCCACTTGTTCCGTGTCACTTCGGGCCTCGACTCGATGATCATCGGGGAAACACAAATTTTAGGTCAAGTGAAGACGAGTTTCTTCCGTGCCCAGGAGCATGGAACGACAGGAACGGTCTTCAACAAATTATTCAAAGAAGCGGTCACACTCGCCAAGCGCGCCCATACGGACACGCAAATTGGGGAAATGTCTGTATCGGTCAGTTCGGCTGCCGTGACGCTCGCACAAGAGATGTATCAACAGCTTGAAGACAAACAAGTCGTCGTTGTCGGAGCCGGTGAGACGGGTGAATTGACGACACTCAACTTATTTGAAGCAGGTGCGAAACAAATCGCTGTCTTCAACCGGACGGAGAGCAAAGCAAAAGCTGTAGCGGATAAGTTCAAAGGCCGTGCCCATTCGATTCGTGAGATCGCATGTGGATTACTTGATGCAGATATTTTGATTAGTTCGACCGGGGCGAAGGATGCCGTCATTGGATACGACGATGTAGCGGCTGCACAGTTGTTGCGCCGCGAACGTCCGCTTCTTCTCATTGACATCGCTGTGCCGCGAGATATCGATCCAGCGGTCGCGACACTTCCGGGTGTGCATTTGTTCGATGTCGATGATTTGAACGGAATCGTAAACAAAAATCTTGAAGCGCGTCTCGTCGAGGCTGAAAAGATTGAAATGAAAATCGATGAAGCGATTCAAGAGTTCCAAACATGGCTCATCACGCTTGGTGTCGTGCCAATCATGAACGAGTTGCGTGCTCGTGCCCTTGATATTCAAGAAGACACGATGACGAGTCTTGAGCGTAAGCTCGACCATTTGTCAGCACGAGACAAGAAAGTCATCGGGAAGCACATGAAGTCGATCATCAATCAAATGCTTCGTGACCCGATTGACTACATTAAAGATGCAGCGGCTCAACCGGACGCGAACGTTCGAATCGCTCAATTCATCGAGACGTTCGGACTTGATGTCGAGTTGCCGGAACAACCTGTAGACGAAGTGGAAGAAACAGATGCCACTTCTGCCAAAGCACCACTTCGCGCATTGATGCGCTAACAAGACAAAAAGGCGACGCGTGTCGCCTTTTTCTATGAAGGAGAGATTGAACATGCGGAAAATCATTGTCGGCTCACGCCGTTCCCAACTCGCCATGACTCAAACAAAATGGGTCATCGAGCAGTTGAAGCAAGCTGGAGCAAAGAACGAGTTCGAGATTAAAGAAATCGTGACGAAAGGTGACCAAATCGTCGACGTGCAATTGTCAAAAGTCGGTGGGAAAGGGTTGTTCGTCAAAGAGATTCAACAACAGATGCTCGATGGGGACATCGATTTCGCCGTACACAGTATGAAAGACGTTCCGGCCGAACTACCAGAAGAACTCTATATTAGCTGCATGCCGAAACGTGTCGATGCGCGTGACGTCCTCATCTGTGAGAACGGCTACACGTTCGAGACGCTTCCAAAAGGTTCGATTGTCGGAACGAGCTCACTCCGTCGTGGTGCTCAAATCTTGGCAGCCCGTCCTGACCTTGAGATTCAATGGATTCGTGGAAACATCGACACGCGTCTGAAGAAGTTGGACTCCGAGAACTACAATGCCATCTTGCTCGCGAAAGCAGGACTCGAGCGGATGGGATGGACGGATCGTGTCGATTTTGAAGCGCTCGACCCGGACGTCATGGTACCGGCTGTCGGCCAGGGCGTACTCGCCATCGAGAGCCGCAAGGACGATGCAGAAGTGACAGCAGTGCTTCAATTGTTGCATGATGATGTGACGGCGAAAGCGGCGACAGCGGAACGTACTTTCTTAAAAGCCATCGAAGGAAGCTGTCACGTTCCAGTCGGCGGTTATGCGACGGTCAACGGTGACGATGTGACACTCACAGGTCTCATCGCGTCAGTGGACGGGAAAGAAGTGCTCCGTGTGACGAAAACGTCAACGGACGGCGTTGCACTCGGACAAGCAGTCGCAGAAGAATTGCTCGGTCGTGGCGGGCGTGAAATCCTCGCCTCGGTCAATGAGTGACGTTTGGTACACGGGAACGAAACGAATGACCGCTTCGCAACGGGCACGGCTCGAGGCGAGCGGTCTTTCCGTTCATCATGTCCCGCTCATTCAGACGAGAGAGACGTATACACCGCCACCCGTGGAACGATTCGATTGGCTCGTCGTCACGAGTCAAAACGCGGTGCAAGCCCTTCGGAATCTGACGCGTGACGTCAAGGTCGCCGCTGTCGGGGAGAAGACGAAGCGGGCGCTTGAAGCGGAGGGCTTTGCCGTCTCGCTCATGCCGGAGACGTATACGGGTGAGGCGCTTTTTGAGCAGTTATCTGACGTTGTTTCGACCGATGATGTCGTCTTGTTTGCACGTGGCAATTTGGCGAACACGTCGCATATGTCGATGCTGCCTTGCGTGTATGACTGGGTCGTCTATGAGACGATTCCAATCCGATTGACCTCGGACCAACAACAACAACTCGAGACGGTGAAGGCGTTACTCGTCCTGAGTCCGTCGGCCGTCGATGCGCTCACACCACACTTGTCCCACTTCAACGGGACGTGGTACGCCATTGGCGAAGTGACCGAACGCGCCGTCCGACAAGTGTCGACATTACCGGTACGAGTGCCAGAATGTTATACTATGGATGCATTAATACAGTGTGTAGGGGAGGATTTTTCATGAACCAGTTTGACCGTCACCGTCGTCTTCGCTCATCGAAGTCGATGCGTGCCCTCGTACGTGAAAATCATGTTCGAAAAGAAGATTTGATTTACCCGCTCTTCATCATTGAAGGGACTAACATTAAACGTGAAGTCAGCTCGATGCCAGGCGTCTTCAATTATTCACTTGACCGACTCGAAGAAGAGATAAAAGAAATCGTCGACCTCGGTCTCCAATCTGTGCTTTTGTTCGGTGTGCCGGAACGTAAAGACCCGGAAGGCAGCGAAGCGTATCATGACCACGGCATCGTCCAGGAAGCGATTCGTAAAGTGAAGGAGTGGGCGCCACAGCTCACGGTCATCGCCGATACGTGCCTTTGTGAGTACACGTCGACAGGTCACTGTGGTCTCGTGAAGGATGGGGACGTCGATAACGACGCATCACTTCCACTTCACGTCCAGACAGCCATTACGCAAGCACAAGCGGGTGCCGATGTCATCGCACCGAGCTCGATGATGGATGGATTCGTCGCAGCTATCCGTGAAGGTCTCGACCAAAACGGATTCAGTCACATTCCAATCATGAGCTACGGCGTCAAATATGCGTCTGCGTATTACGGACCGTTCCGTGACGCAGCCCAATCGGCTCCTGGTGAAGGCGACCGTAAAGGGTATCAGATGGACCCGGCGAACCGTCGTGAGGCGTTCCGTGAGTCACAATCGGACGTCGAACAAGGTGCCGACTTCATGATCGTCAAACCGGCTCTCGCGTTCATGGACATTATCCGTGACATGCGCGACTCACTCGATATGCCAATCGTGGCGTATAACGTGAGCGGTGAGTATGCGATGATCAAAGCCGCGTCACTCAACGACTGGGTCGATGAAGAACGCATCGTCATGGAGACGATGGTCGGATTCAAACGTGCCGGTGCCGATCTCATCGTCACGTATTTCGCAAAAGACGTCTGTCGCTATTTGGAAGGAGACTACGCATGACATACAACCAAACGCGCTCACAGGAAGCGTTCGAACAAGCTCGTCCACTCATGCCAGGCGGTGTCAACAGCCCGGTCCGTGCCTATAAATCGGTCGGGATGACGCCAATTTTCGCCGAACGTGGTGAAGGCTCACGCGTCTATGACATCGATGGCAACGAATATATCGATTACGTCCTCTCATGGGGACCACTCATCCTCGGTCACCGTGATCCGGTCGTCACGAAAGCGATCCAAGAACAAGCTGAAAAAGGCTGGACGTTCGGGACGCCGACCGAGCTTGAAACGAAGATGGCAGAACTCGTCATCGACCGTGTCCCATCGATCGAGATGGTCCGCATGGTCAACTCGGGAACGGAAGCGACGATGGCGGCACTTCGCCTCGCACGCGGCTATACCGGAAAGACAAAGATTTTGAAATTCGAAGGATGTTACCACGGACACGGTGACTCGCTTCTCATCAAAGCGGGGTCTGGCGTCGCGACGCTCGGTCTTCCAGACTCACCAGGTGTACCGAAAGAGCTCGCGAGCCATACGCTCACGGTTCCTTACAATGATTTGGACGCAGTCCGCGTCGCATTTGAGAAATATGGAGACGACCTCGCTGGGGTCATCGTCGAACCGGCCGCAGGAAACATGGGCTTCGTGCCACCACAACCAGGATTCCTCGAAGGACTTCGTGAAATCACGGAACAAAACGGCGCGCTTCTCATCTTTGATGAGGTCATGACGGGCTTCCGTGTCGGGTACAACTGTGCACAAGGGTACTTCGGTGTCACACCGGACCTCACGTGTCTCGGTAAGGTCATCGGCGGCGGACTTCCGGTCGGCGCTTACGGCGGGAAACGTGAAATCATGGAACAGATCGCACCGCAAGGTCCAATCTATCAAGCAGGTACGCTCTCGGGTAACCCACTTGCGATGATTGCCGGTTACACGACACTCTCGCAACTCAAACCGGAGCACTACGCCGAGTTCGAGCGTAAGGCAGACCGTCTCGCGGAAGGCTTCACGCAGGCTGGTGAGAAATACAACATCCCACACGACACGAACCGTGCCGGCTCGATGTTCGGTTTCTTCTTCACGAACGAGAAAGTGACGAACTTTGAGAAAGCGAAATCGGCGAACCTTGAGATGTTCCGCTCGTACTATCAGAAGATGGCAGCTCGCGGCGTCTTCTTGCCGCCGTCACAGTTCGAAGGATTGTTCCTCTCGACGGCTCATACGGACGAGGATATCGAGAAGACAATCGCAGCGGTCGAGGCGACGTTCAAGGAGCTTCAAGAAGAGTTTTCACTCTAATCTTGACTGCTGACGTTTCTGTCGCTACAATTATTTAACAGATACGATGAATGGCTTTGATGAGGAGTAGTACGCATACTCCATTCCTTTTAGAGACGCGACCGCTTGGTGAAAGGTTGCGAGGGATGGACGCGGAAGTCGCCTCGGAGCTGACTTTCTGAATGGAGTAGGAAAGTTCGGTCCATCGACCGTTATTCGATTTTGAGGGCGCCATTTTTTGGCGAACTAAGGTGGTACCGCGGAAGATCACGGCTTCTTTCGTCCTTAGCATATAGGACGAGAGAAGCCGTTTTTGTGTTCACCAATAAGATAGAGGAGGCGCTACACATGGCCCATGAGACAAATGAAATCACCATGCCGACGAAGTACGACCCAAGTGCGACGGAATCGAAATGGTACGACTACTGGTTAGAAAACGATGTATTTAAAGCAGACGAGGACGATTCGAAACAACCGTACACGATTGTCATCCCACCACCGAACGTTACGGGGAAACTTCACCTCGGGCACGCCTGGGACACGACGCTCCAAGACTTGTTGACACGCCTCAAGCGTATGCAAGGCTATGACGTGCTCTGGCTCCCAGGGATGGACCATGCCGGAATCGCGACACAAGCGAAAGTCGAGCAAAAACTCCGTGAAGAAGGCGTCATGCGTTACGACCTCGGACGTGAGAAGTTCCTCGAGAAGACGTGGGAATGGAAAGACGAGTATGCGAAGACGATTCGCGACCAATGGTCAAAACTTGGTCTCGGTCTCGACTACTCGCGTGAGCGCTTCACACTCGACGAAGGGCTCTCAAAAGCCGTTCAAGAAGTATTCGTCCGTCTTTATGAAAAAGGCTTGATCTATCGTGGCGAATATATCGTCAACTGGGACCCGGCTCAAAAGACGGCCGTTTCAGATATCGAGGTCATTTATCAAGAAGTCGAGGGTGCATTCTATCACATGAAATACCCACTCGCTGACGGTTCAGGTCATATCGAAATCGCAACGACACGTCCCGAGACGATGCTCGGTGATACGGCGGTTGCCGTCAACCCGAAAGATGAGCGTTACACACACCTCATCGGCAAGACCATCATGCTTCCGGTCATGAACCGCGAGATTCCAATCGTTGCGGACGACTACGTGGACATGGAGTTCGGTACAGGTTGCGTGAAGATCACACCAGCCCACGACCCGAACGACTTTGAAATCGGAAACCGTCACGAGCTTCCACGCATCCTCGTCATGGACGAAGGCGGAAAGATGAACGAGAACGCTGGCAAGTACGAAGGGCTCGACCGCTTCGAATGCCGCAAGCAACTCGTCAAAGACCTTGAGGCGGACGGCACACTCGTGAAGATTGAGCCGCACACGCACTCGGTTGGTCACTCAGAGCGTTCAGGCGCAGTCATCGAGCCATACCTTTCGAAACAATGGTTTGTTGACATGGAGCCACTCGCGAAAGCGGCACTCGAGGCACAAGGAAACGATGACACGAAAGTCAACTTCGTCCCAGAACGCTTCGAAGGCACGTACCTCCGTTGGATGGAGAACATCCGCGACTGGTGTATCAGTCGTCAACTTTGGTGGGGCCACCGCATCCCGGCTTGGTACCATAACGAGACAGGAGAAGTGTATGTAGGGAAAGAAGCGCCAGCGGACAGTGAGAACTGGACACAAGACGAAGACGTCCTCGACACATGGTTCTCGTCAGCACTTTGGCCGTTCTCAACAATGGGCTGGCCGGATGCGGACGCACCGGACTTCAACCGTTACTTCCCGACGAGCGCGCTCGTTACAGGATACGACATCATCTTCTTCTGGGTATCACGGATGATCTTCCAATCACTCGAGTTCACAGGGAAGCAACCGTTCAACGACGTCCTCATCCACGGTCTCATCCGTGACTCGGAAGGACGCAAGATGTCGAAATCTCTCGGTAATGGTGTTGACCCGATGGAAGTCATCGACCAATACGGAGCTGATTCACTCCGTTGGTTCCTCCTCACAGGTTCGACACCAGGGAACGACCTTCGTTTCTATTGGGAGAAGATCGAGTCGACATGGAACTTCGCGAACAAGATTTGGAACGCAAGCCGTTTCGCACTCATGAACATGGATGGTCTTAAAGTCGAAGACATCGACCTCACAGGTGAGAAGACGCTTGCTGACAAGTGGATCTTGACACGCTTGAACGACACGATTGACCAAGTGACACGCCTCGTCGACAAGTACGAGTTCGGTGAAGCTGGTCGTTACTTGTACAACTTCATCTGGGAAGAGTTCTGTAACTGGTACATCGAGATGGCGAAACTCACGCTCTATGGTGAGGATGAAGCGGCGAAGCACACGACACGTTCGGTCCTCGCGCATACGCTCGATTCGATCATGCGTCTCATGCACCCGTTCATGCCGTTCCTCACAGAAGAAATTTGGCAACACTTGCCGCACGAAGGCGATTCAATCGTTCGTGCAAGCTACCCGACGCGTCGTGACGACCTTCACTTCGCCGATTCGGTTCCAGCGTTTGAAGCTGTGATGAACGTCATCCGCTCGGTTCGTAACATCCGTGCCGAAGTGAACGCACCGATGTCGAAACCGATCCAGCTCTTCATTTCGACGAGCGATGATGCGACACAAGGTTACTTGAGCGCGAACGAAATGACGATCGGCAAGTTTACGAATGCGACAGAGCTTGAAATCGGACGTGGTCTCACGGCCCCGGACAAGTCGATGTCAGCAATCATGACGGGAGCAGAGCTCTTCATCCCACTCGCAGACCTCATCAACTTCGAAGAAGAAATCGCTCGTCTTGAAAAAGAAGTGGCGAAGTATGAGAAAGAAGTCGAGCGCGTGCAGAAGAAACTCGGAAACCAAGGCTTCATCGCCAAGGCGCCGGCTCACGTCATCGACGAAGAGAAAGCAAAAGAAAAAGACTACCTCGACAAGCGTGACGCGGTCCGCGCCCGTTTGGAAGAGTTGCGTAAGTAAGACTCACACCTTCTTTGGAGATTGATTCTCTGAAGAAGGTTTTTTTGTGTTTTGGTAGAATTTGGAGAGATGGGCGTAGAAAAGGGGATATGAGATGAGACGAATCGGAATAGTATGTGTTCTTGTATTGGGGCTGGTTGGATGTACACCGTCAGAAGAGACAGAGTCTATAGAGAAAGATATAGAGGAAGTTGAGACGATTGAAGTAACTACACAACCTTCGAAAAAATGGGTACGTACGCTAGTTGAAGACGTACCAAAAGACACCGAATCGCTATCAGATGCGGTGGTTCAACAAATCACACTGCAATATAAGGATGGATCGGAAGGTCACCTTTCCACAAAGGATGTCATCTATGAAACGACAGTCGGAGACATCGGATTGATTGCGATTGGTCACCCGAACCAAACACCTTCCTTCGGGGTATATCACTATTCACGTGACAAGGAATGGGTCATGCACGGGATGAAGCACTTTGGGATTACTGACGCTTCTGATAAAAGACGTCACGACTTGGCGCTCCCACAAGATTTGATGTATACAATTGACAGTGAAATCGATGACGTGGAACGACCTGTAAAACTGTGGACGTTGTATGATGAGACGCAGCTGGTCACCATTTTGATGACCGATGCATTCAGTGTCGTAGACGGTGAGCGAATCCATGGTCATGCCGATGAAGTGGAACGCTATCGATTAAATCAGCCGAATGGGAATGGAATATACTACATCAGTCAAGACAAATTGATTCTTGTGACGGGAAATATCTCGGAAGAGGAGATATTGACGTTAGTTGATTCTTTACCGGAACCTTCGTCTGGATTGTTTCCTTTCTATGAACCAGAGTAAAACAAGAACCGAGCGTCAAGAGCGACGTTCGGTTCGTTTGTTGAAAAGCCACAAGGCGATGACTCCAATCGTCAATAGCATTGGAATTTGAGTGTAGAGTGGGGTCGTAAAACCGATTCGAAACAGGTGGACGATATATGTGAAATATAGACCTCCAACCACTGACGAAAGTATGATATAGAAGAGTTTCATACCTCTTCCTCCTCACTCCAAAACGGCAAGCGACCTGTTGTGACGTAGAACGAAGAAGTGAAGAGTGCACCGATTGCCACACCGGTCAAATTTGACTGAATCGGTTGACCGACTAAAGATAGAAACAGACTATACACTACATAAGCTGCTGAAGCGGTGATGACTAGCATCGGTAAAATGGTCATTTTCACGTTCAATCACTCCTTCGTATTGAATTGGTCCACTACTTTGAAGCGTTCACAGACAATGCTCATACTTGGTGTAAACGACAACTGGTATGAACGAAGCAACTTACTAAAGAATCGCTCATGGATGTCCCACCATTCTCTGTAAGTTCCTTCACCTTCAGCTAATGCAAACGCTTCGGATACCTCATTCATCGCCTGAATCGTGACTTCGGTCGTTTGAATGATGGCCATGGGTTGATCTGCTGCATCGAGAACGATAGCGTACTGTCCGATGTAAGGGAGTGGTTCATTCTCAATCTCATAAAGCATATATGCAGAACATGTTGCGGTTTTCTTTCCAGAGACGACTAGTTCTGCTAACGCATTTGCGTCATCACCAAATTGAAACGCTTCGACTTCGGTCAGCGGATGAACTTTACTTTTTTCCAAATATTGATTCCAATAAGCAAGTGTCATTTCATTCATCATCATCATTTCCTTTCAAAACAGAACACTCCTTATTACGTATAAATGAGAAAGAAGTTTCAAAAAAACCACCTCGCAAAAGTGAGATGGTTCATGTACCACAAAACGTTTGATACGGATACGTTCGTGGTGGACCTGCCGATACATATTCAGCCGGTTTGTCGTAGTTATATGGGTCACGCAAAATGGTGAGTAGTGACTCGGTCGGACCGAAGTCACCGCGTTCTGCTGCTTGAATCGCTTTTTCGGCATGATGATTTCGGGGAATGACGGCCGGGTTATATTGGCGCATGATTCGACTGACGTCCTCGTCCGGGAGACCTTGCTCACTCAAACGTTTCTGCCAAGCGTCAATCCACGCCTTCCCATCTTCTCGGGTTGAGAATGGGAGAGATTCAATCTCACCAAGCGTCAGCGAGCGGAACGTATTCGTATAATCTGCCTCCGTCTCCATCATCAAGCGGAGCAGTTCATCCGCTAGCTCATCGTCACCATCTTTTCGGACGAATAAGCCAATCTTATGTGCGAGACCGGTAAAGTACGCTTCTTTATACAACTCGGTATAACGGGTGAGTTGCTTGTTCGCCACATCAACCGCTTCTTCTTTCGTTTCGCCAAGGAGCGGCAGCATCGTCTCCGCCAGTCGGGCGAGGTTCCAAGACCCGATATATGGTTGATTCGCATAGGCGTAACGTCCATCTCGGTCGATCGAGCTGAAGACCGTCTCCGGATGATACGTGTCCATGAACGCGCATGGTCCATAATCGAGACCTTCACCACTAATGAACATATTGTCCGTGTTCATCACCCCATGAATGAACCCGATGAGTTGCCAGTTGGCAATCAGTCTCGCCTGTCTTTCGACGACGCGTCCGAGGAACTGTTCATAGCGATTCGGTGCATCGATCAAGTCTGGATCGTGTCGTTTGATTGCTACTTCAGTAAGAGCGATGACGTCATCGATGGAGCCGGCGCCTGCTGCGAATTGGAATGTTCCGACACGAAGATGACTTGAGGCGACCCGAGTCAGGATCGCTCCATGCTTCGGACCTTGACGCATGATGGCTTCCCCTGTCTGAACGACGGCGAGCGCCCGGTTCGTCGGAATGCCGAGGGCGTGCATCGCCTCGCTGATGATGAACTCGCGTACCATTGGCCCGAGTGAGGCTCGTCCGTCGCCCCCTCTAGAATACTCCGTCGGTCCAGAACCCTTCAGTTGCACATCGACACGCTTCCCGTTCGGAGTCACATGTTCCCCGAGCATGAGGGCGCGTCCGTCCCCGAGCATCGTCAAGTTGCCGAATTGGTGTCCAGCGTATGCTTGTGAGAAAGACGTCTCTGTTTGACGATTGCCGGCAAGTAAATCGATGTCTTGTTTGAGACTTTGCGCATCAAGGCCGAGCGAAGCGGCTAATGGATCGTTAAACAAGACGAGTGTCGGATTGTCGACCGGATGGATGGGCCCACGGTCGTAAAAGATGTCACGTAGTTCGAGGTAAGTCGCCTCGAAGTTCCAGTCAGTAGTCATGGCGCATGCCTCCTTCTTCGCTTCGAGTATAGCACAGACTGTTTTCCATAACGGCTGTCGTGAATTTTGATAAAATGAAACAGAAGTGTAAACAGTAGGAGTGTGGAAGATGAAGACGAGACAAGATGTATTCGATTGGTTGAGTGGACAGCTTCGCTTCGGGATCAAACCGGGTCTTGAGCGGATGAGCTGGATGATTGAGCAGTTAGGGTTAGAAGAACGCCGATCCATCCATGTGGCCGGGACGAACGGAAAAGGGTCGACCGTCGCGTTTTTACGGGCGATGGCGATGGAGAACGGCTTATCCGTCGGCACATTCACTTCCCCTTATATCATTCAGTTCGAGGAGCGGATCATGTTGAACGGGGAACCGATTCCTGAAGACGCGCTCGTCGACGTGGCGAACCGTGTCAAATCCTGTGCGGACGAGACGCCAGAGACGCTGACGGAGTTTGAGCTATTGACGATGATGGCATGGTGCTATTTTGATGACACACGTCCTGACTTGATCATTTGGGAAGTCGGTCTCGGGGGACGACTTGATTCGACCAATGTGTTGACGCATCCACTTGCGACCATTGTCACGTCAATCGGACATGACCATCAAGGCATTCTCGGCGATACGCTTGAAGAGATTGCACAAGAGAAATACGGCATCATGAAACGCAGCGTGCCGATGTTCCATAGTATCGAGAAGAAATCGTTGATTGAGTTGTTGCATCAAAAAGGGGACGATGTAGGTTCTTCCATTCATGATGTTCGTCCACTCGTGAAAAAAATTGTGGACGGGGCAGAGACCGTCGTGACGTATAAGAATATGCCATCTGTCGTGCTCGGATTGACAGGACATCATCAAGCGTATAACGGGGCGTGTGCCGTGGCGGTGGCGCGGTACCTCGGATGGAGTGATGACGCCATCCGAAGAGGTATCGAGCGAGCACAACATCCTGGTCGATACGAACTGGTATCGAAACGACCGCGTATCATTCTAGATGGGGCACACAATCAAGAAGGCATCGAGGCGTTAGTATTACAAGCGAAACAAGAACGAAGAGTCACGGTGTTGACGGCGATTTTGGAAGATAAAGACCGCGATACGATGGTTCGTTCACTTCAACAAGTCGGAGATGTATATGAGACGACGTTTGACTTTCCGCGTGCGAGAACGAAAGCCCAACTAGAAAAAGATGGAGCGCGCTTTGTCGAATGGAAAGCATGGCTACAGAATTGGGTCGAGTCGCCGACAAGCGAGACGTTGATTGTGACCGGGTCTCTTTATTTCATCAGTGAAGTGAGACGTTTCCTAAGCTAAAACATTTACCTGATGTCAAAGAAATAGATGTATATTTTTTCAAGTGGGTGGGATAATTAGTAGTGAAGACTAAAAATAGGGAGGACTATTCATTGCGTAAACTCATGCAATACATAGCGGTTCTCGTATTAATCATATCCATTATTCCACAGAGAGTAGTTGCGGAGACCAATCAACCGATTTTTAACGTGTTGGTTCTTCGTGATGCTTTTACTGCTTCGAAAGTACTTTCAGTGACTGAATACAATAATGCGGTGAATTCGTATCGTGCTTCACTGAATGTAAATACTGCAAAAGTGAATGTGCAATTCATGACAATTAAACAATTTAACGCATCCCGTTTTCCGATGACAGGTGCATTCGATGCGGTCATGATTGGGAGCAGTCCTTTAACTGAGAAATATAAAAATGGGACGCTTGTCGTTAACTCGAAAAATCATGACACGACAAATCAATTGAACGATTTGACAGAATTGAAAGCTACGGAACTATTTAATACAGTTGTCCGTGTCGGCTTGCCGCTTCTGATGCATGAGGATGCTGCGAACGGCGATACACAGTTAAAACGCTTGGCAGCCTATCAACGTGATTATGCGAACGTGAAAGTCTTTAATCGAAATGATCAACAGAATGTCGATCGTGAGATGGCGCAGCAGTTGAATCAACTCACCATTTCCCGTCCGAGATTTCAATCAACTGAAGTGAAGTACAACAATCAGTCGATTAGCAATCAGACGATTCAAGTAAAAGATGGTGTCCGTCATCCAATCAACTTTACCTATACTTTATCGCAACCACCAACTCCTTCGGCATTCGTAGAATTGTATATCGATTACGACCATAACGATCGATTTGATGCGGATGAAAAAGTCATTGAGCAACAGGCAAAAGAATCGGGAACGCTCAATTTCACATTATCGCGTCCAACGTTTAGCGGACCGAAGAACTGGATGCTCGTCGTCAAGGATTCGTTGACAGGTCGAGCGGATTATCGTAAGGGGAGTATTCTTTACCACGATGAAAAAGTGAAAGCGAACATCTTACAGCTCACTGCAGGAACCGGCACGAACGGAAGAATTTCAAGCTATTTATCTAATATGTTAGTAGACCCGTCTGGGAATTATGAATTCAATTTAACGGACGGTACAACGAGTCAGTTTGAGGGTGGTACTTATGATCAGGCATTACTCAATAACGACTACGATATGCTGATCTTTGGTTTCCAAGATTCGTACAACGTTTATGGAAGCATGAATGCTGCGGCCACTGCGAAAGTCAAACGTTTCAGTGAAACAGGACAAGGCGTCATGTTGACGCACGATACGATTTTCCGTACGAATAGTTCGTCATCGCCTACGTCCGAGTGGGAACGTCAATTTGTGAATGCCAATCCTTCACTGAATATCTCAGGGCAAAAAATGTACACGAACATGGGATTTGGTGCTCCTGAAACAACCAATAAGGCAGTCAAGGTACAGGATGGGATTTTCACTTCTTATCCGTATCGCCTCGACGATTCGATTAAAAATATCTCAAATACCCATAACCAATATTTCACACTCGATTTGAATGATCCGGATGTGACGCCTTGGTACAACCTGTATTCAACAAGTGGAAATCGTGTATATGGAGATGCAAACAATCATTACTATACGTATACAAAAAACAATTTCACCTACTCCGGTGCTGGGCACACAAACAAGTTTTCGGTAGAAGATGAGAAGAAAATCTTCATCAATACGATGTATCGCGCCTTTATCGGAGCAAATCATAAACCTTACAACGTGATTGAGTCCGTCAGTGATTCAAACCAGTCCTATACTTCTGCTGATTTAAAAGCCGGGTCTGTCGAAGTGACTGCGGGACAAGATGTCAAATTGATGTGGCGGCCGAGCGATTATGACTTCCAAGACTTGTTCCTCAATTCAACAATCACGTATAACGGGAAACAGGTCGCATTCGATAACTTACGCAACTACGAAGTTAAAGAGTTTACGATTCCGGCAGCGGATGTTGTCGCAGATCGGCCGATTGAAGTGAAAATCGAGACGTCCGATCAACGGAATGCGAAGGTGATCGATACGTTCACCATCAACGTCAAACGTGCGGAGAATGTTTCCGACTTGATTCAAGTGTCCCGTTCGATTGACCCGTCGACAATCAACTTGTACGAAACGGGAACGATTCACTATCAAGTTCAATATCCGGAACGTTTCGATCGATTGCCGAATCAGTTGGGCGATAAGTTTTTACGAGTGGATTCAACCTCTTTCTCAGAAAAACTGCCAAGTCAACTCGAAGTCGTGGCGATTCGTGACACGAACGGAAATGAATATCCTGTCACGAAGCCGAATGAAATCAAGTTACAGTTGAAGCCGGACTTGTACTATGAACGAAATGGGAACACGAACATTTTCCTCCCGAACGATAGTGGAGACCGGACCGTGAAGTTTGAAGTAGTCGTCCGAGCCATCGAGCCTTCTGCCTCACTCATCCAGTTGAAAAAAGCGGATAACCAATTAACGACGTTAATTGAGTATTCGAAGAAGCAAGATCACATTTTAGATAAACTCAACGACTGGGATAAGGAATTAGAGGTTCAATCATCGTTCCCAGACTTGCTGATCAATATCGGGGCGCCGTATGCGTATGAAGCAAAGATTCCTGACGTCACCTTACAAATCGGAGCACAGCAGATTGTGAGTCCGACCATCACGGATGCGAAAGGCAACACCTTTACGAACCCGAAATGGAGTAGCTTGAAGTGGGAAATCCTCGATGCGAACGGTGTCGCGAGACTCGTCACCCAAGGGAACAATGCGATTGTGACCGGTTTGAAAACAGGAACTGCGAAGTTGCGATTGACAATCGATCCGGGCGATAAGAGACCCCTTGTCGTAGCGGAGTCGAAAGTCAATGTAATCAGTCCGCCTGAGCAACTTACTATTCAGTCGAAAGAGTTGTATGTCGGTCAAACGACTACGGTCACACCAAAAATCATGCCCGAAACGGCTCAATACAAGTCAGTTCGCTATGTCGTCGAATCTGGGGATAGTGTGAAGTTTGAACAAGTTGGGAACAACTTGAACATCATTGGACTGAAACCGGGTACGACTCAGTTTAAGGCGACTGTGGATGTCGGTGACCTCTTCGGTGGCTTGAATATCGCTACTCCGAGCACCGACTTTACCATCCAAGTCAAGGCACCATCCTTGAGCCAAACGCCGAGCCAACTCGACCTTTGGGTATGGGATAGTTTGGATGAAGAAAAACGCTTGAACGAAGTCGCCTCGATTCAAGTGACCTCAACACCAACCGTATCCATTCCGTTTGAACGAATCGGGTCCATCCCATCTGCTTTGACGGTGACACAAAGTGCGACAGGATATGAATTACGTGCCAACCATGGTTACGGAAATAATGGTGTCGTGACTGACATTCCAATTCAGACGACATTCGATGACAATGCGTTACGAAACATTCGTTCGAACACGTCGATTGTCCGTGTCAACGAATACCCGAACCAATTGATGTCAAAAGACATGACAATCAATATTGGTGAAGGGACGGCACCACGACTACCTCTTCTTGAGTACTGGCCTACGACTTCGACTTGGCGTGACTATCGCATGGAGATTGTATCCGGCGAAGAATATGTTCAAGTGAGTGGATCAGGAAAAGAGTTGATTCCAGTGAAACCTGGTGTGGCGAAAGTGGAAGTCTACACGACGCTTCCGGCTGGAAAACCGTTTGAAGCCGTGAAGGACACGTTTTATGTACGCATCATCCAAACGAATGCCTCGGGACAGGATGATGACCGTTATTAAGTGAATGGCAGAAAGTTGGCGAATGATGAATCGCAAGCGAATAATGATTGGCATCACCGGATTGATTCTCGTCATCGGATTGGGAGGGCTCCTGTACTGGAGTCAATCCCAACCCGAGCTCTCGCAGTTATCCGGTGACGAGTTAGTAAAAGAAGTGAGTCAACGCTCTTCGGTGACAGAAGAAGAATTGACAGATTTACAGGCAAGGGAAGAATGGGAGGCCGTCCGACTTGTTTTAGAGGACCAAAAAGTTGTGCCGACAGCCGAACAATTCGCCACAGCAGTGACGCTCGCACCTCTAGACGTGATTGAAGCATACTTCGAGCAAGGGATTGACCCGTTCGAGGAAGTGGAAGGGATTCCCGTTATCACACCATTGTTCAGTGCGAACGGCAGTCCGGATCAATGGAAGTTGGCGATGCGTTATGTTGAAGACGATCGACTTCTCGGCATCGCGGTCGACTCGTTGAACCTTGATGCGGTCAAAGAACTCCTCGGACAAGGCTATATGATTCAAAATACCGAATCGGTGTTATTGCAGCCGGTCCGTCACAATCAGGTCGAGTTGACGCAACTGCTTCTTGATAACGGCGCGCAATGGACAAAAGCGATGGAACAGACGGCCAAAGACTACAACTCGGACCTCATTTTAAAGATGGGGAACTAAAAAAATCGGCTTCTTCTCAATCAGAGAGGAAGCCGATTTTTTGAATTCATTTCAATTGAACCGGATGACTGACAAAGAATTGAAGTTGATTCGTGACCGGTAATGTTTCAAGTTGATTGAACACGGAATCGTTATATGTCAGTTTTAATCGAGACTTTTCGGCCTCGTGAGCTGGAACTTGACGGTCGAAGTTCTCAGCTGGGCTTAAGCCATTCCCACCGTTAAACGTCCCACGGAAGACGTTCACTTCGAGTGGTCCTTTACTGTACAGACCTCCGTTGACTTCGAGAATAGATCCGACCGCATACACATAGGTCGGTTCGTTCGAGTCACTATACATGAACGCCTGGAGCGTCGTCGGAGTGTCATCAAACTCGTTGATTCGGTTCAACAGAATCTTTCCTTTGGATAACAGGATGAGTGAGTTCCCTTTGTCTGCATCAATCGGAAGAATATTGGCTCGGTCGATGAACGTATCACCGAGCGTGTAGACTGTCGAACTGAAGGAGACGTTCCCTTTAATGGTCAAGTCACCACGTACGATCAGTGGCCGTGCAATCGTCAGCTTCTCGAGTGATTCAATGACGACGTCCCCGTCGAAAAGAAGCGGGGCATTCGACTCGGTGATGGATTCCGTGACATACATGGCGCGATCCGAAATGGCATCCGGTAATGTCACGATGGTCGGGTCGGTGAGGGCGTTGTAGGCATCCGCCCGTAAGTACGAAGTCGGGCGTTCGATAATCGATGTCCCATCTTCCGAGAGCACGCGCTCGAGTTCGAACACTTGATTGGTCGAGCGAATCAGACCTTCTTCAAAGATTATTGAATCGACGTCATTTGTGTATGCGAGCGGTGTGTCGAGTCGTCGATTTAAAAATTCGATGATTGAGTAGTCGTATTGGAATGGAGAAAAGCGACTCGGGGAGACCCCGGCGTCTGCCTTCTCGCCAGCTTGTTCCGGACCTACCGTGAAGTAGTTCTCTTGCTGGCAACTCAAGCAATCGCTCAATTCGACTAAATCGATTCGGCCATTCAAGTGAAGACGACTAGAATCGACATTTTCAATCTGCTTCGCCACACCATCCAATTGGAAGTTCGCTTGACGCATGAAAGCGAGAGGACCACCTGAATAGATATTTCCTTGAATCGTCGGCATGCCGTTCACGTCCAACTGTTGGTCGGACCCGAGGACGTAGTATAAAAAGGACGGGAGAGCCGTCAAGTATAAGTCTTGCGTGTATTCAACGGTAAGCATCGGTTGTTCCGGATTCACTTGTCGCGATGCCGTGACGTTCACTTGGAGAATCGTCGTGAACGGCGCCGTCTGAATGGCGGTATCCGTAGCATCTTTCTTCAGCTCGATGGAATAGCGGACCTCACTATCCGTAGTCAATGCCGTGAACGGTTCGTCACTGACGATGAGCGACTGAACCTTGCTTTGGAATGCCGCTTCCGATTCCATATGAGTCGGGACTTCCGCTTCTCCGTGAAGCGGGAACTGGGTCCGAACCTCATCGGCGATGAGGCGAAGTGCGCTTTTCGCATCTTCATTCAGTTGAGTATCTTCCGTACGGATGACCGTCAATTTATTCGACGCCAAGTTGACTTGCATGGCGGCGAGCGAGAGGACGGCGAGAGCCGCCATCGTCACGAGAACAAGCACGAGGACATATCCGTCTTCACGTTTTCGCATCAGGATGCCTCCTTTCTTAGAATGGGATGGAGCTTTCAAATGTCGTAACAGAATCGGGATTGTTTGATTGAGTCAAATCCATCTCGATTTCGATGAGTCCACCGGTCATGTAAGTCGGGCGTCTCGGATCGAACACGGGATCTTTTAACTGGATGGTCATCCGTTCGACTGTGATTTGTGGATTAGAAGGCGTAAACGAATCCTCTGAGAGAACCAAGTCGGTCGGCACGTATCCCGCCTCCCGGTAAATCATTCCGGCTTCCGATATGTCTGGAGCGGACAATCGATAAAATTGAAACGAGCCGTCCACTTCCATCACGGCGTCGAATTCGGTCCGGTTCACATCAGAGAGCACGGAGGCAATCAAATAGTCGGCCTCGCTTCGAAGGTCACTCGTCTCGTTCGTCATTTGAAAACCGAGCGTTCCAGTGATAAAGGCCGTAATGATGACGCCACTTAAAATCGAAGCGACGACGACTGTGACGAGCAACTCGACGAGCGTGAAGCCGTCTTCACGCTTCTCCATCTCAGTCAGTTGTCGGGACAGCCGTTTCAGGGAACGGTTCGCGCAATGTCGCATTCGAAATGACTCCTTTCAAGGTGACGGGCGTTTGCAAACGGTCGGTCGTCACCGAAATTTCAACTTCAATTGTATGTCCGGGTGCAGTGGACAGCGATTGAATGGTTGTGATATACGTATCCCCATGGATTCGGGTATCTTCGCAGAAGTCGCACGTCGAGCTGATCCCGTCCCGATTCAACAATTGACGCAGTTCGAGCGGTTCATCAACGGACGCGGCCCGTCGATTTAAAGTATGTAACGTGTTTTGCGCCACTTGGTTCGCAATCGTTTGATTGAGGCTGTCGTGTGTCGTCTTCAAACTTTGGCTGAAAATCGAAAGTAAAGAAAATGAGACAATTGAAAGAACAACGATGGAGACGAGCACTTCGACGAGCGTAAAACCTTTTTCGGAATGCGACAAGACATTGACCTCCTATTCAAAAAAAGTAAAACAATCGGAAAATAACGTATGCAATACTGAATTAAATGTTATTTTTTGTACAATACATATTATACTAAAGTTATACGCTGAACGGATATATAGAATAGAAGTCGGATTAGACACGGGGGGATTTTACATGAAGCGGTATGGGATGCATCTTATCATTTTGATTGGACTCGTCGTACTCGTGACATTACCGACGATTGGACTCGTCAATTACTTAGATGCGTCTGCTGAGTCGAGTGCTACATATAAAAAAGATACGACGGTCGCAGGTGTCGACGTATCAGGGATGACGAAAGAAGAAGCGGACGTTCGTCTCGATAATGCGATTAAAGATTTTAATACGACACCCTTTTCAATCAATTTGATGGATGGGACGGTCATGGAGATTGGAAAAGAGGTCGTGACGTTCGATGTATCGAATACGTTAGACTCCATTAAAGATACAGGTGACTATCCGCTGTTGACATCCGTAGATGAAACGAAAGTCGAGCCTTATCTCGAAGGTCAACCCGTCACGCTGACGATGATTGCCCCGGCGTTGATGGATGCCGCATCGATGTTGGAGTCATCTGTGACATTAGAGCAAGTCGCGGCAGAAAATGAAGTCGTCGCCTCGTTCACTGTGAGCCCGACACCGGCTATGCAGTCAGCCCTTGATCGAATGAACGGATTCGAGATGGCAGCGGGAGACATCTTTAGTCTCAAATCGTTCGGAGAAGATTACGAAGCGCTCACGACACTAGGGTCTTCATTCTATCGCCTATTTGCGGCGACACCGTTCGCCATTCTCGAACGTGTGCCTCACGAAACACTTCCTTCCGGGGTGGAGCTAGGCTATGACACGAAAGTAGATGAGCGCTCGAACTTTGCTGTTCAAAACCGAGAAGACACATCATATGCCATCCTCGTCTTGGATGAAGGGGGTTCTGTGACGGTTCAATTGCTCGGTCAACCTTTTGACGCCGCTTTCGAAGCGAGAGTTGAAGAAGTGAAGACGGTACCGCATCAAAAAGTCGTGCGCTTCTCATCTTCGCTCCCGTCAGGCAGTTCATCGGTCACCCAGTCAGGTCAAGATGGACAGTCAGGTAAGCTCTACCGGGTCACTGTGACTGAAGAAGGGGAGACGTTGGAATTACTCGGGTTTGATTTTTATGCACCGACACCGGAAATCGTGACGAAGAGTTCCGTTCCGCTTCCGCCACCGGATCCGGTCGAACCGGTCATCCCGACATTCCCGGATGAGGACGAGGAAGAAGACCCGTTCCCGAATGATTCGAACGACGACCCATTTGAGGCAGAACCGCCCGTATTAGAAGAACCTGCAGAAGAGGAGGCAGTGGGATGATCGGCTATTTGATTTTACTCGGCTTTTGGGTACTCGCCACATTGACACTGTTCGCTTTATCCGTTCCGATGACGAGAAAACGTGAAACGAAGCTTGTCATCAGCCTGTGGACTGCCCTTCTGTCTGGTGGCGTCTATTTGATGGTAGAAGAATCACTCGTTCAAACATGGTGGGCATGGGTGATTCTTATCGTTGCATTGATTGGAGGAGTGGCTGCGAGCGTCTTTGTCGAAGAACGGAACGACAAGACCGAGCAGGAGGAGGCTCCTCAAAGGATGGTGAAGTAACGTGAGACGAACGAAACGAAGATTAGGTGAGATGCTCATCGAGGCTGCGCTCATTACGACGAGTCAGCTCGATGAGGCGCTTGCACAGAAGCGTCCCGGAGAAAAACTAGGGGATGCCTTAATTCGACTAAACCATATTACCGAGACACAGTTGATTCAAATGATTCATGAACAGCTGCATGTGCCGATCATTGAGTTGTACTCCTACGACATCAATGTGACGGTCACGAAGCTCGTACCGAAAGCATTGGCACAAAAACACGATATCATGCCGTTTGAGTTGAACGGCAATACGTTACATGTGGCGACAGCCGACCCACTCGATCTCATTGCCATTGATGACGTCCGTCTTCAGACAGGGATGAACATCGAGATTGGCATCGCAACGAGAGAACAGATTCGAAAGACAATTAGTCGATACTATGAGATGGATCACTCGCTCGTCGAAATTTTAAAAGAAGATGCCCCGGAAATCGAGCGACAGGAATCTGTCAGTCGAGACGATGCACCGATTATCCGCCTCGTGAACCAGTTGTTCTTAAGCGCAATCGACCAACGCGCTTCGGATATTCACTTCGATCCGCATGAGAAACAACTTCACGTCCGCTTTCGGATTGATGGTGATTTACGCACAGAAACCGTTTATCCGAAGAAGATTCAGAGCGTCATGCTGACGCGTCTCAAAGTCATGAGTAACCTCGACATCACAGAAAGTCGTCTGCCACAAGATGGACGGATCAAGTACACGCTACGCAATCGCGCCTATGATTTCCGCGTCTCGACGCTCCCGACGATGTATGGAGAGAAAATCGTTATTCGGGTCCTCGACTCATCTCAAGGACTGACCGATTTGACGAAACTCGGATTTGGCGAACGAAACGAACAGGCGTACCGTGACATGCTGAAACGTCCGAATGGAATTATCTTGATCACCGGTCCGACCGGTTCAGGGAAATCCTCGACATTGTATGCTTCGTTAAAAGAACTGAATGATGAAACGAAAAACATCATTACGGTAGAAGACCCGGTCGAGTATCAACTTGACGGCATCAACCAGGTTCAGGTCAACTCGAAAGTCGGCTTGACGTTCGCGTCAGGGCTTCGTTCGATTTTACGTCAAGACCCGAACATCGTCATGGTCGGAGAGATTCGGGATACGGAGACAGCTGAGATTGCCATTCGTGCCTCGCTCACCGGTCACCTTGTGTTGTCAACGCTACATACGAATTCAGCAATCAGCTCCATCACCCGTCTCGTCGATATGGGGGTTGAGCCGTTCCTCGTCGCCGCTTCGACGACGGGACTCGTGGCACAACGACTCGTTCGACGCGTCTGTCGTGACTGTGGTCAAGTCGAACCGGTATCGAAGAGTGAACGTAGCCTGTTCGACGCAGAGGGTGTACACATCGACCACATCGTTCGGGGAAAAGGATGCTCGTCATGCAACTTCACAGGGTACCGTGGGCGCCTCGCCATTCACGAAGTCATCCCGATTGATGAAGGCTTGCGCCGGATGATCATGAACCAGGCGACCGAGTCTGAGATGGTCGACTATGCCAAGTCACAAGGAGCGACATTCCTGCTTGAGGACGGATTAGAAAAAGTCGCCGCCGGTTTGACGACGACCGAGGAAATATTACGAACGGTCATTACGGAGAATGCTTATGATTAATCAATCGATCGAAACCATCTTGACGAATGCGGTCGAGAAACGTGCCTCGGATATTCATCTGACAGCCGGTTCTCCTCCGATCATTCGAGTAGACGGGAGTCTTATTACGATGGGCGAGGAGAAGGTGTTGCCGCACCATCTCGAAGGATATTTAAAAGAAATCATGACCGACGATATGCGCGAACGTCTCGAGCATGAACGAGATCTTGATTTCTCGTTCGGCGTCCCACGTGTCTCCCGTTTCCGGGTCAACGCCTATTATCAACGAGGCACGATTGCCATCGCGTTCCGGTCCATTTCCGGGGAAATCCCGACCTTGAACGAACTCAATCTGCCGACGGTACTGAAGCGTCTGATTGAGAAACCACATGGTCTCATCTTGGTCACGGGTCCGACGGGTTCAGGGAAATCGACGACGCTCGCGGCGATGATTCATGAAATCAATCGGACGCAGCGAAAACGAATCATCACGCTAGAAGATCCGATCGAGTATTTACATTCCCACGACCAAAGTATTGTCGACCAACGGGAAATCGGCTCTGACGTCATGAAATTTGTGAGTGGTCTAAGGGCCGCCTTACGGCAAGACCCTGACGTCATTCTGCTCGGGGAGATGCGTGACTTGGAGACCATCTCGACGGCGATGACCGCCGCAGAGACGGGGCACCTCGTCATGGCAACGCTCCATACATCGAGTGCGATGTCGACGGTGAGTCGAATCATCGACGCGTTCCCAGCTGAGCAACAGGACCAAATCCGGACACAACTCGCGAACGTCTTACTCGGTGTCGTGAGTCAACGGTTATTTCCACGGGTTGATGTGCCGAAAGGACGCGTCGCCGCCATGGAAATCATGTTAGGGAATCCGGCTGTTGCCAACTTGATTCGAAATGAAAAAGAGTTCCAGTTGCCGACCGTCATCCAGACGAGTCGCCAGCACGGGATGCAGTCGATGGATGCTGCCATCGAACAACTTGTTCGGCAAGGGATTATCAATCCGAACGCCGTCCCGACAGAAGAGATGAGGTGATGAGTGATGGCGATATTTCAGTATGAAGGAAAGCTCCTGAACGGGAAGCGTAAGAAAGGTCGCGTCACGGCCGTCTCGCTTCGGGAAGCGAAAGAAAAGTTGCGTCAAGAATCTATTCTCGTAACGGACTTGGCCGAGCTCGAATCGACTGGACTGAACAAAGAGGTCAACTTGCTGCCAGAACGAGTCAAAATCGAACACTTGATTATGTACGTCCGTCAGTTCGCGACGCTCATCCGGGCGGGTGTCCCGATTGTTCGTGCGACTTCAATCTTACGGGTACAGACCGAGTCGAACGTATTGAAGAAAGCACTGAGTCAAGTCGAGGATGATTTGAAGGAAGGGATTGCCTATTCCGAGGCGATCAAAAAACATCCACGCGTCTTTTCGAACTTCTTTAGTTCGATGGCACTTGCCGGGGAGACGAGCGGGAACTTGGAGGAGGCGCTCGATCAAATCGGGCTCCAACTTCAAAAACAATATGATGTGAAGCGGAAGGTCATTTCTGCCCTCACGTATCCGTTGGTCGTCTCCATCGTCGCCATCGGCGTTGTCGCCTTTTTAATGGTGAACGTCGTCCCGACGTTTGCGAGCATCTTTGGTCAACTCGGCGGTGAGCTTCCGCTCATCACGCGCATTGTAGTCGCGGTCTCCGATTTCATCGCGGCCTTCTGGTGGTTGTTACTCGGACTCGCGATTCTTGGAGTTCTCACCTTCACCTGGATGTTGAAGCGGGACCGGGAACGGTTCGTCATCGATGGCTTGCTATTGAAGATGCCGATTTTCGGAACGATTGTGATGAAATCTCAGATTGCATTGCTAACGCGAAGTTTAGCGGTCCTTCTACAAGCGGCCGTCCCGATTTTGACGGCGATTGAAATCACCGAACGTATCGTATCGAACCGCGTCATCCGGAAAGGACTGACGGAGGCACGTGACATGATGGCGCAAGGGGTCCCGCTTCACGAGCCGCTCATGCGAAATGCGAACTTCCCGGCACTCATGACTCAGATGATCGCCGTCGGGGAAGAGAGCGGTGATTTGGATTCGATGTTGAACGAAGTCGCTGAGTTTTATGAGACGGAGGTCGAGACGACAACCGACCGTTTGAAGTCGATTATCGAGCCGCTTCTCATCGTCGTATTGGCAAGTGTCGTCGGGGTCATCGTCATCTCGATCGTCGTACCGATGTTCCAAATCTATGGTGATATTCAGAATCAGTAAAGCAATATGCAAGCTTTTGAAAATATACCTTTTCAATACTATATTTAGAAGGTATAGTAAAATTGTTCTACTTCTATATTAGGTCTAAAGTAATTTATCTAGTTTACACACAGCACATTACGTAAAAGGGGAGAATGAATTATGGTAGAGAAGTTGAAAATGATTTGGCAAGATGCCAAACAGTTAAAAGATGAGCGTGGGCTCACACTTGTCGAGTTACTCGTCGTCGTCGTTATTTTAGGAATTATCGCAGCCATCGCAGTCGTTGCGATTGGTGGAATCATCGAGAACTCGAAGAAAGATGCAATGGTTGCCGATGCGAAGCAAATGGTCAGTGCGGCGAAGTTGTATGTTGCTTCGAATGATGTTGCTACAGGAACTGCAATTCGTTTCGTTGGAGCTAAAGCTGGTACAGAAGTATTAGCTGACAATATGATTGATACGATGAAGGATCCGTTCGGTACGAACTATAATAACGGCGTTGTTTATGTTACAAAAACAGGTACTAAATACACATATAGCGTATGGTTGGATGGAGCAAAAGACATCGGAACTTCTGCTGCACCTGACGATGCGAGTGGTTTAAACAAGGACTCTGTCGACTAATTTAGTTCTCACTCCGGCTGGCGCTGGGCACTCGCTCAGCCTAGCCGGTTTTCTATTTTTGGCATATACTGACAAAAGGAGGATCCTTCCTTGATTGAATCGATTGGATTCCTATATAGCATCGTCCTCGGGGCGGTCATCACATCGTTCACCAACGTCGTCGGGCTCCGCGTGCCACGTCAGCAATCGATCGTAACGCCGCGGTCACATTGTCCGTCTTGCGGTCACGAATTGTCACCGTGGGAACTCATCCCGATTTTTGGCTATCTCGCCTTAAGAGGCAGATGTCATGGGTGTGGCGAGCGGATCGCGCCGACGTATCCGATCTTTGAGTTACTTGGAGCCATTGGATATGGTTATAGCTTTTCACTCTACGGATTCAGTGTGATGACGCTACTCGCGTTCGCTTTCTTGTCGACCTTACTCGCTTTGGCGATGTCTGATTTATCGACGATGCTCGTGCCGAATGTCATCTTGCAATTCACGGCACCGGTATTACTCCTCCTCACCTATCTGACAGGGGCATCTTGGTGGACGCCACTTGTGGGGGCGTTGCTCGGATTTTCGCTCCTAGCGACCGTCTTTTTCGTGTCAAAAGGGGGACTTGGGGCAGGGGACGTCAAATTGTTTACTATGATTGGTCTTGTGCTCGGTCCGCGTGACGTGCTGGTCGCCTTGTTTCTATCGAGTTTGATTGGGGCAATTGTCGGGATCGGGTTGATGATCACAAAAAAAATCGGGCGAAAGCAACCGATTCCGTTCGTCCCGTCGATTGCGCTCGGGACGATGTTGACGTTTTGGTTTAGTGAAAGTTTTTTTGATTGGTATTTTGAGTTGATGTAGGGGGAAACGATCATGAGTCGTGGGATAGAGAAAGGGACGGTCACGTATTTTTCGTTTGATGCGCTCAGCATCCACGGGGCCGTCATCAAACAAGGGGTATTCAAACGAAGCGCCTCGGTTCAGTTAGCAAAAGATGCGTATGGAGAAGGGAAGATTCTCGATGAGACGGCGTTCAGTCTCGCTTTCGATGAACTCTGTCGCAAGTTGAAAGTGCGACGCGGGATGACGTGTGCGGTGGCATTGGACGAGACCGAAGTGTTGTCACGGAAAGTCGAGATTCCTTCTTCGATTCCGAAGGACGAGATTCGTGGCTATCTCTTCATGGAAATCGGGAGTTCGATCATCTTGCCGTTCGATGACGTGTCGTTCGACTACGAAGTGTTAGGAGAAGACGGGGTCAAGACGGACGTTATGTTGCATGCCGTTTCGATTGAATTGACGAAGTCGCTCCGTGCGTACATGAAAAAGCGTGGTCTAGCGTTGAAGAAGATCACGCCACGTTCTGTCGCGGTCGCCAATGGGGTCATACGTTTATCGGAGATTGATCCGCTTCAATCGACATTACTCTGGCATATCACGCCGTTTTCACATCAATTGCTCGTCCTTGAGGAAGGGCAGATCCGTTTCATCCGCTCGATTGAACTGGACCTCCCGTACCAAGTCGGGACGAAAGATGGTGTCGTGACCTATACATATGATGGGACAGATGAGATGAAGGCTAATCAGTTGGATGACTGGTTGAACGAACTCGCTCGCTTCCTCGATTTCTATCGTTACTCGCTGCGGACGGATGGTCGGGCCATCGATGAGTTATACGTCTCTGGAACTGTTCCGGAAGTCGATGATCTCGTCCGTATGATTCAGGCTGAGTCCCTCGTCTCGGTGACGCGTGTCGAGCAACCGCTCGCCATCGCTCACGGGACACCTCTATCGCATCAAATGTTGCCACTCCTTGGGATGGCGACGCTTCAGCGCGATCGTGACACGAACTTCATCAATTCGACGGACGTGACACTCCGTTGGCCGATCGTGACAGGTCTCGTCGCCCTTCTTCTCGGAGGAGGGGCGGCCGGATACTTGTACTATGAGGTCGACCAACTAAAAGCAGAACAGACGCGAATCGAAGAAGAGTTACAGCTCGTTCAAATTTACCAAACCGAACAAGTGAATTCGAAAGCGCAACAAGTGCTCTCGCTCGACCAAACCGTGACGGCGTTGACCGACATGGAAAAGGATGCGGTCCCAGCACTGCGCGCGTTGACTGAGCAGTTGCCGCCTACTGGCTACGTCTTGACGTATAACTACGCGGATGGCTCCATCATGAGCGTCCGAACTCAATTCGAGACGTTAGAAGACTTGAACGCATTCCAGCGCTCGCTCATGACCGATGAGCGGTTCCTCGACGTCAAACTCCTCGGTGTGACGACGGAGTTGAAAGCGGATGTGGATGCAGAGGAAGAGGAAAACTCACGTGAAGAAGAGCCCCTCCCACGCTATATCGGAGAGTTTACGTTCATGTTCCAAGACGTGGAAGACGAGTTGACAGAGGAAGAGGACACGGATGAGGAGGTGGTGAGTCAATGAAACGTTCGACAATCTACGCGTTATTTGCGATTTGCCTCCTTGCCGCAATCATCGCACCGGCTTACTTTGGCTATACGTATTACGTCAAACAAGGAGAGGTCGAAGCGCTTGAACGCGACCTCTCGCTCGAACAAACAAAACTGGAGTTATTGCGCCAAGAAGGAAAAGCCGTTGATGTAGCGGACTCTCAGACGCTTCAGACACGGGTTCCAACAGTTCCTGCCCTCGACACGGTCGTTGAGGCGTTGTCGCAGGCAAGTCTTCTTGCGGGTGTCAATGTGACAAGTATCGCATTTGCGGATGGCGTTGTGGCTGAGTCAGAAGTGCCGGAAACGGTCGAGCCGTTCAATCCGGCTGATGTGAGTGCGACGAATGAACCGGCTGAACCAACGGACGTTACACCTGTCAACGCTTCTACGGTCCGTTCAACGGTCAACTTGCAAGCAGAGACGTATGAAGCGCTCGTCTCCTTCTTGGAGTCGATCGAGTCGATGAATCGGATTCACGTGTTACGGACGGTTCAATTTACCGGACCTGCCGAGACGGGACCGAATACGGTCGAAGAAGTGCAGTCGCTCGAGTTTACAGTCGAGCTTGATGCCTTCTATCGTCCGGACCTCGACCAACTCGTTCCAGACCGATACATTCCGGAACCGGCGTTTGAGCAAAAGGATATCCCGGTATACGACTATACGACACCATAAGTCGGCACGTCCCTTCGCAATTGAAGGGGCGTGTTTTTCGTCGCGGGTAATTGTGTTTAGGAGGCACGTTGCCTACAATCAACAGTGAAGACCGAAACGGGAAGAAACGCCGTTTTGGTAGAAGAGAAGGAGTCGATACAATGAATTCAACACAGAAGCGTGTCATTCTCGCCTCGATGTCACCGCGACGTACCGAGCTATTAACGAAAGCAGGAATCAAACATGAGGTCATCCCATCTACCGTGACGGAAGGGACGGACGGTCGGGAGACACCGAGTGATTACGTCGCTCGTCTGGCCCGGGAGAAAGCGATGGACGTGGCAAGGCATCACCGTGATGCCATCGTCATCGGCGCGGACACGGTCGTCGTCTTGAACGGCATCATTTTAGAGAAACCGACAGACCGGGAGGATGCGAAACGGATGCTTGAACGATTATCCGGTTCGACCCATGAAGTGCTGACGGGTGTGAGCATCATCGGTAAGTCCCAAGATTTGTTCGTCACGACGACGCGTGTGACGTTCGCTGAGATTCCTGAAACCTGGCTAGCGGATTATTTGGATTCGACAGAGCCCTACGATAAGGCGGGTGCGTATGGGATTCAAGGATCGGGTGGTCTCTTCGTCGAAGGAATCGAAGGGGATTTTTATAATGTCGTTGGATTGCCGATCCATCCGCTCGTCAAGACGCTCGACCGGCATGGGGTGACGCCTCGCTTCCTGTGAACTTGAAAGTAGGTGAAGGAATGACCATGGTGCTTGACCGTAGTGTAGAGACCGCCATCGCCAGATTGCTTCAAATCGGAGGACGGGGACCAGACCCGATGGAGACGGCTCGTCGTATCTCGGACGTCTACCCGACGTTACGGGCGCTGTCACAAGCGTCCGTTCACGATTTATGTAAAATCGAAGGGATGACGAAGAAGAAGGCGGAGCAACTCCTCGCCGCGTTCACAATCGGGATTCGATACGTCGAGGAACCGAAAGCGAGTATGCCGACGATTCGTTCGCCGCAAGACGCCTATGAGTTGTTGCGGGATGAATTGAGACTGTTGAATCAGGAGCATTTCGTCTGTTTGTATTTGAATACGAAGAACCAACTGATCGCTCGGAAGACGCTTTTCGTCGGAGGGCTCAACTCCTCGATCGTGCACCCGCGCGATGTTTTTCGTGAGGCGCTCAAGCTGTCGGCGGCGTGCTTTATCGCCGTGCACAATCATCCGAGTGGGGACGCGACCCCGAGTCGGGAGGACATCGAGGTGTCCGAGCGATTGGTCGAAGTAGGCAATATCGTCGGCATCGCCTGTCTCGACCACGTCATCATTGGGGAAGACCATTACGTCAGCATGAAGCAGCGGGGATATATGAATGGGTAAGAAGTAGAGAGCAGGCATCATGATGTCTGCTTTTTTGGATTTCGTTCACATTTTCATAGGAGTCTAGAATACAATGAATAGAAAAAACTGATGGACTAAGGTGATACATGTTCTTCTTTGTTCTCGTCCGTGTAAGATTCTAGAGCTATGGAGCCGTTCGATACTCGGTAGTAGTAATAGGTGTTGGGGTCATTCATTAATTTGACACTTTAACCCCATTAAATTTTGGATATAGTTGGAAAAAGGTAAATGGAGATGTAGAATTTGAAGAGAGTAGAAATAATGATGCATGAGTTTGTACATAGGAGGTTACCGAATGTCGCGTATGACAATATGGAATGTGGTTGGTTGGGTGTTTCTCATTTTCTTAGGAGTTATTAAAGCTTTTTTTGATGAGCAATTGTCCTTGATCACGACTGGGTTAGGCGGATTAATTTGTTTGATTTTAGCTCTTTGCATGATTTTTCACGAAGGAAAAGAGAAATCACAACATTCGAATGAATTGTCTGAATGAAGATAGTTTTCTCTAATCGAATCTAGATGTTGATTAGAAAACAAATGAGGTGTTTTTATGGAAAAAATAATTTGGATCCTGATGGTCGGATTATCGCTTTTTGTGAGTTACATACATCTAGAACCAACCATCTTCTCTATCGTTGTGTTCATCCTGTTTTTATTTGTGAGCACAGCGCTATTTATGCGGTTCGATCAGGACCACTGGCTCGACCGCGTCTCACCGCTCGTTGGTGTCGGCGTAGGGATTCTATCGCTCATCGCTTATCTCGGTATGATCGTGCTCTCTTTCAATGAACTCAATCAACTCGGCATCTGGACGGTACTCGTCCGTCTCCTGCTCATGTATATCGGGATCTACCTTTTCGTCGTGACGACATCGAGCTTTTTGGCAGGAGCGACCCGACTCAAGCCATCCCGCTTCTTTCGACCGGTGTTGATTTTCTCGGTATTCTTTTACGGAGCGATGTTACTGCTTCCGCTCCAACCGGGATTGTAACCGTTCTCTCCTTAGGCAGACGCTCACTTGCGTCTGCTTTTTTGATTTGCCTTTTTGCCGAAAAGAAGGCAAACTAATAGACGGTGAGACAGGACTGAGATGCGGTTATTGTAAATAACCTGTAATCGAATGAACGTTTTCAAACATGATTTTTCCGTTATAATAAAAAATAGTGTAATGAAGAGAGGAGCAACACCTATGTTTCGTAGTTTTAACCGAGAAATCGGAATCGACCTTGGAACGGCTAACACGCTCGTTTATGTAAAGGGTCAAGGAATTGTTGTTCGTGAACCGTCCGTCGTGGCGTTCCGCACAGATACAGGTAGAATTGAGGCCGTTGGTAACCAGGCCAAAGATATGATTGGACGTACTCCGGGGAACGTCTCTGCACGTCGTCCGATGAAAGACGGCGTCATCGCTGACTTCGAAACGACAGCGACGATGATCAAATACTTCATGGAGCAAGCTCAAAAATCAAAAGGCGGTTTGTTCTCATCGAAGACGAACGTCATGATTTGTGTCCCAAGCGGTATCACGTCTGTTGAAAAACGTGCCGTGGAAGACGCTGCGAAACAAGCAGGCGCTCGTGAAGCATACACAATCGAAGAACCGTTCGCAGCAGCAATCGGTGCAGGCCTCCCAGTTTGGGAACCGACTGGCTCGATGGTCGTCGATATCGGTGGCGGTACGACCGAAGTCGCAGTGATCTCACTCGGCGGCATCGTGACAAGCCAATCGATTCGTGTCGGTGGTGACGAAATGGATGATGCCATTATTCGTTACATCAAGAACAAGTACAACCTCATGATCGGGGAGCGTACATCTGAGACGCTCAAAATGGAAGTCGGTTCGGCGCGCATCGATGCATCGAACGAAGCGGAGAAGATGGAAATCCGTGGTCGCGACCTCGTAACAGGACTTCCAAAACAAATCGAAGTCACGTCTGCAGAAGTGTGTGAAGCTCTTTCTGATACAGTCGAAGCGATTTTAGCAGGGGTCAAGCAAACGCTTGAGCAAACTCCTCCAGAACTTGCGGCTGACGTTATGGACCGCGGAATCGTCTTGACTGGCGGCGGCGCCCTCCTCAAAAACTTGGACGACGTGATCTCAGACGAGACACACATCCCGACACTCGTTGCGGATGAGCCACTCGACTGCGTAGCGGTCGGGACTGGAAAATCTCTTGAAATGATGGACGTCCTCCGTTCGAAATCAGGCATCTCGTCACGTCGATGAGAGGTGAGACACGATGAGCCGATTCGTACGTAATAAAAAGCTCATCATCACGCTAATTGTACTGATCTTGTTTTTCGTCATTTTAGGTGTTTCGATTCGAGGACGATCGGAATCAGCCTGGTACCAAGATGTCACGCGTGATGTGGTCGGCACGTTCCAGCGAGTGTTCGCGGTACCAATCGGGTGGATGGACTCAACGGTCTCGTCCATCTCAGATGTCCGCGATATCTACGAAGAGAACCGCCAGCTGAAAGAACATTTGGCGAAGTACGCCGAGGTATCGGTTGAAGCGGATGATTTGCGCCGTGAGAATGAGGAGCTTCGAAAGATGGTCGAAGCAAGAGACGAGTCGTTACGTGACTTCGACCTCATTCCGGCGGAGGTCATCGGTCGGACACCGAACGATTGGCAACGCTACGTCACCATCAACGTCGGTTCAGAACGCGGCGTTGAAAAGGGCATGGCCGTGACCGCAGCGAGTGGGATGGTCGGTCGTGTCATTCAGACGAGTGCCTATACGTCGCAAGTTCAACTGCTCAGCGACAACAACCGGACGAACAACGTCTCGGCTGTGGTCAAAGATGCGGACGGCAAACCGACGTATGGGACGGTAGACGGATTCGACACGGAGACGAATGAATTGTTCTTCACGAAAGTATCGAATAGCGTCAAGCTGAAAGAAGGAGAAATCGTATCGACGTCCGGACTCGGTGGACGTTATCCGGCTGGACTCGTCATCGGTACGATCGAATCGATCGAGACGGATGAATATGGCGTCTCACAAGTCGCCCGGATTAAACCGGAGGCCGACTTCAATGAGTTCTCACAAATGTACGTGATTGATCGGACACTAGACGAACCGTTTTTAACGGGTCCCGAGGAAGGAGGAGCAGCGGGTGAGTAACATGAAAGTGTTCATCGCCCTGTTCCTCCTTTTTCTTATTGAAGGAACATGGGCATCGATTTTTTCTTGGCACTACGCCACGCCGTTTCTTTTGTTGACGCTGATCGGGTTGATGTTTGTCAGTCTGTACGGTCGATGGGAGACGGCACTCGGGTTTGGGCTTGTCTTCGGACTGCTGTATGATATCGTCTACACCGACCTGATTGGAATCTATGTATTTACTTTTTCACTCATTCCTCTCTTAGCCAGCTTCGTGTTAAAATATATAGGTGAGAACTTCTTCTCCGTCACCATTACGTTCACGTTTATGATTCTCGTTTTCACCTTTGCGATTTACGGGATCATGGCGGCGATTGGTGGGACGTTGATGACGATTCAAACACTATTGGTTGAACAGATTCCAGGGACGATGCTCGTCAATGCCATCGCCATCGTGATTCTTTATTATCCGATGACGCGTTATGTGACGACACGCCCTGTTGCGAAAAGAGGGTAGCCATGATGGAGCGTAAACGACACATTACGATTAAAGGACATCGCAACGGCATTGCCATTCACTTCAATCCGAAGAGTGGCATCGACGAGGTGCTTACGGACTTAGAAGCGACATTACAAGAAATGGAGCCGCCGTCCGGAAAGATTGCCCTGAAGTTGCACGCGGGTACTCGTTATATTGACGAGGAGCTGTCACGTCAAATTCGTGAGGTCGTCGCTCGTCATGGCGTTTTTTATATTGAAGACTTGTCGAGCGATGTCATGTTGACAGAAGAAGCGAAAGCGACGTACGGCAGAAAGACATTCCACTATCACAGCGGGACGATTCGGAGTGGACAAGTCTTGACGTTTGACGGTTCGGTGCTCGTGATCGGGGATATCAATCCTGGGTCAGAGGTCCAGGCGACAGGAAGTATTTATTGTTTAGGGACGATACGAGGAAATGTACGCGCCGGTGTCGAAGGATGGGAAGAAGCGGTCATCACCGCGAGCCTGCTCCATCCGAAGTTTTTAGCAATCGGCGAACGTGTACTCACAGCCGATGACGGGGAAGAACTTCCTGAGATTGAGATGGGTTGTGCGTATCAGACGAGTGATGGGATTGAGATGACACGTCTCCGCCACGTCATGACAGGTCTGAAAGACGCATATGCAATGGAATTACAGAGAGGGTGAGTGGAATGGAGCAAGTAGTGGAGCCTGTACATACAGAAAAAGAAGTTAAAAACGGCAGAGCCATCGTCGTGACATCAGGAAAAGGGGGCGTCGGGAAGACAACGACGACCGCCAACATCGGGACGGGGCTCGCCTTGTCTGGACACTCGGTCTGTCTCGTCGATACAGATATCGGATTGCGTAACCTCGATATCATTCTCGGTCTCGACAACCGGAGCATTTATAACCTTGTCGATGTCATCACGGGTCAATGTAAGTTGAATCAGGCGCTCGTCCGCGATAAACGCTTCGAGGAGATGTATTTACTCCCGGCCGCACAGTCGAAAGACAAGACGTCAGTGAATCCTGAACAAGTGAAAGAAATCGTTGACCAGTTGAAGACGGAATATGATTTCGTCTTGATTGACTGTCCTGCTGGAATCGAGCAAGGGTTCATGAACGCGATTGCCGGTGCGGATGAGGCGATCGTCGTCACGACACCTGAAAAAGCGGCGGTTCAAGATGCAGACCGAATCATCGGGATGCTCGAGCAAGCGGAACATATCGATGCGCCTAAACTGATTGTCAACCGAGTCAAGAATCATCTCGTCGAATCGGGCGACATGCTCGACATCGATGACATCATGCGCATCCTGTCGATTGACTTACTCGGTGTCGTCATCGACGATGAGGAAGTCATCGCAGCCGCGAACCGCGGTGTCCCGGTCACGATGAATCCGGACAACTATGCCGGGCAGGCTTACCGGAACATCACGCGCCGTATTCTTGGCGAATCGGTCCCGCTCATGTCGATTCAGACGGAGACGGCACCGGTCGGCTTTTGGGCACGACTCATGATGAAATTTGGAATGAAAAAAGCGTAAAGGCAACGGAAGTTGCCTTTTTCTGTCGAAAGGAGTGATGCAGATGAAGCTAATCTACGAACGAACACCTTCCATCGAACGGGCGATGCTCGTGGACGGCGAACGATTACTTGAAGTCGAGGAACGGTTTGTCGACCAACTGTCTGTCGGGACCATCGTCGAAGCCGCAATTGAACGGATCCATCCGTCACTCGGGGCAGCCTTTTTGACGGATGGGGAGACGACATACTTTCTCCCGATCGCAGAGACGCTCCGTGCGCTCGCCTCGTATCCGGAAGTGCCCGCCATCGGGCAAGCGGCAGTCGTCGGAGAAAAGCGACTCGTCCAAGTGACAAAAGAAGGAATCAACGGCAAGCATCATAAAGTGACAGAGAACATTCGATTCGGTGGGCGATATCTTGTGTATTTCCCATTTGGACGTCGTCAACTGTTCAGCCGGAAACTCGACCTCGTCACGCAGGACCGCCTCTCAAAGGCGCTCGACTTAACGGAAGAGGAAGGGGTCTTATTTCGGACGGAAGCCGGACAAGTGGCCCCGGAAGCGTTACAGGAAGAACTGAATCGATTGCGTAACCGTTCGACCATAGTGATCGAGCAACGGTTCGGGCAAGACGAGCTACTATGCGAACAATTCGTGAGACGTCATGCAGTCGAGTCCGTGCTGTTGAATGACAAAGAAGGGCAAACGCGACTCGAACGATTGGATGTCCCGGTGAAACGTCATATCGGAAAAGGGCGGATGCCTGAAGCGAAACGTCTCGATGGAGCCATCGAGAAACTGGAGAGTCGTGCCGTCTGGTTGGATGGTGGGGCGTTCGTCTTGATCGAACAAGTCGAGACGATGACCGTCATCGACGTGAATAGTGGCAAAAATGTCGCCGTCAAAGACAAGGGGCGTGCGGCCGATACCATCAATGAAGCCGCGCTCTATTCGATCATGGAGCAGTTGCGTCTGCGAAATATCGGCGGCATGGTCATCATCGATTTCTTACGTGGTTCAAAGGAAGGGCAGACCCGTCTCCTTAAAAAGATGAAAGAACTCGGGGCGCGTGACCCACGACGTGTCGAAGTGTACGGCTTCACACGGATGGGGCTGTTCGAGCTGTCGCGGGAACGGACCGGGCGCTCGATTCAAGACCGGATGTTTCATGCCGGCAAGCCTTCAAAATTGGCCATCTTCTCAAAGTTTGAACGGTCGCTCCTTGATTTGAATGATCAATACGAAGCGGTCGTGCTCTCACTCCCTAATAAGTGGCATGACGCTTCCTGGCACGGATTTGACATTGAGGTGCACCTCGTCGAAGGGGAGCCGGAGTTCGTCTTTTATGGGACGTCCGAAGAATGTCAGAATTTCTTATCTCGTCGTTGACAATGATTAATTGAGAATGGTATTATCTATAACGTTAGTTCGTTTGGAAGCACCCAAATGGCTACAACCGCACAGAACGGGTTTTTAAAGGTTTTTGCCCTGCCCAGGATGGCGAGTCTGAGTTTAACAAGGAGGTGCACGTATATGTACGCAATCATCAAAACAGGTGGTAAGCAAATCAAAGTTGAAGCAGGTCAAGAGATCTACATCGAAAAACTCGATGCTGATGTCGAAGGTACTGTAGAATTCGGTGAGGTTCTTTTCGTTGGTGGTGACGATGTTAAAGTCGGCGCTCCACTCGTAGAAGGCGCTAAAGTTGTCGGTACTGTGGTAAAACACGGCCGCGCTAAGAAGATCACTGTCTTCAAAATGAAAGCTAAGAAAAACTACCGTCGTAAGCAAGGTCACCGTCAGCCTTACACGAAAGTTCGCATCGAGAAAATCGAAGCGTAAGCTATGATTCGGGTCAAGGTAAGACGAGACGAGGCGAATTCGATTCGCTCCGTCGAAGTGACTGGTCATGCCAATTTTGCAGAACCTGGTTCTGACTTGGTGTGCGCCGGTGTTTCAGCCATCATCTTTGGTGCCTATAACGCCGTCGAAACGCTTGCGGGTCAATCGCTTCTTGTAGAAATGGCAGATCAAACAGAGGGTGGTTACTTTTATGTCGAGACGTATCCTGACTTATCACCGCAGGATATGGAACGCACCCAACTGTTATTAGAAGGGATGCTCGTGCAGTTAGACACGATCGCCCAAAGCTACGGTGAATATATCCAAATTGAACAATAGGAGGTGGACCTCATGTTACAATTGAACCTTCAGTTCTTCGCTTCGAAAAAGGGAGTTGGTTCGACTAAAAACGGTCGTGACTCAATTTCGAAACGTCTCGGTGCAAAACGCGCTGACGGACAAACAGTTTCAGCTGGATCAATCCTTTACCGCCAACGCGGTACAAAGATTCACCCAGGTGAAAACGTTGGCCGTGGTGGCGACGACACTTTGTTTGCGAAAGTTGACGGCGTAGTACGCTATGAGCGTCTTGGTCGCGACAAGAAACAAGTGAGCGTTTACCCAGTCGCGTAAGTTGAACGACGCAGAAGACTCTAGCCACTTATTTGGTTAGAGTCTTTTTTTCTAGGAGAGGATCAAATGGATTCAGAACAGACACTCGAGCTCTTATCGACCGTCCGTCACGAATGGATGAATCGGCTTCAATTGATCTCGCTCTATGTGGCTCTCGATCCGACTAAGCTCGAGGAACTTTACGAACGCTATCGGAAACAAGCCGACGAAGAGAGTGCGCTCGTTCGTTTGAACGTGCCACAGACGAGCCTAGTCGTGATTCAAGCGAATTGGGAGGGACGGATGACGTATACGATTTCAACCGACCAACTCGCCATCGATGACGCGCGAGTGGCAGAGATGCTTGTCCGCTTGTTAGACAACACGGATGGGCCGATTCATGTGACGTTCACGGACGGACTGATGGTTCGCGTCACGGGCGCTGTCCCGGACGATGTGAAGGCATCAGCCGATGTGTACGAACAGAACGTAGATACCACTACGTTTCACATAAAGGAGGGGAAATAAATGTTTGTCGATCAGGTTAATATTTTTGTAAAAGCTGGAGACGGCGGAAAAGGGATGGTCGCTTTCCGTCGCGAGAAATACGTTCCAGACGGTGGTCCTGCAGGTGGTGACGGTGGTCACGGTGGGGACGTCATCTTTGAAGTAGAGGAAGGATTGCGGACGCTCGTTGATTTCCGCTATTCGAAGAAGTTTATCGCCCATGATGGCGAAAAAGGGATGTCAAAAGGGATGCACGGACGTAAAGCGAAACCGCTCATCGTCAAGGTCCCACCTGGCACGATCGTGTTCGATGCCGAGACGGATACCGTCATCGCAGACTTGACCGAGCACGGCCAACAAGCGACGATCGCCAAAGGCGGTCGTGGTGGTCGCGGGAACTGTCGTTTTGCGACGCCTGCCAACCCGGCTCCGGAAATCGCGGAGAACGGGGAACCAGGTCAAGAACGTGAGTTGCGTCTCGAGTTGAAACTCCTCGCAGACGTCGGTCTCGTCGGATTCCCGTCTGTCGGGAAGTCAACGCTTCTCTCTGTCGTCTCGTCGGCACGCCCGAAAATCGGTGCGTACCACTTCACGACGATCACACCGAACCTCGGTGTCGTCAAGACAGCGGACGACCGTAGTTTCGTCATGGCCGACCTTCCAGGTCTCATCGAAGGGGCGAGCCAAGGCGTTGGTCTCGGTCACCAGTTCCTTCGCCATATCGAACGGACAAAAGTTATCGTTCACATGATCGATATGAGTGGTATGGAAGGACGCGACCCGTTCGAAGACTACACGACGATCAACCGTGAGCTCGAGTCGTACAACTTACGTCTCCTCGAGCGTCCACAAGTCGTCGTGGCGAACAAAATGGATATGCCGGACGCAGCGGAACATCTTGAAGAGTTCAAGAAGAAGGTAGGGGACGATGTCAAAGTCTTCCCGATCTCAGCACTCGCTCAAGACGGTCTTCGTAACTTGTTGATTGAAGTGGCTAACTTTGTCGATACGACACCAGAATTCCCACTCGATGAGCTCGAAGAGAAGACAGCGACGCCTCGTGTCGTGTATCGTTATGAGAAGGAAGAGAAAGGCTATCAAATCCACATCGATGAATACGATCGCTTCGTGATCACGGGCCCTCGTATCGAGAAGCTCTTCAAGATGACGAACTTTGACCATGATGAGTCAATCAAACGATTTGCTCGTCAAATGCGTCAAATGGGCGTCGATGACGATCTTCGTAAGTTGGGTGCCGAGGACGGTAGTGTCGTGGCAATCCTCGACTTCGAATTCGAGTTTGTGGAATAAAAAAATTATTTGTTAAGAAGAAACGGAGTGTGAAGCTAACGTGGACCCTGTGCCCTCGTCAAGTTTAATTCTATATGTAGTTCTCGTCATGTTGTCAGCGTTTTTCTCATCAGCAGAAACGGCGCTCTCGAGTGTGAACCGGGTCCGTATGATTCGGATGGCGGAAGATGGTGACAAAGCCGCAAAACGTGTCCTCAGTCTCGTCGACCGTTTTGATGATACCCTCTCGACGATTCTCGTCGGGAACAACATCGTCAACATCGGTTCGGCGACGGTGTCGACCGCCATCGCCACATCTATTTTCAGTGGGGGAACCGGTCTTCTCGTGTCAACGTTCGCGACGACGGTCATCATCTTGATTTTCGGTGAGATTTTACCGAAATCGCTCGCGAAAGAGTTTGCGGAGAAGTATTCGCTTCTCATCAGTGGAATCCTTGTGTTCCTCGTCAAAGTCCTCAAACCGGTGACGATGATTTTCACCGGCTTGAAGAAGTTGACGCTGCGGATGATCGGGATGAAAGACAAGGAGCCATCCGTCACCGAAGAAGAGTTGAAAGTGCTCGTCGATATGGGAGAAGAGGAAGGTGTGCTCGGAGAGACGGAAGCAGAGCTCGTCCATAGCGCCTTTGCCTTCAACGATATTACGGTCGATGATGTGCTGACGCCACGAATCGATATTCTGGCCGTCGACATCGACGATTCGCTCGATGAAATCAAAGACACGATTTTCAGTGGTGGACATTCGCGTTTACCGGTCTACAAAGACTCGATCGACAACGTCATCGGTGTCTTGTCGGAACGTGACTTCTTGCGTTCGATGATGAAGGATGAAGTGACGGATGTCCGTTCGCTCATCCGACCGCTCACGTACGTGTCACCGCAGACGAAATTGATTGAACTACTTCCGATTCTCCAGCAGAAACAATCTCATATGGCTGTCGTCCTCGATGAATTCGGGGGCACGGCGGGTCTCATCACGTTAGAAGACATGCTTGAAGAACTCGTCGGCGACATCTGGGATGAGCACGACGAATCCGTCGTCTATCTCAGACGTCTCCGTGAAGGGGTCTATGAGTGTATGGCTGACATGAACGTTGATGAATTCGCGGAAGAGATGGGGATTGCAGAACCAGACGTCGATTCCAACACGATGGGCGGTTGGTTCGTTGAATTGCTCGGTGACATCCCGGAGAAAGGTGCACAAGTCACGTATCAAGACATGACGTTCACCGTTCTCCATGTGGAGAAACGCCGTGTCCGGAAACTGTTAGTGGAGACTGGACAATCTCAGCAAGAAGACATGCAAGAAGCATAAAGAACAGGGATGATTCGCACATAGCGGATCATCCCTGTTTGCGTCATACGGATTGACGTTCAATGCGCTCAATCAGTTCATATGGTCGTACTTTATAAATGGCGTAAGGCATGTAGGTCGGGTCGATCGCATCGAGGAAGCGCATCTGGAAATGCTCTCGTTTGATGTAGTCGCCGACGTTGCTTGCGTCAACTTTATAGAATCCAACTTCCTGTGTCTCGCCAGCCTGCGGTTTGAGGTCACCTGATACATAAGTGGCGCGAAAGGTGACACAGAGGACGCGGGACGACACGTTTTGATAAATCCCGGTGACCCCTTCTACTTTGATTTCCGCACCGGTTTCTTCGCGTACTTCACGATGGATGGCATCCACGATGGACTCATGTTCTTCCACTTGTCCGCCAGGCATTTCAAACGAATCGTTCCGATGCATATTTTTGACGAGGAGAACTTCGCCTGCTTCGTTCGTAATGTACGCCGTCACAGAAACGATGGTGCGGGGTGGCGTATAGTGACCGGTTGGCATCATGAATTCTTCACTCGACTTGATATACAAATCTTTGCCTAGTCGGGCCCGCTTCTTCATCGCTTCCCGTCGTAAGGCGCTGCCCCGATAGTCCCGTTCGACTTGCTCATAATGTTCACGGTCCCGGTATTCCCATAGTGCCATGACCTCGGCCTTGTCTTCGGTCACCCAGCGTCCGACGAGGCGGGCGCCATGCGACGCCTGGATCGGATAAATGTATGTATGGAAAAAGTCGGTGAATTCTTGCAGGCGTTCAGGTCGAATCGTATACGTTTTACGGCGATGGAACATGATGATTCCTCCTTTTTCGTTGTGCGGTGTCCTATATATATGACCGCGATTCGCTTACATGGTTCTTATTCGACAGATATTAGCGTTTCCCTTTCCAACAAAAAAGAATCAGCTTCAGTTAAGCTGATTCTTTTACACGTTTTGGTTGCTGACGAACATGTCGAACGACGAGGATAATCCCGACAGCAAGAGCCAAGAAAGGGATGACATCGTCCATGAAGTGGCCGATCATGCGCCAGTTGCTACCAAGCATCATCCCGACATGGATGAAAAGGAATGACCAGACGGCAAAAATCAAGGTCGTCACCAACAAAAACTTACGGAACGATAGACGCATCACCCCGGCGCTCACGGCGAATAATTGACGCCAAAACAGGCTGAGACAGACGATCCATGCACCGTATTTCTCAAACCAGCGCTCGGCCCGGAGTTGCTTGTCTTGCCGAATTCGAAAATACCGATACAGTTTGAGCGCGACGGGACGCCCACCATATCGACCGATCCAGTACAGACCGATTTGGCTGAGCGTGAAGGAGACCCACGCCAGTAGGAACGTCAGGAAGAAGGGCGCGTCATGCGAGTCGACGAGGAAGCCTCCGTATGCGAGAACGAGTTCGTTCGGGATGAATTGGACCAAGATACCGATGGGAATGCTGAAGACCCCACAGACGGCGAGTAGATGCTCGAGGACGTTCAAGACTTAGCCCTCCTTTCAAATGATTTCAGGAAAGATGTTCCATCCATCAGTATAACGGACATGACTGAAAAGAAAAAGAAGAGATGTCACATATTCGTGACGTCTCTTCAATCTAATTCGGAGACGAGAATCCCGAGGCGGTCCAATTCTTTCACCGCAGCATCGATTGCCTCTTTATGGTCTGATTCGAGCGTATGGATATGGAAGCCACCCGTCAACTGGGAGAGCGGGGAAGCCCCATGCGTCTTCACTCGCTCGAGGAAGGCGCGGACGTCGCGGCGACTCTTCACCATGAGTTGTCCCGTGATAGACCCGTATACAGGATGGTCGATGATGACGTCTTTGATGGTGACCCCTTCATCGACGATGGCGTTCATCTCCGTCTCCATCTCTTCTGCCGTATGACGACAGGCTACCTTTTTCGAATAGGTGGAGGGGGTGAGGTCTCCATGCAAGTAGACATACCCACGAGCGGTCGCGACGATTTGATGGCCTTTCGCTTTTAGCAACGATAGGTCTTGGACGATGACCTGACGACTGACGGATACATGTCTTGCCAGTTCAGATCCTGTGATTGGCTCATTGCTCGATTCAATCAATTGTAATAGTGTGCGACGGCGTTCTTCACCGACTAAACGTTTGTTCATGATGTTCGACTCTCCTTGCTAAAATGACGATGGCATCGGCGAGGGCCGATGTGTCTTCGGCGGTCGTTTGCGCGCCGAAGGAAATGCGGACGAGTCCATGACAGGCGCTCGTCTCATATCCGAGTGCTTCGAGCATGCGATTTGGTCCATTTTGACCTGCTCGACATGCCGACCCAGCCGATACTTGGAACCCGAGATCGTCGAGCTCGGTCATCCACCATTGTCCGTCGCGTTGATGGGAGACGAAGGAGAAAATGGCGGGACTTTGTTCATCAAACTCGAGCCAATGGACATGCGCTGACGTCTTCTCTTTCAAGATAGCACGAAACGCCATGAAATTTCTCTGAAAACGTGTCAATTGTTCCTGACGTTCTCCGAGTGCTTTTGCAAAGGCACTGATTCCAGGAACGTCAATCGTTCCGGGACGAATCCCGTATTGATGATGCCCCGGATAGTATGGGGGAGGAATCAGACGTTCCATGTAGAGGGCGCCGACTCCTTTCGGTCCACCTACTTTGTGAGCACTGAACGAATAGGCATCAATGCCTTCGACAGAAATCGGGATTTTCCCGAGTGCCTGGACCCCGTCCACATGGAAGAGGATTTTCTTATATTTCAAGAGGCATTGGATGTGGTGGAGCGGTAACACCCAGCCTGTGTCGGAATTGACATGCTGGAGCGTGACGAGCCCGATGTCACGGTCGAGTAGGTGTGTGAATGCATCTAAATCAAACTTTCCATCCTTCAGTTTCAACCGATGAACGATTATTCCTTCCCGTTCCCACTCTTCAAGTAAGAGGGCGACCGAATCATGTTCATGCCAAGACGTGATCACCTCTTTGCCCTTCATCCGTTTACGTAAACTTGTCAGTGCGATGTAATTGCTCTCCGATCCACTCCCAGTGAATAATAATTTTCCTCGTAACATATCAAGACCGAGCGCCTGTTTGATCAAGCGTCTTGCTTCTGTCAAATAATCTTCTGCCATATAACCTTGGGTATGGAGTGATGATGGGTTCCCATAAACGTTTTTGGCCATCGCCACGTAATGGTCTAATGCTGCATGCGTCATCGGGTGTGTAGCGGCGTAGTCGAAGTAGCGGTTCATCATGGACTCCCCTTTTCTCATGTTGTCTTCTACACAAAATTATGCGAAACTAGTTTACAAGTCAACATTACATATGAAAAACAGGTGATGTACAAGTGTCTTTACACATAGAGAAAACTGACATTTTGATTATCGGAACGGGACTTGCCGCCGTCGCAACGGCTTTGCATCTATCAAAATCATTCTCCATTCTTCTCGTCTCAAAAGGTGAGATGACAGAGAGCAACTCCGATTTGGCCCAAGGCGGGATTGCGAGCGCGTATCTTGAGAAATCGAGTACGGCCCATAAAGAAGACACAATGCTCGCTTCTAAAAACACATCGTGCGCTGAGCGCGTCGACATTCTCGTAGAAGAAGGGCGTCAAGCGATTGAAGAAATGGAACGATTCGGTGTCCGGTTCGATCATGAAGGGGGCGGTTATGCCCTCGGACGAGAAGGCGCACACCGATTGAATCGGATCTTTCATGTCGGTGGCGACGAGACGGGACGTCATGTCATGAGGAAATTGCGTCAGTCGATGCCTGATAACGTGAACGTATTGGAACGGGTGCTCGTGCACGATCTCATTACGAAAGACGGGAAAGTCGTCGGCGCGATGGCGTTTCGTGATGAAGTGCCCATTCGAATTGAAGCCGGCGCTGTCGTATTGGCGACAGGTGGCATCGGTGGGCTGATCGATTGGACTTCAAACGCGCGTACCGTGACCGGTGATGGTCTCGTTCTGGCAAATCGATGTGGGGCCAAGCTGACACATTTACAGCGGATCCAATTTCACCCCACCTTACTGGCGACCGAAACGCCTCACCTCGTGACCGAAGCGCTCCGGGGAGCCGGAGCGACGCTCGTTGATGACGAAGGGAATCACGTGATGGCGCATCATCCGCTCGGGAGTCTCGCGCCTCGAGATGACGTGGCACGGGTACTGACAGAACGGATGGGAACGGTCTATCTCGATACGACAAACGTGACACGGCTTCGTGAACGGTTTCCAAAACTTGCTTTGACATGTGACAAACTTAGGATTGATCCTCGCCGCATTCCGGTACGTCCAGGTCTCCATTTTCATATGGGTGGAATCGAAGTGGATGATATGGGACGGACAGGCGTTGACGGATTATATGCCGTCGGTGAAGTGGCGGATGCGGGCATACATGGGACGAATCGTTTAGCCTCGAACTCACTTTTAGAATGTTGGGTATTTGGAAAACGAGTCGCGCGGGCGGTGCGTTTGAATAGGGCGGCTATGGTGACGAAGGAGACGCTGGTGTACGACATCTCACCTTTGGCGTTTCAAGCGTTCCGTGCTCAAATTGGAAAATGGTTGACGATTTCACCAAGTCTTGATGAATTGAAAGGTTTCTTACAAAATACCCAAACGTTGACCATGACGAAACACGTGACAAGACAATTAAGTGAACAAACTTTACAACTCGATGCGGCGCGTCTTCTCGCGCAAAGCATCCTCGAAATGGAGCGGTATGATGAACACGATATACCTACGCGAACAGCTACGTCAGTTCTTGATTGAAGATATCGGTTATGGGGACTTATCGAGTGCGCTGATTGATGCACAGGACGAGTCGATCGCAACGATTGTTGCCAAAGAACAAGGCATTTTCTGTGGGAAGCCAATCGTAGAAGAGCTGGCAACTATGCAGCGGCTTGAATTGGTCTTTTGCCAAGAAGACGGGAGAGCGGTGACCCCTGGAGACGAGCTCGTCGTCTTGAGAGGAAAGACACGCGCAATTTTAGAGACGGAGCGTGTGCTGTTGAATGTCATCCAACATGCGAGTGGAGTCGCGACGATGACAAAGCAGTGCATCGATGCGCTAGGTGATGACTCGATACACGTGACCGATACACGGAAGACGACTCCGGGACTTCGGATGATTGAGAAGTACGCCGTACGTGTCGGTGGGGGGTACAATCACCGTCTAAGACTCGATGACGCCGTCATGATCAAAGACAATCATATCGTCGCACTGGGTGGTGTAACGAACGCGATTCAAGTCGCGCGTGAGCGTGTCGGTCATACGACCCCGATTGAAATCGAAATCGAGTCGTTCGAACATCTGATGGAGGCGGTTCAAGCCGATCCGGACATCGTGATGCTTGATAATCGGACGCCAGATGAATTGAGGGACTGGGTCCGTCATATACCGACGCACATCAAAATTGAAGTGTCTGGTGGAATCACGCTCGACACGATTGACGATTATCGAGGCATTCGCATCGATGTCATCTCGCTCGGTCAATTGACTCATTCGGTCCGCGCGCTTGATTGCAGTTTGAATTTACAAGGAGGAATGAAAGATGCAACTACTCGGAACACTTCCACCGACGTACGCTAACCTGTCAGTGGAGGAGATGGAGACTCGGATTCAGGCGGTCAAAGACCGGCTCGGGACTCGTCTCTTTTTACCAGCCCATCATTATCAAAAAGACGAGGTCGTTCAATTCGCGGACGCGACAGGAGATTCGCTCCAGCTCGCACGACTCGCAGAACAGATGAGCGAAGCCGAATTCATCGTCTTTTGTGGTGTCCACTTCATGGCAGAGACGGCAGACATGTTGACACGGGACGACCAGATCGTCGTCTTACCTGATATGCGTGCCGGCTGTTCGATGGCAGACATGGCCGATATCGATCAGACGGAGATTGCTTGGGAAGAACTGACGGAACGATTTGGAGAGGACATCATCCCGATTACATACGTCAATTCAACAGCGGCCATCAAAGCGTTCGTTGGTCGTCACGGTGGGGCGACCGTCACATCGTCGAACGCCCATGAAATCGTCCGGTGGGCGCTTGAGGCAGGTGAACGCATCTTGTTCCTTCCCGATCAGCATCTCGGGCGGAACACGGCGTTCGACCTCGGCATTCCGCTCGAGGCGATGGCTGTTTGGGATCCGCTCCGTGAAGAATTGGTCTCAGAAGGCGAAGACGATCAAGTGAAAGTCATCTTATGGAAGGGACACTGTTCTGTCCATGAGAAGTTCACGGTATCGCAAATTCAGGCGTTCCGTGACCGTGAGCCGGATCGTCGCATCATCGTCCATCCGGAGTGTACGTTTGACGTCGTCCAATTGGCAGACGAGGCGGGATCGACGTCATATATCATCGACAAGATTGATGCGAGTGCACCTGGGACGAAGTGGGCGGTCGGAACGGAGATGAACCTCGTCAACCGGTTGGCGGCAACGTACCCACATCTTGATATCGTCTCGTTGAACCCATTCATGTGTCCGTGCCTCACGATGAATCGAATCGACTTGCCACATCTTCTCTGGGCGCTCGAGTCACTCGAGACGGACCCTGTGAACGTCATTCGCGTCGATCATGAGACGACAGAGTGGTCGAAACGCGCACTTGAACGAATGCTTGCACGGTAATCGCTTCAGGACAGGTAAACGCCTGTCCTTTTTTCGTGTCGCCCATTATGGTACAATAAATGCAGTTTTTCCGACCAAAAAGGAGAGTACATCGTGATTGAATTCGTAAAAGGACCCGTCGCCTATGTGTGTGCGGAATATATAACGTTAGATGTCTCGGGCGTCGGCTACAAAGTACATGTGCCTAACCCGTTTTTTTATCGTGAACAAGACGAACATGTAATCGTGTTTACGCATCATTATGTGCGTGAAGACCAACAGACGTTATACGGTTTCCGGTCACGTCGTGAGCGTGAGCTGTTCAATAAACTCCTCAGCGTGAGCGGGATCGGACCAAAGGGTGCGCTTGCCATCGTCGCGTCCGGCGATATCGACGCGTTGATCGATGCGATTGAAACCGAGAACGAGAAGTATTTGACGAAGTTCCCGGGAGTCGGCAAGAAGACGGCCAAACAGATGGCGCTCGACTTGAAAGGGAAGTTATCCGAGCTCGCACCGGATTACGTGCCGAACGAAGGGTTGTTCGCCCAAGGTGCATCTGAACTCGATGAGGCGTGTGAGGCGCTCGTCGCGCTCGGCTACTCTGAACGGGAAATCCTAAAAGTCCGCAAAGCATTGAGCGGAGAAATATTGACGACCGACGCGTACATAAAACGCGCGCTACAGCTGTTACTGAAATAAGGAGGAAGCTATGGACGAACGATTGTTGTCACAATCTCATCAGCAATATGAAGACTCTGAAGAGTGGAGCTTACGTCCGCAGCGCTTCGAGCAATATATCGGGCAAGAAAAGGCGAAAGGCAATTTGTCGGTCTTCATTCAGGCCGCTAAACTTCGTAGTGAGACGCTCGACCACGTGCTCTTATACGGTCCCCCGGGACTCGGGAAGACGACGCTCGCCCAAATCATCGCCAACGAGATGGGCGTCGGAATTAAGACGACAGCAGGACCGGCAATTGAACGACCGGGTGATTTGGCCGCAATCCTCTCGACACTCGAGCCGGGAGACGTCTTGTTCATCGACGAGATTCATCGTTTGAGCCGGACGATTGAAGAGATCCTCTATCCGGCGATGGAAGACTACTGTCTCGACATCGTCTATGGGCAAGGGGAGATGGCTCGTAGCGTCCGCATCGACCTACCACCGTTTACGCTTGTCGGGGCGACGACACGGGCCGGGATGTTGTCGGCGCCTTTACGTGACCGTTTCGGCGTCACGTTGAAGCTCGAATATTACGAAACACATGAGTTAGCGGCCATCGTCAGCCGGACGGCCCAGTTGTTCCGTCTCTCGATTTCACCGGAGGCGAGCGGTGCGATTGCGAAACGCTCACGAGGGACGCCACGAGTTGCAAACCGTCTCTTGCGTCGTGTCCGTGATTTCGCACAAGTGGCTGGTACGAAAGAAATCGATCCAGTGCTCGCATCTGATGCGCTCGACCGGCTACACGTCGATGCGCTCGGACTCGATGAAGTCGATCATCGGTTACTGAGAGCCATGGTGGAGCGGTTCGGAGGTGGACCGGTCGGGCTTGAGACGCTCGCTGCGACCATCGGTGAGGACGCTCAGACGATTGAGGATGTCTACGAGCCCTATTTATTGCAACAAGGATTCTTGCAGCGCACGCCGCGAGGACGGATGATCACACAGTTTGCCAAGTCGCATTTTGGTTATGAAGAGGAAGAGGAGTAAGATATGCAAGACATTCAATTGAACGTAAACGATTATGATTTTGAATTGCCAGAAGAGTTGATTGCGCAAGTCCCATTGCTCGATCGGACAAGCTCACGCTTGCTCGTATTAGACCGCGAGACAGGGGACATCGAGCATCGCCATTTCCGTGACGTGCTCGATTATTTGAACGAGGGGGATGCGCTCGTCGTCAACGATTCGCGCGTCTTACCGGCACGCCTTTTTGGGGCAAAGCAAGAAACAGGCGGGAAAGTCGAACTGCTCTTGTTGAAGCAGACGGAAGATGATGTATGGGAAGCACTCGTCAAACCGGCGAAAAAAGTTCGTGTCGGCTCCATCGTTGAGTTCGGGGACGGCCTTCTCCGCGCAGAATGCGTCGAGGAGCTCCCAGAAGGTGGACGTCGTTTCAAGTTTGACTATGACGGCATCTTCTATGAGATTTTAGACGAGCTTGGAACGATGCCGCTCCCGCCGTATATTCGCGAACAACTCGATGACCAAGACCGTTATCAGACGGTCTATGCCCGTGAACGAGGCAGTGCGGCCGCTCCGACAGCCGGTCTTCATTTCACTGAGGAACTGCTTGAAGCGGCCAAAGCGAAAGGTGTCCGGTTGATCCCGCTCACACTTCACGTCGGCCTCGGGACGTTCCGTCCGGTGACGGCTGATTCTATCGAGGAACATACGATGCATAGTGAATATTTCGAGTTGTCGGCTGAATCGGCAGCTGCGCTTCGAGAGATTCGAGCGAATGGCGGTCGCATCTTTGCGGTCGGGACGACATCGACGCGCACGCTTGAGACGATCATGCGAGATCACGGGGACTTCGTCGAGTCATCGGGCTGGACGGATATCTTTATTTACCCTGGTGTTGAGTTAAAGGCAATCGATGGATTGATCACGAACTTCCATCTCCCTAAATCAACGCTCGTCATGCTCGTCTCGGCATTCGCGACGCGCGACATCATCTTACACGCTTATCGGACTGCGGTCGCAGAACGATACCGCTTCTTCAGCTTTGGAGACGCGATGCTCATCACGAGGAAGGAAGTAACAAAATGACAAAACATGCAGTCACATACGAACACATCCACACATGCAAACAGACCGGAGCGCGGCACGGAATCGTCCATACGCCGCACGGGTCGTTCGAGACACCGGTCTTCATGCCGGTTGGGACGCAAGCGAGCGTCAAAACGATGGCACCTGAACAGGTCAAGGCGATGGGTGCGAACATCATCTTGTCGAACACGTATCACCTTTGGGTTCGTCCAGGACATGAGGTCATCAAACAAGCCGGTGGACTTCATAAGTTCATGAACTGGGACGGGGCAATCCTCACGGACTCGGGTGGATTCCAAGTGTTCTCACTTGCCGACCTCCGAAATATCCAAGAGGAAGGCGTTCATTTCCGTAACCATTTGAACGGCGACAAGTTGTTCTTGTCACCGGAAAAGGCGATGGAGATTCAAAACGCGCTCGGGTCGGACATCATGATGGCATTCGATGAGTGTCCGCCTTATCCGGCGACGCATGAATACATGAAGAAGTCGGTCGAGCGGACGAGCCGTTGGGCGGAACGTTGCCTCGAAGCACACGAACGTCCAGAAGACCAAGCCCTCTTCGGCATCATCCAAGGTGGAGAGTATGAGGACCTTCGTCGTCAAAGCGCCCAAGACCTCGTCTCTCTTGATTTCCCAGGATATGCGGTCGGTGGTCTCTCGGTCGGTGAACCAAAAGATGTCATGTATCGTGCCCTCGAATTCACGACACCGCTCATGCCAGAGAACAAACCACGTTATTTGATGGGTGTTGGCTCACCGGATGCGTTGATTGAAGGGTCGATTCGCGGAATCGACATGTTCGACTGCGTTCTACCGACTCGCATCGCACGAAACGGAACGCTCATGACGTCGAAAGGTCGCGTCACGATCAAACAAGCGAAATATAAGACGGACTTTGGTCCAATCGATGAGAAGTGTGACTGCCATACGTGTAAGAACTACTCGCGTGCGTACGTCCACCACTTGATTCGAGCGGATGAGATGTTTGGCCTTCACTTGTGTACGACACATAATCTTCACTTCCTCGTGAAGTTGATGGAGCAGGTTCGTCAAGCGATTCGCGAAGACCGCTTGCTCGATTTCAAAGAAGAGTTCTTCGAAGAATACGGCTACAACAAGCCGAATGCGAAGAATTTCTAAAGAAACGTGTCGGACATTGTGTGACAATACTTCAGTTTCACGGTATAATGAACCTGATATTGAAGGAAAGGGTGAATGTTACTCATGGAAACACTCGTTGCGTTATTACCAATGATCTTGATTTTCGTCGTATTTTACTTCCTTTTGATTCGTCCACAGACGAAACGGCAAAAAGAAGTACAATCGATGCAAAACGCCCTCGAGCGTGGCGACAGCGTTGTCACAATCGGCGGTTTACACGGCGTCGTTCATCAAATCGAAGACACACATGTCGTTTTGAAATGCGATCAATCGCTTCTTCGTTTCAACCGAAGCGCAGTTGCGGAAGTCGTGAAAAAAGCGAATGCCTCATTTGAGGAATAAGCAAGTAAGCGTCTGACCATCATGGTCAGACGCTTTTTTGTGTGGCTAGAAGTTGGGGGAGAATTCTACGAGCGGCCTCTTGTCCACCATAGATGGCTCTTGAGAACGGGCCGATGATCAAATCGGCGTAAGGACCGGTCAAGTAAAGTCCAGGCGTCCATTCAAGATGCTCATTCAGGACAGGGGTGCCACATGGGGTGAGAGGTAGGTTGAATTGTTCGATCACGGGCTGAAGAAATGTCTCTTTCACAGGATGAGGTCTGATTCCCGTACAACAGACGACTTCTTTTCCGGCAAGTTGTTCACCGTTTACAAATAGCGAACCACTGTCCCGCTCGACTTCTCCGATGATGTGCGTCACAGCGTTCGTCTGTATGAGGCGCTTCACTTTTAAGACGAGATCGTTCGGAGCCGATCCCGGTTTTCGTTCACGGGCGATGAATGATCGTTTTGTCGTCCAGTCTTGTTTTAGACGATGGAAGTCATCTAATCCTTTCGGTCCCATGAACTGTCGATCGGCGTCAAATTGACTCACTTCGAGCGGACGTCTCGTCACAAGCGTGACACGGTGACCTTGATTGGCACGCTTCACGACATAGTGAAGTGCTGTGATGCCACCGCCGACGACAGTCACTTGATCCGATTCATCCGATTGATCTTTTTCGAACACGTGTCGACATTGTTCGTCGGCCCATTCAGGTAACACGACATTTTCCGATTGACCGATCGCGACAATGACCGAGTCCGCGACAATGAGGCGATGATGTGTTCGGGCATAATATTGTGCGCCATCTTTGCGGAGCGTCATCACCTGTTCATTTCCGAGGAACCGCTCATCAAGGCGATATACGTTCCATGACGATTCGGCATGGTCGTTGAACAGTTCGAGCGATGGACGTCCGAACGTATCTTTGAAATGATTGGAACGATAGGCATAGCGCGAGGCGAACTGTTTCAACGCATGGGGATTCGAAGAAACGTGATGCACTCGGGTCGAACGTAGGTGCGACATAGAGATGGATGAAGTTTGTTGTTTCCAGTTCGATAACGGGTCAGTGAGACGGTCGACAATAATCAAATCCTCCAAGCACCCGCCTTGTTCCATATATGAGATGGCGAGGGTCATTCCGTGTACACCAGCACCAATGATTAATAACTTCGTATTTTCCACAATCATAGATAATCCTTTCAAAACGTAATTATTACGATTTAAAGTATACAAAGATGACTTCTTTTTGTCAAAACGAATCCGATTCAAAATTTATCCACCTCATTTCGAAAAATCGATTTGATTAATGAAAACGTTTGCACTAATCTCAAGTTGAGAAGAAATCCGAGATGAAGGAGAACGAATGACATGGACGTGAAACGATTGCTTAACCAGATGAAGAAGTGGAAAGGATGGAGCATAAAACGAAGTGGTACGAAACAGAGAGGACGCTCATCGCTGAGACGACGTATGTCCATCGCGCTCATTCCGACGATCATTGCGCTCGTCATTGTCGGCGCGCTCGGATCATATCAATTGAGACAATCGACTGCCGCTTATGACCGGGTCCTCAGTGAAGGCACGAAGGAAATGCTGCTTGCAGAGAATCTATCATTAGCGGTGACGGATGCCGAACGCTACTTGAACTACTATATGCTTGTAGCCAATCCGAAGACGCTCATCAGTCTCCAGGGAGTTCAAGAACAACGAGACGAATTGATGGCTTCACTCAAGGCATCTTCTTCAGATGAGAAGATCTTGTCTTGGTTGGGAGATTTGGAGAAATTTAACGAGCTATTAGACCGTGAGATGAATCGTGCCGTCGAACTTCGTCAACAACAAGACGAAATCGGCTTCAAAACCGTTCTCAACACGAGTGTGACACCGACGACGGATCGGGTACGCATGACCGTGACCGACCTTGTCGAATATAAAGGGGAGCTCCTCGAGTCTGAGACGAAAGCGGTACAAGCAGATGCAGAAAGTTCAATCCTTTGGATGCTCATCATCAGTGTTGGTGGTGTCGTGATCGGGATTCTGTCCTTACTTGCGCTACAACGGCTTTTCCTAAAACCGATCAATCGACTCGGTCGTCAAGCACGCATCATGGCAGAAGGGGATTTGACTGGAGAAGATATCGAGGTCGCCTCAAACGATGAACTAGGAGACCTGGTTACGGCGTTCAATGAAATGAAGCATAATCTGGTCGGCTTGATTCGTCGGGTTGGTGAAGCGTCGGACAAAGTGACTGCATATTCTGAAGAACTTTACGCAAGCACAGACCATGTCGCGACAACGACCCAAGGCGTGTCCCGGTTGTTCGAAGAGATGAACGTGGCTGCGCAAGGATCCTCGAAGCGAGCGGAAGAAGGGACGATTGGCGTCAATCAAGCGGTGGATGGATTGAATCAAATCGCTGCGGCCTCACAAGGTGTGAATGAGCAGACGATACATACACTTGAGGCGGCGAATGGTGGACTTGAGACCGTTCAATTGGCAGAGAAACGGATGCAAGAAATTCGCCGTGCCAACGAGCTCACTCAACAGATGGTGAACCGTCTATCGAACCAATCGCTTGAAATCGAGAAAATCACCCGTTCGATCACGGCAATCACGGAACAGACGAACTTGCTTGCCTTAAACGCGGCGATTGAAGCAGCACGTGCGGGTGAGCACGGAAAAGGGTTTGCCGTCGTCGCGGCTGAAGTCCGGAAACTCGCCGAGGAATCGAAACAATCCGCCATTCAAATCCAGACCGTTGTCCGCGACATTCAACGTGACACGGAGCAAGTCGAATCGGCGTTCGAAGAATCGAGCGTACATGTGGAGAATGGGGTATCGCAAATGGGAGAAGTGGCCGAGGCGTTCCGTGAGATCGTATCGGTCATCGAAGAGACGTCCCGTCAAATGAGTGAGATTGCGGCAGCAACAGAAGAAGTGAGTGCCAATACGACTGAAGTTGCCGTCTCTGTTGAAGATATGTCGACAAACGCCGTCTCGACACAGCGAAGCGTCGAAGAAGCCGGTGCGAACGTCGAAGAACAGCTTGCCGCCATTCAAGAGATCAACGGCATCGCTGAAACGATGAGTCACATGTCGTCTGAATTAAAAGATGTCGTCCATGTGTTTAAAACGACATAACAAATGCCCTGACGCGCGCGTCAGGGCATTGCTCGTTACATTAATAGGATTAGACTTGTCGCCATGACGATCATACCAGCAACCATTCCATACATTGAATGATGGGCGTGTCCGTATTCACGGGCGGCAGGGAGCAATTCGTCAAGCGAGATGAAGACCATGATGCCACCGACCGCCGCGAACAAGAGTCCGAAGACGGTGTCGCTCAAGAACGGCATGAGTAACAAGAATCCGATGGCCGCTCCAGCTGGCTCGGCAAGCCCTGACAACATCGAAAGCTTGAACGCCTTCTTCCGTGAGCCCGTCGCATAATAAATCGGGACGGAGACGGCAATCCCTTCCGGAATGTTGTGTAGGGCGATGGCGATGGCGATAGCTAAGCCGACGGCCGGGTCATCTAGTGCCGAGACGAACGTCGCAAGTCCTTCTGGGAAGTTGTGAATCCCGATGGCGAGTGCCATGAAAATCCCCATTTTTTTAAGTCGATTTTGTACCTCTGGATGATTGATTGGAGCCGCTTCATTTGTCGTCGTCGTTGCGAGTTCATGTGTTGTCGGGTCATTCTGCATCGACTCGACAAACTTGACTTCGTGTGGATTCTCCATTTTCGGAATGAACTTATCGATCATGCCAATCAAGAACATCCCACCGAAGAATGCGAGAACGGTGTAGATTGTACCCGTATATTCTCCGTGAGCGCCGACGAGTTCCTCGAGCGCTTTCGGGAAAATCTCGATGAACGACACGTAAATCATGACGCCTCCGGAAAATCCAAGCGAGATGGAGAGGAATGCCGTGTTCGTCCGTTTCGCAAAGAATGCGATCATACTCCCGATTCCGGTAGCTAGACCGGCGAATAGAGTAAGGAGAAAGGCATAAATAACTGTGCTGTCCATATGGAAAGACTCCTTTGATGTTTTGATGTTAGCTACATCATACATGAAGTTTTGCCCATGCGCAACATTTAGTCTTATATGCAAACTCAGTCGAACAATCCGTGAAGGTCGTTACAATTTTAGGAAAATGATTGATAAATGTTTAGAAAATTTGTAATGTTAACGAGAGAAGTTTTTATCAAGAACAGTGGTTTAGAAAGGAAATAGTCGTATGTACAAAAAAGGCAACATTGCGATTTTTGCGATCATCATGATTGCGACAATCCTGCTCGCAGTGTTCACGACACCATGGGTCGTCAAGAACACGAACCTCGGACTCGACTTAAAAGGTGGATTCGAAGTTTTGTATGAAGTACAACCGCTCGAAGACGGCGACGTCATCGACGAGTCGGCGATGAATGCAACCGTTCGCGCCATCAATAACCGAATCAACGTCCTCGGAGTTTCCGAACCGGACGTTCGAATCGAAGAAAACAATCGCATCCGTGTCCAGCTCGCGGGCGTATCGAACCAAAACGAAGCGCGCGAGGTTCTCTCGTCAACGGCACAATTGACATTCCGTGACGTGAACGACAACGTCTTGCTCGATGGGAAAGACTTGGCGCCGCGTGGGGCAGCGCTCAGCTACAACCAACAAGGACAACCGGTCGTTGAGCTGACACTTCAATCGGCCGACAAGTTTGGCGAAGTGACATCTGAGATTGCACAACGTCCAGCTCCTGAGAACCGTCTGGTCATCTGGCTCGACTATGAAGAGGGCGACACATATGAGGAAGAAGTTCAAAAAGAGAACTCGAAAATTGTGTCAGATGCTTCGGTAACGAGTCCGATCTTATCGGATAAAGCCATCATCTCAGGTGGTGGAATTGACGCGGAAAGCGGTCAACGCCTTGCGGACATCTTGAACGCAGGGGCGCTCCCGGTCAAACTAGATGAGATTTACTCGACATCCGTATCGGCCCAGTTCGGTCAAGATGCTTTAGAAGAAACGGTATTTGCCGCAACAATCGGAATCATCGCCGTATTCCTCTTCATGTTGTTCTTCTATCGTCTCCCAGGACTCGTATCGATCATCACGCTTGTTCTGTACATCAACTTGATCATGTTGTTCTTCAACGGAATCAATGCGGTATTGACGCTTCCAGGGATTGCAGCACTCGTCCTCGGGGTCGGTATGGCAGTCGATGCGAACATCATTACCGCTGAACGAATCAAAGACGAACTCCGCTCTGGAAAATCGGTCTTATCGGCATTCCGTGCAGGTAACCGTCGTTCCCTCAGTACGATCATCGATGCCAACTTGACGACGCTCATCTCGGCTGCGGTCTTGTTCTATTTCGGACAAAGCTCGGTCAAAGGATTTGCTGTCATGCTCATGATCTCAATCGGGATGACGTTCATCTCGAACGTATTCATCTCACGTTATTTGATGCACCTCCTTGTCTCAAGTCGTCTGTTCGACAAACGCAAAGGATGGTTTGGTGTGAAGGAGAGTGAAATCCGTGAACTTTAAGCTTACTGAATGGAATTACGTGAAACATATGCGCACGATGTTCTTGGTTTCGACGGCAATCGTCGTTCTCGGAATCGGTCTCTTGTTTTTCCGTGGGTTGAACCTCGGAATCGATTTTGCTTCAGGGACGCGGGTCGAAGTACTAACGGAAGAACGTGTGTCGCAAGAAGAATTCACGAAAGCGTTTAACGATGCCGGAGTTGACCAAGAGATTTCAAGCGTCCAATATGCAAATGAAGGTCGCTTGGCATACGTGACGTTCGTTGGCCAATTGGGCCAAGAGGAAGTCGCGAACGTCAAGACGGCGTTCACTGAACAATTCGGGAACGACCCGAACATCAGCACCGTCTCGGCTCAAGTCGGTCGTGACTTGGCGAAAAATGCTTTGTATGCGGTAGCCGTCGCTTCGATCGGGATTATTCTCTACATCACGGTGCGTTTCCAATTCTCATATGCACTTGCAACTGTTATCGCGATGTTACACGATGCCTTCTTCATGATCGTCGCGTTCTCGCTCTTTGGGATCGAGGTCAACTTGTACTTTATCGCCGCGATCTTGACCATCATCGGTTACTCGGTCAACGATACGATCGTAACGTTCGACCGGGTCCGCGAGAACATCACGTCGTATGAAAAGGAACGAAAAATCAAGTCGATGGACGTCTATGAGTCGATCATCAACAAGTCGATTCAAGAGACAATCGTACGGTCCGTGAATACGGTCATCACGGTACTCGTTACAGCGATTGCCTTGTATGTATTCGGGGCAGAGTCGATTCGCAGCTTCTCGCTCGCGCTCATCGTCGGACTTTTCATGGGGATGTATTCTTCGATCTTCATTGCATCGTATTTATGGCTCCTCATCAAACGTACGACAATCAACAAGAAAAAAGATACGCCGGTCACAGAGGCGTAACAAGTGGGTCTCCCTTCAATCGGGAGACCTTTTCAAATGTCAAGACGGCACATCTTTCACGCGGTCTGCTATAATCTACAATTGATTGGAGTGAAGGACATGTACCATTCGAAAAAACAGTGGCTCTATCCGGAAACAAATCCGGACGACGTCACGCGTTTACAAAACGAATTAAATATATCAGCACAACTGGCGACGTTGCTCGTTCAGCGTGGTCATCAAGACGTAGAAGCGGCCAAGGCATTCTTGTATGCCGAGGATGAACTCGTCTTTCATGACCCGTATTTGTTTGAACAGATGGAGAAAGTCGTCACCCGCATCAAACGGGCAGCAGACGATGGGGAAATGGTGCTCATCTATGGTGACTATGATGTCGACGGGGTCAGTGCCTCATCTGTCATGTGGCATGCGTTGACCGAAATTGGCGTCATGGCCGAGTGTTATATCCCGAACCGTTTCACTGAAGGTTATGGACCGAACAAAGAAGCGTTCCAATGGGCAGCGAACGAAGGATTCACCTTGGTCGTCACGGTGGACTGTGGAATTTCTGGGATTGCAGAAGCCACACTCTTAAAAGACCTTGGCGTCGATTTGATCATCACAGACCACCACGAGCCGAAAGAGACATTGCCGGACGCCTATGCAATCATTCATCCACATATCGACCCGGGATATCCATACGATAAACTCGCCGGTGCGGGAGTAGCTCTCAAAGTGGCGCACGCCGTTTTAGGGAGAATGCCGGAAGAACTCCTTGATTTGGCCGTCCTCGGAACGATTGCCGACCTCGTCCCACTCGACGGAGAGAATCGGTTGCTCGCGAAGAAGGGGATTGCCGCGCTCGAGGCTTCAAAACGTCCAGGTATTCTAGCATTACGTGAAGTATGTGGTCTCGGTGACAGCATATTGAACGAAGAGGCGGTCGGTTTCGCGTTCGGTCCACGCATCAATGCCGCAGGTCGACTCGATTCAGCGATGCCGGCATTACAAATGCTCCTTGCTGAACATTTCGAGGAAGCGCTCGAGCTCGCAAAACAGCTTGATAAGCAAAACAAAGAACGTCAAGACATCGTCAAGACGATCGCTGCTGAAGCGAAAGAACTCGTCGAAGCATCGATGACCGAGGACCGTGTACTCGTCGTGGCAAGTGAGAAGTGGAATCCTGGAGTTGTCGGGATTGTCGCATCTCGTCTCGTCGAGGCGTACTATCGTCCAGTCATCCTCCTTTGCCATGACCCTGAGACGGGTAAGGCGAAAGGGTCGGGTCGTTCGATTGATGGGTTTGATCTCTTCAAGGAACTTTCGAAGAATGAAGATATTTTGCCACACTTTGGTGGGCACCCCGCTGCCGCCGGGATGACCCTTCAGTCGGAACATGTCGCCGAACTACGAGAGCGGCTGAACCGTCAAGCGGATTCTATCCCTGATGACGTGTTTGTGCCACGGGTGAACGTCGACTTGAAACTCTCCGTCAACGACGTCTCGCTCGACTTGATCTCAGAAATCGGAAAGCTCGCGCCGTTTGGTATGGGGAATCCATCCCCTCGTGTCGTCGTCGCAGATGCGAAACTGCGAGATATTCGCCAAATCGGACGGGATGCCACGCATTTGAAAGTACAGCTCGCCGGAGACAAGCGTGAGCTCGATGGTATCGGATTTGGATTCGGGCACGCCGTTTCAGAGATTTCAAAGATGGCTCATATCTCGGTGATGGGAAGTCTTCAAGTCAACGAATGGAACGGAATGCGTAAACCGCAGCTCATGATTCAAGATTTACGGGTCGATGACTTCCAAGTGTTTGACTATCGTGGGAAGAAAAAATCAATGCAAGAGTTGAAAGATTTGCCGAAAGAACAGACGTCATTTTTATCTTTCCAAGGGACGAACGAAGATTTTCCACTCCATGAAGGAGATGAACCGCTCAACCGTTTCGTCGTTCTGCTCGATCTTCCAGACGATGAAGAGGTGCTCGCAGAAAAACTTCATGAGGGGATTGAACGCATTTATTGTGCCTTCGGTCAAGGAGACTCGTTCTTTGAACGTCTTCCGTCCCGTGAGGATTTCCGAACGTATTATGTCCATATGGCAACATGCGAACGGAAAAATCTACGTGAAAACCTGATTCGTCTGTCAAAAGAGCGAAAATGGTCAAAAAATACGATTCAATTTATGCATCAAGTATTCTCTGAACTCGAATTTCTTGTTACAATGGAAGACGGACTGCCTGGAGTCAATCCAGAAGCACCGAAACGCGATTTGACCGAGGCGCCGTGCTATCAACGCCGGATTGGGCGCCAACAACTCGAAGAGCGTTTCGTATACGCGTCATTGGCGGAGCTCAAAGAGCGGTTACAATCGTTGCGATCGAACAAGATGCAGGAGGCATACACATAAAATGGATTTCAAACAGCATATTAAAGAAGTAGCAGATTACCCGAAGGAAGGAATCAGCTTCAAAGATATCACGTCACTCATGCAAGATGGCGAAGTCTACAAGAAAGCAGTAGATGAGCTCGTCGTTTATGCACGTGAACGTGGAGCGGAGTTGATCGCTGGTCCGGAAGCACGCGGATTCGTCGTCGGTTGCCCGGCAGCGTATGCGCTCGAACTCGGGTTTGTACCAGTACGTAAAGAAGGAAAGTTACCACGTGAGACAGTACGAGTGTCATACGGTCTTGAGTATGGAACGGACATTTTAACGATGCACAAAGATTCAATCAAACCTGGACAACAAGTCGTCATCTTGGATGACTTGCTCGCAACAGGTGGTACGATTGAAGCAACGATTAAAATGATTGAACAACTCGGTGGTGTTGTGGCAGGAATCGGGTTCTTGATCGAACTCGATGGACTTGGTGGACGTGAGCGTCTTGAAGGATACGACGTGTTCTCACTCATCCGCTACGAAGACTAATTTGAACGGGAAGCGATATGCTTCCCGTTTTTGAATAGTTTTTAAGGAAAATAACCTACAACCTTTGACAGGTCGTCAGATTTTTTCGATAATGGTTATAAAAATCACAGAATCTTGAATACAAACTACTACCATGCTGCGACGAATCCGAGGCGATTGGAGCGGTTAGAAAAAGGGTGTCGAATGTTATGACCAAAAAACAAATCGTAAGTATTGAGGATCTTCTCGACGCGCTCGGGGAGTATATGGGTGACGACGATATAGCCGAAGTGAAACGCGCTTACGAATACGCAAAACTTCATCATACCGGTCAGTTCCGACGTTCGGGCGAGCCCTATATTCTCCATCCGGTCCAAGTGGCCGGCATTCTCGTTGATATCGGCTTAGACGCCACAACGATTATTGGAGCGCTCTTGCATGATGTTGTCGAAGATACGGATGTTTCGTTACAGCAATTGACGGACGATTTTGGTCCAGACGTGGCCATGCTCGTCGATGGCGTCACGAAACTTGGTAAGATTAAATATAAATCGAAAAAAGAAGAACTTGCTGAAAACCACCGGAAGATGATTATCGCCATGGCAGAAGACGTGCGCGTGATCTTGATCAAACTTGCGGACCGGCTCCACAATATGCGGACACTGCAGCATATGCCGAAAGAGAAACAAGTCCAAAAAGCGGAAGAGACGCTTGAAATCTTTGCGCCTCTCGCACACCGGATGGGGATCTCGACAATCAAGTGGGAGCTCGAGGATATTTCGTTACGTTATATCAACCCACAGCAATACTACAAGATCGTCTCGATGATGAAACAGAAACGGACGGAACGAGAAGCACTCGTCACCTCTGTCATCACGGAAGTGAACAGGGTTCTTGAGGAAGTGCATATCGATGCCGACGTGAACGGTCGACCGAAGCACATCTATTCTATCTATAACAAGATGGTGAAGCATAAAAAAGAGTTCAATGAAATTTACGATTTGATGGCGGTCCGCATTATCGTTGATTCGATTCGTGATTGTTATGCCGTGCTCGGAATCATCCACACCCAGTACAAGCCGATGCCGGGACGTTTCAAAGATTATATCGCTATGCCGAAGCCGAACATGTATCAGTCGCTCCATACGACAGTGATTGGACCGAAAGGTGAGCCGCTCGAAGTCCAAATTCGGACGAAAGACATGCATTTCATCGCTGAGTTCGGGATTGCGGCACACTGGGCGTATAAAGAAGGGAAAAACGTCTCGACGAACGGATTCGACGAGAAGATCGCCCATCTTCGTGAGATTCTTGAACTTCAAAAGGATACGACGGATGCCGAGGAATTCATGGAATCCCTCAAAGTCGATTTCTTTAGCGACATGCTGTACGTCTTCACACCAAAAGGAGACGTATTCGAGTTGCCGAAGGGCTCAGTCCCGATTGACTATGCGTACCGGATTCATACGGAGATCGGGCACCGGATGACGGGTGCGAAAGTGAACGGCCGGATGGTACCGCTCGACTACAAACTCGAGACTGGTGACATCATCGAAATCATCACGTCGAAGCATAGTTACGGACCGAGTAAGGATTGGTTGAAGCTCGCTGTTTCAAGTCAGGCGAAGAACAAGATTCGTCAATGGTTCAAACGTCAGCAACGTGAAGAAAACGTTGAAAAAGGGAAAGATCTCGTCGAAGCAGAAATTAAGAAACTTGGTTTTGAACCGAAAGAGATTATCGATGAACCTGCACTCAGTATCGTCGTAGAGAAGTTCAACTTCGGGAACGAGGAAGAGATGTACGCCGCTGTCGGTTATCAAGGCATCACTGCCGCACAAGTCGCACATAAGTTGACGGAGAAGCAGCGGAAAGAACCGAAACTCGAACTGTCGGAAGCCATCAGCGAATTGAAAGTCAGTCAGGCACCGAAGAAGAAAACGACGGAAGCGGGCGTGACGGTCAAAGGCATCGACAACATGCTCGTTCGCATGAGCCGTTGTTGTAACCCGGTACCGGGGGATGAAATCGTCGGATACATCACCCGTGGACGCGGTGTCTCAATTCACCGGAAAGACTGCTTGAATATTGTCAACGAACAACACCCAGAGCGTCTCCTTGACGTCGAATGGGAAGTCGGACAAGCGAAAGAGAAGAACTATAACGTCGACATCGAAATCACAGGATATGATCGCTCAGGTCTCTTAAACGACGTCCTTCAAGCAGTATCGGCGACGAATACGAATATCGTGGCCGTCAGTGGTCGGGGCGACCAAAACAAACAGGCCCGCATCTCGATGACCATCTCGATTCCGAACGTGAACCATTTGCAGAAAGTCGTCGAGCGCATCAAACAAATCTCAGACGTGTATTCGGTCAGCCGAGTCATGATGACGTGACGAAAGGAAGAGGAACGTGCGTGTATTATTGCAACGAGTGAAAGAAGCATCAGTCACAGTCGAGGAAGAAGTCGTCGGGGCAATCAACGCCGGGTACTTGCTTCTCGTCGGTGTGACACATGAAGATACAGAAGAAGAAGTGAACTGGCTCGCCGACAAGGTGACCGGACTTCGCGTCTTCGAGGACGATCAAGAAAAGATGAACTTATCGATTCAAGACGTGTCCGGACAAATTTTATCTGTCTCTCAGTTCACTTTATATGGAGACACGATGAAAGGGCGGCGACCTGCTTTTACAAAGGCCGCAAAACCGGATATGGCCGAGACGCTTTATGAAAAATTCAATGAGCGACTCCGGTCGAATGGGCTCGTCGTAGAGACGGGACGCTTCGGAGCGATGATGGACGTCGCCCTCGTCAACGACGGACCGGTCACACTCATGCTCGAAAAAAACGCTTGACAGATGCCGGCTTGATTCGGCATCATGAAGCATATAGTCAAACACCTACGATAAAGAAGAGTACGGTCAACCCACCAGCAAAGAGAGCGATGCCTTGGCTGAAAGCATCGACTGGATGATGACCCGAACGACACTTTGGAGGTGCTCCCTTGAAAGCGAGTAGGGGGAGCCGTTTCATCGGGCGTTAACCGATTTCGAGTGGCAGAGTTTCAAGTGATGGCTCTGCAACGAGGGTGGTACCACGGGAAACTGACACAGGCTCTCGTCCCTTTGCGGACGAGGGCCTTTTTGTATTTTTAAGGAGGGAAATGTGATGATGAAAGCACCACGCGGTACACAAGACCTGCTTCCGGGCACGGTCGAGACGTGGCAATATGTCGAAGAAAAGCTTCGCGACATGAGCGCCCGTTATAACTATAAAGAGATTCGCACACCAATCTTTGAAACGACGAACCTGTTCACACGCAGTGTCGGGGAAACGACGGACATCGTCCAAAAAGAGATGTTCACGCTCGTGAAGAAAGGGAAAGACGAGTACACGCTTCGCCCAGAAGGAACGGCATCTGTCGTTCGTGCGTTCGTGACGAACAAACTGTTCGGAAATCCGGACCAGCCGACCAAGCTCTACTACATGGGACCAATGTTCCGCTACGAGCGTCCACAAAAAGGTCGCTTCCGTCAGCTTCACCAATACGGTGTCGAAGCAATCGGTAGTAGTGACCCGGCCGTTGACGCTGAGGTCATCAGCCTCGCCTATTCGATTTACAAGTCATTCGGACTTCAGAAAATCAAAGTCGTCGTCAACTCGCTTGGGGACGCGGAAAGCCGCAACGCCCACCGCGATGCGCTCATCCGTCACTTTGAGCCGGTGGCAGGCGAACTTTGCCAAGACTGTCAGTCACGCCTGTATAAGAATCCGCTTCGCATCTTGGATTGTAAGGTCGACCGCGATCACCCGTCGATGAAGACGGCCCCGTCGATTCTTGAATATTTGAACGAAGAGTCGAAGGCCTATTTCGACCAAGTGCTCGCACAACTCGATGCACTTGGTGTCGCCTATGAAGTCGACCCGACGCTCGTCCGTGGACTCGATTACTACACGCACACTGCGTTTGAAATCATGTCTGAGGCAGAAGGATTCGGAGCCATCACGACGCTTTGTGGCGGCGGACGCTATAACGGTCTCGTACAAGATATCGGCGGACCGGACATGCCGGGAATCGGTTTTGGAATCGGGTTGGAGCGTCTCATCCTCGCATTAGAGAATGAAGGAGTCCTACCTGAACTTGAGACAGGACTTGATGTCTTCATCGTCGCCCAAGGCGGAAAAGAAGTCGAATTGACGGCGACACGCCTCCTACAACTCTTCCGCATGGAAGGGTTCAAAGCAGACCGTGATTACCAAGGACGCAAGTTCAAAGGACAATTCAAACAGGCGGACCGTCTGAAAGCCAAGTTCACAGTCATCTTAGGGGATGACGAAGTCGAACGAGGGTCAGCCGCCTTGAAAGATATGACGACTGGTGAACAAGTCGACGTGCCACTCTCGGCCGTCGCAGACAAAATTCGTGAACTATCGGAAGGAGCAGGACAATGATCGGACGCACACATATGAACGGCCGCGTGACAGAGTCACTCATCGGCCAGGAAGTACAATTAAAAGGATGGGTACAAAAACGTCGTGACCTCGGAGGTCTCATCTTCATCGATCTTCGTGACCGTACAGGGATCGTCCAAGTCGTCGTTCGCCCAGAGAACGAAGCGGTCCACCAACTCGCGGAGACGATTCGTAGTGAGTTCGTCCTCGACGTGAAAGGGACGGTTCTCGAGCGTGAGAACAAGAACCCGAACATGCCGACAGGAAATATCGAAGTCATCGCTTCAGAGATCAACATCTTAAACGCTGCGAAGATGACACCAATCCCAATCGGTGACGAAGCGGAAAACGTTTCAGAAGACCTGCGTCTCAAATACCGTTACCTCGACCTTCGTCGTCCGGCGCTCCAAGAGACGTTCCGTCTCCGCTCGAAAACGTCGAACACGATTCGTAACTTCTTGACGGAGCAAGAGTTCCTTGAAGTCGAAACACCGATTTTGACGAAGTCGACGCCAGAAGGCGCACGTGACTATCTCGTACCGAGCCGTGTCCACGGTGGTGAGTTCTATGCACTTCCACAATCACCACAGCTCTTCAAACAGTTGCTCATGGTCGCAGGATTTGACCGTTACTTCCAAATCGCACGCTGCTTCCGTGACGAGGACCTTCGTGCAGACCGTCAACCTGAATTCACACAAGTCGACATCGAAACGAGCTTCATGGACATCGAAGACTTGATGGCGATGATGGAATCGATGATGGGACAAGTCATGGAATCGACGCTCGGTCGTACGGACACACCAGCGAAGTTCGAGCGGATGACACACGCGGAAGCGATGCGTCGTTTTGGTTCGGATAAGCCGGACACGCGCTTCGGTCTCGAACTCATCGACGTGGCAGACGCTGTGAAAGGTGCTGGCTTTAAAGTGTTCGATGCAGCACTCGAATCAAACGGGCAAGTCAAGGCGATCAACGTCAAAGGTGAGGCGGACAACTTCTCACGTAAAGACATCGACAAGCTTCAAGAGTTCACGGCGGTGTACGGTGCGAAAGGTCTCGCATGGCTCAAAGTGACAGCGGAAGGCTTGAACGGTCCAATCGCGAAGTTCTTTGATGAGACATACGCACAGAAGCTAATTGAAGCCACAGATGCAGAAGCAGGTGACCTTCTTCTCTTCGTCGCATCGAAACCAACTGTCGTTGCAGACAGCCTTGGCGCACTCCGCGTCAAGCTCGGTCACGAACTTGGTCTCATCGACGAATCGAAGTTCAACTTCCTTTGGGTAACGGACTTCCCACTCGTAACGTTTGAAGAAGAAGACGGTCGCTTCTATGCGAACCACCATCCGTTCACGATGCCAAACCGTGAAGACCTCCATCTTCTCGAGACAGATCCGGCAAGTGTACGCGCGGTTGCGTATGACCTCGTCTTGAACGGTTACGAACTCGGTGGCGGTTCACAGCGTATTTATGAGCGTGACATTCAAGAGCGCATGTTCAAATTGCTTGGTTTCACACAAGAAGAAGCGGTTGAACAGTTCGGCTTCTTGCTTGAAGCGTTCGAATACGGTACACCGCCACATGCGGGAATCGCACTCGGTCTCGACCGTCTCGTCATGATTCTTGCAGGTCGTTCGAACCTTCGCGACACAATCGCCTTCCCGAAAACGGCTTCGGCAAGCTGTCTCTTGACGCAAGCACCGAGCCCTGTCGCGGACGCGCAACTCGAAGAGTTATCGATTCGTACGGCAATAAAAGAGAAAAAATAAGCATAAAAAAACGAGGGTTGCCATGGCAATCCTCGTTTTTTGTATGTGTGAAACGGATTTTGGATTCAACACGAGATGGTAGATATTTAATTGGAACACATCCTCTTGTTAACGTTTATCCTCTTCTCGCTGCATATATTTCGCTGTTCGCTGCAACGCGAAACCAAACGCAAACAGCGAGGCGATGACTGCGGACATCGTATAGACCGAATCGATAAACGCCAGATAGATTCCAAGTAGTCCGAGACCGAAACTCACGAAAAAGAGAATGAGGAGTCTCGGATGTTGTTTCAGTGTCTGTTTCATCGGCTCGGAACGTTCAACTGACATCCTGTGCCGTCCGTCACGAGTAGATTCGAATTGAACACTTGGCCGTCACTCTTCAAGACGAGCGTACGACGGTCTTCGAGGAAATCGATTTTCATCTGTTCATCTAAAAACACTTCTGTCCAGTTTTTGATTAAGATTGGTCCGATGTTTGATTCGATTTCAACGTCTTCCGGAGTCGTCTCGGTTACGTATCGAATCTCAAAGATTCCGCTGTTCCCACAACCACAACCTTCTGTCTCGTAAAAGAGGTGCATCTGTCCTTCGCGTTCGCCTTTCAATGACTCGATTCGTTCGAGGGCACGATCTGTAATGTGTACATGCATGTGTATCACTCCTTACTTTTATTATACGCCGTTTGAAAAAAGAATGAAAAAGGGATGCATCCTGTTTTCCACCTTTCGGAAAAAAGCGTACACTAAATGAAGAGAAGGGGGAAGAGAGAATGATTTCACGTTTTTTTAGTTATTATCGACCACATAAAAAGTTATTCCTACTCGATTTTTCATTCGCAATTCTCGTCGGACTGCTTGAACTTGGATTTCCGCTTGCCGTTCAATGGTTCATCGACGACTTGTTGCCGGGTGGGGAATGGAACTGGATTATCATTGTCAGCATCGGCCTGTTGATTCTATACATATTGGCCATGATGATGCAGTACGTCGTCAACTACTGGGGACATAAGCTCGGCATCAACATCGAGACGGACATGCGGGAAGAGTTGTTCACGCATATCCATAAACAGTCGTTCCGCTTCTTTGACAATCATAAGACCGGCCATTTGATGAGCCGGGTCACGAACGACTTGTTCGATATCGGGGAAGTGGCGCACCATGGGCCGGAAGACTTCTTTATCGCCATCATGACGTTACTCGGTGCGTTCGGGATCATGTTCTCGATCGATCCAGAACTCGCACTCGTCACCGTTGTCGCAGTACCGTTCCTCATCATCATGATCACGTATGCGAATAAGAACATGAACAAGGCGTGGCAAAAGATGTACACGAATATCGGGGAAGTGAACGCGCGCGTCGAGGACAGTGTGTCCGGGGCACGCGTCGTCCAATCGTTTACGAACGAGGCGTTCGAAATCGGGCGTTTCCAAAAAGACAACAACTTCTATCGCGGCTCGAAGATTGAAGCGTATCGCGTCATGAGTACGTCACTCGCAGGTATCTATATCACGACGCGTCTTATGACGTTGCTCGTCCTTGTATACGGGGCGTACTTGACGTATGAAGGACAACTATCGTACGGACAACTCGTCGGCTTCATCTTGTACATGAATTTACTCATTAAGCCGATTGAAAAGATCACGGCGCTCCTCGAGATGTATCCGAAAGGGATGGCAGGGTTCAAACGATTCACGCAGTTGCTTGATGAAGAGCCGGACATTGAGAACCGAGCGGATGCGACCGAGGTCGAAACGTTGACAGGCGATATCGTCTTCGATGACGTCTCATTCGGCTATTCAGACTACCGCCAAGTGTTGACAGATATTGACTTGTCGATCGAGGCAGGGACGACTGTTGCCTTAGTCGGGACGAGCGGGGCTGGAAAGACAACCATCTGTTCACTCATTCCGCGTTTTTATGACGTCACAAAGGGTGCCATCTCGATTGACGGCATGGATATCCGGAACATGACGAAAGAGAGTTTACGTCGTCAAATCGGAATTGTGCAACAAGATGTCTTCTTATTTGCGGGTACGCTACGGGAGAACATTGCTTACGGGAAACTGGATGCGACCGATGCAGAGATCATGCATGCGGTGGAAAAAGCACATCTCGGCACGCTCGTCGAAGAGCTCGAGCACGGTCTTGATACACAAATCGGAGAGCGTGGACTAAAACTCTCCGGAGGTCAGAAACAACGCATCGCCATTGCGCGTATATTTTTGAAAAATCCGCCGATTTTAATACTCGATGAGGCGACCTCGGCGCTCGATACGGAGACCGAGGCCATCATTCAGGATTCATTAAATGAACTGGCAGCAAATCGAACGACGCTCATCATCGCGCACCGTTTAGCGACTGTAAGGAATGCCGACCGGATTCTTGTCGTGACGGCAGAAGGAATCGTAGAAGATGGAACGCACGAAGAACTCAGTCAAAAAGGTGGCGTCTTCACGAACCTGTTACAACGTCAACAACTATAAATCGAGGGCTGCCTGATAAAGGGCGGCCCTTTTTTGGCGTGATAACAGCATTTCGTGGGTAAATACTTATGGATGAACGAAAGCGAAGGAGGCAAAATACCATGAAAGCTGTACAAGTCGTAGGATATGGGGACGTTGACCAACTCCAAGTGGTTGATATCCCGAAACCGTCTCCGAAAGCAGGAGAAGTGCTGATCAAGGTACGCGCCTGCGCGATTAACAATACGGAAATATGGATGCGAGAAGGGGCTTATGGAACTGGGGAGAAGTCAGGATGGCGCCCGGAAGGCGTCCAGTTCCCACGCATTCCCGGTTCAGACATCACTGGTGAAGTCGTCGAGCTCGGAGATGGGGTCGACCAAGGGATGATGGGTCGACACGTCGTCTTATTCCCGTTCACCTCGAGCGGACCTGAGCGGAAGGAACACTTGTCGGACGATATGTCCTTTATTGGATCAGAGTATGACGGGGGCTACGCGGAGTATGTATCATGGCCGGCTGACCTTTGTTTTGACATGCCGCTTGATGATTTCGTCGAGAGTGCAGTCTTTTCCGTAAGTGGTCTCACGGCTTGGCATATGAACGAGCAGTTACACATCCGTTCCGGTGAGACGATTGTCGTCACTGGGGCAAGTGGCGGGGTCGGCTCACTCAACATCCAAATTGCGGCGAACGTATTCGGGGCGAATGTGTTCGCTATCGTCGGTGATTTGAAAAACGAGCAAGAGTTAAAAGCGCTTGGGGCGACCGAAGTGTTTTCCTACCGTTCTGAGACGCTCGCCGATGATATCATCGCTGCGAACGGTGGCCCGGTCGACGCGGTCCTCGATGTCGTGGGAGATGCGCTATTTGATGTATCTCTAAACATCTTGAAAAAGGGAGGGAAGTTCTGTATCTCTGGTTCGGCGGGAGGACAGACGACCCATCTCGACTTCCGGAAGCTGTACTTGAAACATATCGCGATGTACGGGTCTGTTCTCGGGACACGATATGAATTCGCGGAGATGTTGCGCTCGATTGCCGAAGGGAAGCTAAAACCGGTCATTGACCGGACGTTCTCGCTTGAAGAGGCACGTGAGGCACAGGCGTATTTTAAACAATCGGGTAAGTTCGGAAAGATTGTGCTCATTCCGAACACATAAAAAGAGAGGAGATCTCCTCTCTTTTTCATGCGAATTTTACTTTGAGACGATCGACATAGGCGATGAACAGGCGGAACCGTTCTAGCCAAAACTGGAAGAACGGACCGATGAGGAAAATCGATAAGACGGTCCCGAAGAAAAGTGGCCCGCCGAGTGCCCAACCGATGAGACAAGCGGTCAGTTCCATCCAAGTCCTCATGGCACGGACGGACGTTTGGAAACGGTCTGCTAAGGCAAGTGTCAATCCATCGCGTGGACCTGCACCGTACCCGACGGCGACATAGAGACCAGCTCCCATGCCCATCACAAATATGCCGAATGTGAGCCAAACAATATTCACAATCATCCCTTCGAAAACAGGGAGCCATTGCTCATTTAATATCACGTTCATGAACACCCCGACGAACACCGCGTTAACTAGAGTTCCGAACTGAGGACGGATGCGGTCGAGTATGTATTTAAATAGAACGAGTAAAAGACCGACGCATAAAATCACCGTCCCGATTGAAATCGGAAGATGGTGAGCGATACCGATATGAAGGACGTCCCACGTGGAAACCCCGAGATTTGCCGTGATCATGATAGATGAACCGAGCGCGAGTAAGAACAACCCGGTCATGAAGAGACCCCATTTGAAGAGAATGCGTAAAAGGTGGATAGATCGGACGTGCACGAACATCGCCTCGTTTCAATAGAATGATTGATTTATCTTAGCACAGGCGATTGAAAAACATAAAAAAAACGTCTCAGCTTATTGGCTGAGACGTGAGTGTTATTTCTTCGGTGATTTCTTTGCTTTGTTCTTTTTATAGTAATCGTAGACGAACGGTGCGACCGCCGTCGCGATTTTAATCAATGTTCCCATTTTGCCTTTCTTAGCCATTATGTTGCACCCCTTTCTCTTCTAGAAGAATATATTCCACACAATTTGATTTTGAAAACATATCTCGAGCACATTCCATCTTCATGACAAAGATTATAACCCATCATACTATAGGGTGGAGGAGGTCTAATGATGAAAACAATCATATGGTACCAAAATGATTTACGTATTGATGATCATTTACCGCTTGAAGAGGCACTTCGCCATGACGATCCGATCGAAGGTCATTTTTTTATCAGTCCGAATCAGTTCGTTGAAAATCGTTATGGCGTCATTCCACTTGGGAAGGAGCGACTTCATTTCTTGAAGGAGTCATTAGAGGATGTGGCCGGTTCACTCGACGCACTTGGTATCTCATTTCACGTGCACGTCGGTCATCCGCTCGAAACGCTCAACCCGTCCGACCGTCTCTTGTTTCAGCGGGCAGTCGGATACAATGAGCGCCGACGTGAAAATGAAGTGATCAAAAAATGGAAAGGGGAGTACGAGACGTTCGGTGGATTCACGTTATTTGAAGAGGGCGATATCCCGTTCGAGAAAATGCCGTTTCTCTTCACGGAGTTTCGAAAAGCGGTCGAATATGATGTACGTCCCCGAGAACTGATTTCCCGTAAGGCGACGGCTGCCACACGCGAGGTGACGTTCCCATTTTTGTTTCAAGAAGTAAAGCAAGACTCAAGGACGGCGTTTCCGTTCAAAAGTGGCGAATTGGCAGCGAAGCGTCGATTGAATGACTATTTGTCCGTGCCGATTCGAACGTACAAAGAAACGAGAAATGGTTTTGGTGTCGATGACTCGACGAAGCTATCTTCTTATTTAGCGAACGGCTCGTTATCACCTCGACGGGTATTCTTTGAACTCGAGGCACATGAACGAACGCATGGGGTAAATGAATCAACGTACTGGCTGTACTTTGAACTATTATGGCGTGAGTTCTTTCAATGGGTCGCACTCGAGCAAGGGAAAAAATTATTTCGATCACAAGGCATCCGGTCGAAACGGAAAGACTGGCGAGTCGAGGCGGATGTCATTGAAAAATGGCGAAAGGGAGAGACGGGTGTTGATTTCGTAGATGCGTTTATGCGCGAACTGAATGCGACGGGATGGATGTCCAATCGGGGGCGACAAATCGTGGCGAATTATTTTTCAAAAGAGTTAAAACAAGATTGGCGTTACGGGGCTTCCTACTTTGAATCGAAACTAATCGATTACGACGTGGCGAGCAATTGGGGGAATTGGGCGTACCAGGCGGGTGTCGGGAACGACTCGCGCGACCGCCGTTTCAACATCGAGCGTCAACAGTTCACGTATGACCCGGACCGTGCGTTTCGTAACAAATGGTTGTGACCAAACTGTCACGTGAAGTCGGCGTTTCTCATTGACTTCTTTTTACAGAAGCGCTATAGTTAAATCAACAGATGGGATACCTGAGGTGTACGAGAGCCGCCTTCGTTATTTTGAGCCAACACTTTGAATACGGGAGACCGAACTGCTAACCAGATCAACTGCCTCATCACGTGCAGGAGGACTTGTGAAGGAAACGCTAGGTCACCCACCTGCATACGCAGGTTCAAAAGCAAGGCATCGTCACGGCACTCCGGGCCCCATCGATTTTTTTGTAAATACGTCGCGAGACGTCTTTTTTTTGAATATAATTCCGAGTAAAATAGTATGAGAAAATAGGATTAGTTGGAGGAAGAAATATGTTACACCAGTTTTCACGTAATGAATTGGCCATCGGCTCTGAAGGCCTTGATGCTTTAAAGAATAAAACGGTCGCGATTTTAGGCGTCGGCGGTGTCGGCTCATTTGCGGCAGAGGCACTTGCGCGCAGTGGCGTCGGACGCATCGTCCTCGTCGATAAAGATGATATCGACATCACGAACGTCAACCGACAAATCCACGCACTATTGTCGACGGTCGGTCAACCGAAAGTCGAAGCGATGGGGAAACGTCTCCTTGACATCAACCCGGACTTAGACCTCGTCCAATTGAAGATGTTCTATACAGAAGAGACATATGAAGAGTTCTTCGCTCAAAACATCGACTACGTCATCGATGCGTCAGACACGATCATCTATAAGATTCATTTAATCGTAGAATGTAAGCGTCGCGGCATCCCGGTCATCTCAAGCATGGGGATGGCGAATAAGATGGATCCGACACGCATCAAGGTCGTCGACATTAAAGATACGTCATATGACCCGATTGCGAAGATGGTCCGTACTCGTCTACGTAAAGAGAAAATCTACAAAGGCGTCCCGGTCGTCTTCTCGGACGAATCTCCAATCGTGACACGCGAAGACGTGAACGAGGTCGTCGGGAAGAAAGATGCCCCGATCCGTAAAGCGAAGATGCCACCGAGCTCGAACGCGTTCGTCCCATCGGTTGCAGGACTTGTCGCTGCAGGATACGTCATCAATGACTTGCTCGAACAAGCGGGCGTCGAAATCAACCGCATCCAAAAATAAAACGACGCTGGCTCATTTCGAGTCGCGTCGTTTTTCCCAATAATCGAGCCGTTTTTGGATTTGTTGCTCGAATCCACGTGGCGTCGGTTTATAGTAATTTGGTCGTTTTCTAGCCAAGTTTTCTGGCCAATAGTTTTGAGGGACGAACCCGTCTTTTTCGTCATGTGGATACTTGTATCCGACCCCGTTCCCGAGTTCACGTGCTCCTGGACTATGGGCATCCCGGAGATGTACGGGCACAGGGCCTCCCTCGACTGTGCGGACGTGGTGAAGCGCCTTGTCGATGGCGGTGATGACCGCATTTGATTTTGGAGCGGTTGCCAAATAGAGAACGGCTTCTGCGATTGGGATGCGAGCTTCTGGAAAACCGATGTACTCGCTCGCTCGTGCTGCTGCATCGACGATGAGAAGTGCGTTCGGGTCGCTCATTCCGATATCTTCGGCGGCATGGACGTATAAACGACGCATGATGAATCGCGGAGATTCGCCAGCCTCAATCATGACGGCTAGCCAGTATAGCGCGGCATCCGGGTCAGACCCCCGAATCGATTTGATGAACGCCGAAATGACATCGTAATGTCGGTCGCCCGTCTTATCGTATTTGATTGACTTCTGTTGAATCGACTCTTCCGCGACCTCTAGCGTGATATGAATCTCTCCGTCCACCTCAGGCGTTGTCAAGACGGCGAGTTCGAGTGCGTTCAACAGGACACGGTAGTCACCACCCGCCATTTTGATATAATGGTCTGCAGCAGCTTCATCCATTTTGACCGGATAATTTCCGAGACCACGTGAGTCGTGTAGCGCCCGCTCAAGGACGGCACGTAACTCTTCAGCACCAGGTGGCTCGAGTCGAAACACGGTCGCGCGTGACAGGAGTGCGGCGTTTACTTCAAAACTCGGGTTTTCTGTCGTCGCTCCGATGAGGACGAGCTTTCCAGACTCAAGGGCAGGAAGGAGTGCGTCTTGTTGGAGCTTATTGAACCGGTGGATCTCATCTAAAAAGAGAATCGTCCGTTCGTCTTCATAGTCGAAGCGGGACTCCGCTTCACGAATGACGTTCCGCAATTCATCGAGTTTTGCTGTGACGGCGTTCAATTGGACGAATGTCGCTTTCGTGTAATTCGAAATAACACGGGCAAGTGTCGTCTTACCGGTGCCAGGTGGACCATATAGGATAATCGTACCGAGTCGATCGGCTTCGATGGCACGACGAAGTAGCTTGCCCTCGCCGATGATATGGCGCTGTCCGATAACGTCATCTAATGTTTCGGGGCGCATCCGATTGGCGAGCGGTCCGCCATTCGATTGATGAAATAAATCAGGCATACGTAACCATTCCTTTCGACAAACGTTTGTTCGATTAGTATAACAGAAGGAGACTTGAAGATGAAAATATCTACTAAAGGCCGTTATGGCTTGACGATTATGATTGCGTTGGCACGCGAGACTGATAACAAACCGCTCAGTTTAAAAAAGATTGCGGCACGACATGAATTGCCAGAGCATTACTTAGAGCAATTAATCGGCCCACTCCGTAACGGTGGACTCGTCAAGAGCGTGCGTGGTGCGTATGGCGGCTATCAGCTCGTCAAACCGCCAGAAGAAGTGACAGCGGGTGAAATCATTCGCTTGCTCGAAGGACCGCTGGCCATCGTCGAAGAATCTGAAGCAGATGATGCGGTGAAACGGAAGCTTTGGGATAAAATCAAAGAAGCAATTGATACCGTCCTTGATGAAACGACACTCGCTGACCTCGCTGAGGAAGAGTCAGACGGCTACATGTTTTATATTTAATAATGAGGTGACTTTAGATGAACTATTTTGATCACGCTGCGACGACACCGATGCGACCAGAAGTCCTCGAAGCGATGACACCCTACTTTTTAGAGACGTACGGGAACGCGTCGAGCATCCACGGAATTGGACGTAACGCCCGGGCGGCGCTCGATTCGTCACGTCGCGTCCTCGCAAAGTGGATTGGTGCTTCACCGAACGAGATCGTCTTTACGTCAGGTGGGACGGAGTCAGATAATTATGCTTTGTTCGGTGCGGCGTATGCCCATCAAGAAAAAGGCAAACATATCATCACGACAAAAGTCGAACATCACGCCGTTCTTCACGCGATGGAGCAACTTGAGCGCGAGGGCTTCGACGTCACGTATCTCGATGTTGATGAGTCGGGAGCTGTAGATATAGAAACGTTCCGATCAGCGTTACGTGAGGATACGATTCTCGTATCGGTTATGTACGGCAACAACGAGGTCGGAACGTGCCAACCGATTCAAGAAATCGGGGAGTTGTTACAAGACCATCAGGCTCTCTTCCATACGGATGCGGTACAAGCGCTCGGTACAGAAGAAATTGATGTGAAACGTATTCATGTCGATTTATTGTCGGCGTCCGCACATAAAGTGAATGGGCCAAAAGGTATCGGTTTTCTTTTCATGAAAACAGGTGTAAAATTAGCGTCACGTTCTTTTGGTGGACAACAAGAACGTAAACGTCGAGCCGGCACGGAAAATGTTCCGGGTGCCGTCGGATTCCAAAAAGCAGCTGAACTCGTCATGGCAGAGCGTGAGGACCGAGTGACTCTCTATGCTTCGCTCGATTTGGCACTGCGTCAACGTCTTGACGAACTAGGCGTAACTTATGAGGTGAACGGGTCGAATCGTTTACCTCACATCGTGAACCTATACCTCCCTGGAATTGACCTTGAACCTTTCCTCATCATGATGGATATGCGGGGCATGGCGATTTCGAGCGGGAGCGCCTGCACGGCGGGGTCGGTCGAACCGTCCCATGTATTGTCGGCGATGTACGGGGATTCAGAGCGGACGCGTCAGTCTGTTCGAATCAGTTTTGGCCACGGTAACTCGGTCGAGGACGCGAAACGGCTCGCGGAGCGACTAGAAGAAGTCGTCTCGACATTTATGAACGGAGTGAGATAGATGAATTTACGCACGAAAGCCCCTGAAGAGACGACGGTCGTCGTCGGGATGTCAGGTGGCGTCGATTCATCGGTGACGGCCCATGTGTTAAAAGAACAAGGGTATAACGTCATCGGAATTTTTATGAAAAACTGGGATGACACGGACGAGAACGGTGTGTGTACGGCGACAGAGGACTATGAAGATGTCATCGCCGTGGCGAACCAAATCGGGATTCCTTACTATGCGGTCAACTTTGAAAAAGAATATTGGGACCGCGTCTTTGAATATTTCTTAGCGGAATATCGTCTCGGTCGGACGCCGAACCCGGACGTCATGTGTAACAAAGAAATCAAATTCAAAGCATTCCTCGACCATGCGCTTCGACTCGGTGCCGATTTTGTAGCGACCGGACACTATGCGCAAGTGAAATATGTTGATGGTGAGCATCGTTTGTTACGAGGAAAAGACGATAACAAAGACCAAACGTATTTCTTGAACCAATTGTCACAAGACCAGCTCGCGCGGACGATGTTCCCGATTGGTCATATGGACAAGAAAGATGTACGTGCGATTGCCGAAGAGGCAGGACTCGCGACGGCGAAGAAGAAAGATTCGACGGGAATCTGCTTTATCGGTGAACGGAACTTTAAAGAATTCTTGTCGGAATACCTTCCATCACAGCCTGGTGAAATGCGGACGCTCGATGGCGTCGTCAAAGGACGTCACGACGGGTTGATGTATTATACACTCGGACAACGTCACGGTCTCGGAATCGGTGGCGACGGTGATCCTTGGTTCGTCGTCGGGAAAGATGTCGAGAACAACGTCTTGTTCGTCGGACAAGGATTCCATCACGACGCGCTCTATTCAGATGCGCTGCTTGCTTCGAAACTGTCATGGACGGGAGCCGCTCTTACAGGAGAGTTCCGGGCGACGGCGAAGTTCCGTTATCGCCAACAAGATGTCCCGGTCACGATCGCTCCACTCGAAAATGGCGAGGTCCTCGTCAAGTTTGACGAGCCACAACGTGCCATCACGCCAGGACAAGCGGTCGTTTTCTATGACGGCGATGTCTGTCTCGGTGGGGCAACGATTGACGAAGCGTACCGAAACGGAAAACGACTCGACTATATCGGATGAGGTGATTGATATGAACGCAAACGAACAAGGCATCCAAGCGATGCAGCAAGGTGAATTCGAACAGGCAGCCAAACATTTCAACGAGGCGATTGAAGCGAACCCGACGGACCCGACTGGTTTCGTCAACATGGGGACGTTGCTTCAGGCGATCAACGATTACGATCGTGCCGTCATCTTCTATGACAAAGCGATTGAACTCGATGGATCGTTCGGTGCCGCGCACTATGCGAAAGGTGCCCTTGCCTATGAACTTGAGCAATTGGAGTCAGCGGAGGCGTCGCTTCGCCAAGCGCTCCTTTCGGGGATGGACGATGCCGATCTTCACTTCATGCTCGGGTTGACGTATAAGGCGATGGGTGATTTCGTTCGAGCGATGCCACGCTTGCGTGAAGCGAAAAAACAATCGCCAGAAGACGTGGAGATCACGTTCCAATACGGACTTGCACTCGCACAGAGTGAACAGCTCGAAGAGGCGGTCGTTGCGCTAGAAGAGACGCTCGATCTCGATGCGAGCCATACGGATGCCCGTTACAACTTGGCAATCGCATATGCGTTCTTGGGTGACCAGGAACGAACGTACGCTGAGCTTCAACGCGTCTTGGAGATGCAACCGGATCATGAACTTGCGCGTGACGCCGTCGCGAAGATGGATGCACTGCTTGGAAACTGATTTCTTGAATAGGAAAGTGCCATCGCTCCATTGCGATGGCACTTTTTTTGTTGACGCGATTAGAGTTGTTTCGTTGTGATTTTGACGGGTTCTCCGGCAAACTCGCCGTACGCCTCGTCCATATTTTTCGTATACAGTTCGATGATGTTATGGCTCGGGTCTTTGAAGTACGCAGAGCGTTCTTTCCCATTTTTCGTCTCATCCTCGTCCCACATCCGAAGTTTAACAGGGACATCGGTCTCATCTAAGATTTCGAGTGCCTGTTCAAACGACTCCATCGGAACGAAGAACGCACAGTGGACGTGGACGCCACCTTCATCATAGAGCGTGTCCCATTCCGTCACGTCTTGTTTCCGGTTCGCATCCTCTTCATCCGTAAAGTCGCGTTTCAACCAAAGACCTAACCGTGTGTTCCCGCCGATATAGAGCCATGTTGCCCACGGTTCGTTCGCTTGTTCTTGTGATTCACTCGGTTCGGCATCGTCTCCGACCCATTGTTCGACGACAGGAAGCCCTAATTTTTCATGCCAAAAGGCTACGGCTTCGTTCATGTCTGTCACTTCTAACACGAGTTCACATAATCCGCTGACTGGAATTCGTTTGCCCATAGATGATTCCTCCTTCAATGTGTCATTCGAACAGTTCCCCGTTTCTTTAAATCAAAAACGCGACTAGCTGTGTTGAAGTGGGGGAATGACAACCTATAGAAGGAGGTCGAGTGGCTTGCGAAAATTTAGCATGGTCAGCGTCATTTTGTTTTTTATTGTCGAGTACGTCTGGTTGAATCAATTATTTGAATCGGTAAATGAACGATTAGCAGACGGGAAATGGACGAATACGATCTTATATCAAGTGGTCGTTGAACCACGTGGACTCTTAACGTTAATCCTTCTTTTATTCGTAGCGCTCCTTCTCGTTGGATGGGCTGTTCACTATGTATACAGTGAGCAAAAGTCTTGGCAACATACATCTGAACATGTCGGTATTGGTTGGGTCGTTCCATTGATTTTGGCAGTACTCGGATTCCTCATTCCGAACGTATATGTCCAAGTCGGGATGTTACTCCTTCAAGTAACGTTCATTCCGCTCATCCCGTTCATCCATCAGACCGTTCCATTCTGGAAAGTCGTGACGAACTGGTTGATTCAGTTGGCGGTCATCGGACTCGTCCTGTTCGGGGCGAGGGGGATGCTTCAGGACTCGATCCGCATCGAGAAGACCGAGCTCTTCACAAAACTCGAGGCATATCAGGCGTCTGGTGACTTGGATAGGATCCAGCGTTTAATTGAAGAGGTGGACCTGGATCAGGTTGAGCGCATTTTGGATCGGGTCGATATCGAACAGTTGATACGTATTTTGGAGGTCGTCAATCTCGACCGAATCGAGCAAATCTTAAACCTGTTCAATTAGGGCATTTGTTCAATCGATTCATCTCGGGCTATAATGGATGATGGAAAAATAGCTGGAGGTGTCGGATATGATGGCAGCACCTTATGAGTTGACTGGAAAAGTCATTCGAGTCCTGTTTCAATCAGAAGAAGAGGCGCATACGATTGCGCTCGTACGTATTAAAGAAAAGAATTTTGAGACGGATGAGACCGAGATGGTCATCGCTGGCGTCGGAGTCGGCATCGAAAAAGGCGAGACGTATAAGGCGCACGGTCGTCTCGTTGACCATCCTCGATTTGGGAAACAGATGAAAGCGGATTGGATTCGTCGTGTCGTCCCGATGACGAAACGTGCAGCCGTCCGCTTTTTGACGAACGGGTCTTTTCCCGGAATCGGTCAAAAGACGGCGCAAAAGATTGCGGATTCTCTTGGAGACGATTGTATCGATCAAATCGTCAAACATCCGAGTATCCTGTCTGAGGTAGACGGATTGAAAGAAAAGCAGGCGCGTGTGATCACCGAACGCCTGAATGTCTTATATGGGGTCGATCAGTTGCTTTTGTTTCTCGCTCCATTCGATGTGACACCACGTCTCGCCTCGAAAATTCATAAAGAGTATGAAGGACGGGCGATGGAGACGATTGAGAAGAATCCGTATGCGCTCATGTACGACGTACAGGGAATTGGATTCAAGACGGCGGATGCCATCGCGGCACATTTTGGGATTCAAGGCATTCATCCTGAACGCATCGCGGCAGCCGTGCTGTACGTATTAGAACTCGAGCAAGGGAACGGTCATCTCTTCGTGACGGCGGAACAACTCGAAGCCGAGATGCCTCGAATCATCGGGGCTGATCCGGGTGACGCGCTCGTCACGGCGCTCGAATCGCTCGCTAAAGAAGAACGGGTCGTCATCGAGGATGGGGTCGTCTATCATCCCCGTGTCTTCCGTGCCGAACGGAAGGCGGCAGAAGAGTTGGCCCGAATCATGGCGACATCGACGACAGAGGACGTGGACATGACGACCATCTTTGACGCGGTCGGACGTGTCGAGGAAATGTTCTCGATTGAATATGCCACTCAACAGCGAGAAGCCATCGAACTCGCTCTCAAGTCACCGCTCATGGTTCTCACAGGTGGTCCAGGTACCGGGAAGACGACGGTCGTCCGAGGGATCATTCATGCACTCAGCGACGTCTTCGATTGGAAGTTAGATCCCGTTCCGAACCAACCGTTCCCGTTCGTCTTGGCCGCACCGACGGGTCGAGCGGCGAAACGCCTAAGCGAGTCGACAGGGCTACCGGCCTCGACGATTCATCGGCTGTTAAAGTTCGACGGTAGTTCGTTCCAAGTCGATGAGACGAATCCGCTTGTCGGGAAAGTGCTCATCGTCGATGAGGCGTCGATGATTGACATCTTTTTGTTCCGAAGCTTGCTAAAGGCGGTACCGAACGGCATGAAAATCTTGTTCGTTGGAGACCGCGATCAGCTCCCGTCTGTCGGACCGGGGCAAGTACTTGCCGATTTGATGGCGACAGAAGGGATTCCGGTCGTCCGCCTCGACGTCGTCCATCGTCAAGCGTCGGAGTCAAGTATCCTCCGTCTCGCCCATTCGTTGAATGCGAAGAAAATGCCAGACGATTTGTTGGCGTCACTGCCAGACCGGCGTTTCTATACGGCGAACCAAGAGACGGCGCTTCAAGCGATTTGTCAGATGGCAGGAGCGGCTCTCCGAAAAGGATATTCACCGTTTGATATTCAAGTGCTCGCACCGACATATCGGGGTGTCTGTGGAATTGATGGGCTGAATGAAGCACTTCAGAACGTATTCAATCCAAAATCGAGTGCCCGTGAAGTGAAACATGGGACGCGCATTTACCGCAATGGCGATAAAGTGCTACAACTCGTCAACAACGCCGAGGAAAACGTCTATAACGGGGACATCGGAGAAATCACGAACATCTTCTATGCGAAGGAAAACGTCGATAAGGTCGACAAAATTTATATTCGATTCGATCAGACAGAAGTCGAGTACAACCGTAGTGAATGGGACCAGTTCACCCACGCCTACGCCATCACGATCCATAAGTCACAAGGGTCCGAGTTCCCGATCGTGCTCATGCCAGTCTTCTTCAACGGGGGATTCCGGTCGTCACGTAACTTGATTTATACAGCCGTGACCCGGGCGAAGAAGAGCTTACTCTTGTTCGGTGATGTGCGTGCGCTTGAGGCGGCGACGCGAGAAGAGGAACCAGTGCGACGGACAAAATTGGTCGAACGCTTAGGCGGGAAGTCTTGACGTCTTTCCGAACGCGTGTGATAATGACGAATAGACAACTGAAACGATACAGACGATGAAGGAAATGAGTACGTCGTCACCACCTCTACAGAGACATCTTCCTAGGCTGCGAGAAGATGGGGGTCGGCCGACCGAAGCTATTCTGGAGTCCCCACTCAACCTGGGCGCCTCATCCACGTTAACGGATGTTCGAGGCACGGTATATACCGTGCGAACGAGGGTGGTACCACGAAGCGATGCTTTCGTCCCTTTCCACAGGGGCAGGCATCGCTTTTTTTCGTTTCGTTCAGAAATAAGGAGGAATTGTTCATGAAACCGCTCAAATCATTGACTGGCGCACAGATTCGCCAAATGTACTTAGATTTCTTCAAATCAAAAGGGCACAGCGTGGAGCCGAGTGCTTCACTTGTACCGGTTGAAGATCCGACTTTGTTGTGGATCAACTCAGGTGTTGCGACATTGAAGAAATACTTTGATGGACGTGTGATTCCATCGAACCCACGTATCGTCAACGCTCAAAAATCGATTCGTACGAACGATATCGAGAACGTCGGGAAGACAGCGCGTCACCATACGTTCTTCGAGATGCTCGGAAATTTCTCAGTCGGTGAATACTTCCGTGAAGAAGCGATCACATGGGGTTGGGAACTGTTGACGAGCGACGAATGGTACGGACTCGACCCGGACCGTCTCTCCGTCACGATTCACCCGGACGATGAAGAATCAAAACAAATTTGGTTGAACCTCGGCATGCCAGCTGACCGCATCATCCCGCTAGAAGATAACTTCTGGGAAATCGGTGAAGGTCCATCTGGTCCGAACACGGAAATCTTCTTTGACCGTGGTCCAGCATTCGGGGACGACCCGACAGACCCTGAACTTTATCCGGGTGGGGAGAACGAGCGTTACCTTGAAATCTGGAACATCGTGTTCAGCCAATATAACCATGACGGACACGGAAACTATACAGAGCTTCCGCGCAAAAACATTGATACAGGGATGGGACTCGAGCGGATGGCGAGCGTCCTTCAAGACGTACCGACAAACTTCGATACCGACCTCTTCATGCCGATCATTCGTGAAACTGAAAAAATCAGTGGCGACGTATACCGTCAAGACAGTAGCAAAGACGTTGCGTTCAAAGTCATCGCGGACCATATTCGTACAGTATCGTTCGCAATCGGTGACGGGGCACTTCCATCGAACGAAGGACGTGGCTATGTCCTCCGTCGTCTTCTCCGCCGTGCTGTACGTTATGCGAAGATGCTAGGAATCGAGCGTCCGTTCATGTATGAGCTCGTCGATGTCGTCGGAGACATCATGGTCGACTTCTACCCGCAAGTGAACGAGAAGAAAGACTTCATCAAGAAAGTCATCAAGAACGAGGAAGAGCGTTTCCACGAAACGTTGAATGACGGTCTCGCGATTTTGAACGAAGTCGCAAAAGCACAAAAAGCAGCTGGGTCAAACATCATCAGCGGTCAAGACGCATTCCGTCTTTATGACACGTACGGCTTCCCGCTCGAATTGACAATCGAATATGCAGAAGACCATCAGATGACGGTCGACGAGGACGGCTTCAAAGAAGCGATGAATGAACAACGTGAACGTGCACGTCAAGCGCGTGCTGACGTGGAATCGATGCAGATTCAGTCGGGTGTGCTTGCAGACATCACGATGCCGTCGACATTCCTCGGATACAACAACCTTGAGACGAACGCAAAAATCATCAGCTTGATTCACAACGGCGAACTCGCTGACGTCGTCGCTGCAGGGGAAGAGGCACAAGTCATCCTCGATCAGACACCATTTTACGCTGAGAGTGGCGGTCAAATCGGTGATAAAGGACAAATCGTCGGAGAAGACTTCCTTCTTCGCGTGAAAGATGTGTCGAAAGCGCCAAACGGACAGAACTTGCATACAGTCACGGTCGAGTCAGGTGTGGCGAAAGCGGAAGTAGCCGTCACAGCCACTGTCGACCAGGCATCGCGTCAAGCCATCGTCAAAAACCATACGGCGACGCACCTTTTGCATCGTGCACTCAAAGATACGCTCGGGGAGCACGTCAACCAGGCGGGTTCACTCGTGACACCAGATCGTCTCCGTTTTGACTTCTCACACTTCGGTCAAGTGACACCTGAAGAGCTTCAATCGATTGAGCGTCAAGTGAACGAGAAAATTTGGGCATCAATCGGTGTCGACATCGAAGAAATGAACATTGCGGATGCGAAAGCAAAAGGTGCGATGGCACTCTTCGGCGAGAAATATGGTGATGTCGTTCGGGTCGTATCAGCAGGTGATTACTCGGTTGAGCTTTGTGGTGGGATTCACGTCTCCAACACGGCTGAAATCGGACTCTTTAAAATCTTGTCTGAATCAGGGATTGGCGCCGGGACACGTCGCATCGAAGCGGTCACAGGAGCTGGCGCATACGAAGTGATGAACCAGCAAATCGAGACGCTTGAAGCAGCAGCGAAACTGTTGAAGACGAAACCACTTGAAGTTCCTGCACGCGTTCAAGCACTTCAAGCTGAAATCAAAGAAGTCGAGCGTGCTTCAGAATCGCTTAAAGCGAAGCTTGCCAACATCGAGGCATCTTCATTAACGGATGCAATCGAAACGATTGGTGGCGTTCAATTGATTGCGAAACGCGTCGATGGACAAGATATGGATGCCCTTCGCAGTATGGTCGACGACTTGAAAGGGAAACTCGGTTCTGCCGTGATTATCCTTGGTTCGGCGAACGGTGAGAAGGTCAACCTCGTCGCAGGTGTGACGAAAGACTTGAACGATCGTGGCTTCCATGCCGGAAAACTGATTAAAGAAGTCGCGACACGCTGCGGTGGTGGTGGTGGCGGTCGTCCAGACATGGCACAAGCAGGTGGCCGTGATGCAACAAAACTGGACGAAGCATTGAAGTTTGCTTCACATTACGTCGAATCACTGGCATAATAGAGTGTGAAGTGCAAACGGAAAGAGGTGGATTCTTGTGAGCCAAATGGATCGCACGATGCAATTCAATTTTCCAGAAGATGATCAACGTGCTAACACACGTGAGACGCTGATTACGGTATATCAAGCACTCGAGGAAAAAGGTTATCAACCGATCAATCAAATCGTGGGATACTTACTGTCAGGTGACCCTGCCTACATTCCACGTCATAATGATGCGCGAAACTTGATTCGCAAAATTGAGCGGGATGAACTTCTCGAAGAGTTGGTCAAATCGTATTTGAACGATCGTAGAGAGGATTAATATGAAGCGAGTCATGGGACTCGATGTCGGATCGAAGACGATTGGTGTCGCGGTGAGTGACCTGATGGGATGGACGGCGCAAGGTGTGGAGACGGTCTACTGGACCGAACCTGACTTTGATGAAGCCGTCCGTCTCCTTCGTCCGTTTATCGAGCAGTACGATGTGAAAGAAGTCGTCGTCGGTCACCCGAAAAACATGAATGGAACAGTCGGTCCGCGCGGTGAAGCGTCCGAGGCATTTGCCGAGGCGTTCACAGAACAGACAGGCTTACCTTGCGTGTTGGTGGATGAACGATTAACGACGATGCAAGCGGAACGGATGCTCATTTCAGCAGATGTCAGCCGCAAAAAGAGAAAAGCGGTCATCGACAAGATGGCGGCCGTGATGATTTTACAAAACTACCTGGATCGTTCCGGGAAATAAGGAGGAATCTCTCATGGCAGAAATCCGTCGTGAAGAAGAAATGTACCGTATTCCAGACGAAAATGGAGACGAACATTTATTTGCAGAAATTTTCCGTATGACGAGCGACCGTTCGAAAAAGACGTTTGTCGTACTCGAACCGGTTGGCGCACCAGAGACAGAAGATGAAGATACGATTGAAGTATACGCATTTGAAATTGAAGAACTTGAAGATGGCGAATTCATCTTGAAGCTCGTCGAAGACGATGAAGACTTCGATGAGGTCATGGAAGCATTCGACATCGTCAATGACGAAGTCGGTCTAGACTAAATAGGGGACGGGCGACTAGGGAACATCCCTCGTCGCCTCTCTTTATAAAAAGAACAGGGGAGAAATGCATGAATCATCCATCTATGTCAGATGAGAAACGTGCCCGCAACCGGATCGTCCGTCGCATCACGGTTGTCATCCTGGCCATCTTCCTTCTCGTCATCGCCACAGGGTCGGCGCTCACATATGTCTTTGTGAAGCGTTCCATCGAACCGATTGACCCAACTTCGACTGAAACGGTCGAGATTGAAGTCCCGCTCGGTGCTGGTTCGGGATACATTGGTGAATTACTAGAAGAGAATGGGCTTGTAAGGAGTAGCACGATTTTCCGTTTCTATACACGCTTTAAGAACGAATCGTCGTTCCAGGCGGGGACGTATACGTTATCTCCGTCACAATCAATCGATGAATTGATTGAAACGTTGCAAACAGGTAAAGTCATTGTGGTCCCTGATATCAAGCTCGTCATTCCAGAAGGATTCACGATTGATCAGGTGATTGCGAGACTTGCGAAAGTGGCCGAAATCCCGAAAGAAGAGATTTCTGAGCAGTTGAGCGACCGTGAATACATTCAGTCTCTCGTAAACGAGCATGAAATGTTGACGGAAGAAGTTTTGCAGGAAGGCATCTATCATCCGCTTGAAGGATACCTGTTCCCAGCCACATATGAATTCAATAAAGGCGTAACGCTCAATGAAATCATCGACGAGATGTTACTACCAACCGAAAGTATGTATCAAGAATACAAAGGTCGTTTAGCCGATTCAGGACGTACGTTCCATGAGACGCTCGCGCTCGCATCCGTTGTCGAGAAAGAGGCGGTGTCAACGGAAGACCGTAAAGAGATTGCTGGCGTGTTCGAGAATCGCTTAAACGACGGAATGAAATTACAATCTGACCCGACCGTCTGGTACGGAACGGGGGAAACATCGATTTTCACTTCATTCGCGGACTTGGAGAACGATTCCTTATATAACACGTATCGTTACGAAGGCATCCCGATTGGACCGATTGCGGCCGTGAGCCGTGACGCATTTGAGGCGGTGCTTAATCCGAACGACACGGAGAACATTTACTTCTACGCACGCCCTCCACGTGAAGGGTTCCCGAACGGGGAAGTCTTGTTCGAAGTCGACTATGAGGATCACCAACAAAACGTCAATAAGTACCGTTCCGAATGGGAAGCGTTTGAAGAAGCAAACAGTAATTGATGGGACGACCGGAAGCGGATGCTTCCGGTCGTTTGAATGAAGAGAGTTAAGAGGTGGAACGAGTGGACCATGCATCCTATGAGGGATATGTAGAAAAACTAATCAATGACCGCTCCCCGCTATTGACGGAGATGGAGGCGTTCGCGCGTGTTCATCACGTCCCAATCATGGATTTGACGGGTTCGGAAGTGCTGCTCTCCTTACTGGCGATGCAACGGCCGACCCGAATCCTCGAAGTGGGTACGGCCATCGGCTATAGTGCCATTCGCATGGCAGAATTGTTACCCGATGCAGAAATCGTCACAATCGAGCGGAATGCTCGCCGTTTCGAAGAGGCGACGGAATTCATCAATCGATCGGACGTGCGCGATCGTATTACGCTCGTTCACGGCGATGCCGTCGAATTGATTGGAACGATTGAAGGTGAATTCGATGCCGTATTTATTGATGCGGCAAAAGGACAATATCAAAAATTTTTTGATGGGTATGGCGCTTTAGTACCAATTGGTGGTACGATTTACAGCGATAATTTGTTTTTACGAGGAGACGTCTTGCTAGAGGATGTATCGGTCTTAGACCGACGCCGACGCCGGCTCGTGCGTCTCGTGAAACAGTTTACTGAGCAATTGATGGCACGGACCGATTATCATACTGCAATTTTGCCCCTTGGTGATGGCCTAGCAATCAGTCGTAAATTACGATGAGGAGGACTTAACTTTGATGCAACATAAACCCGTCATTATTGGCGTGGCCGGGGGTACCGGATCAGGAAAAACGACCGTGGCCCGCGCGCTCGTCGATGCGTTTCAAGGTCAATCGGTCGTCATGATCGAGCAAGACGCGTACTATAAGGATCAATCAGAGATGACCATGGAGGAGCGGTACAAGACGAACTACGACCACCCCTTCGCCTTTGATAACGATTTGTTGATCGAACATATCCAACAGTTACAACAACATCAGGCGATTGAAAAGCCGGTCTATGACTATGCGGCCCACACGCGTTCAAGTGAAACCATTTTAATCGAACCCGTCGATGTCGTCATCGTCGAAGGGATCTTGGCACTCGAAGATGCACGTTTACGAGATCTGATGGATATCAAAGTATTCGTGGATACAGATGCGGACGTTCGAATCTTGCGTCGTATGCAGCGTGATTTGAATGAACGTGGACGTTCAATCGATTCGGTCGTTGCCCAATATACAAATGTGGTGCGTCCGATGCACTTACAATTCTGTGAACCTACAAAACGGTATGCAGATATCATCGTTCCTGAAGGCGGAGAAAACTTTGTCGCGATCGATTTACTCGTGACCAAAATCCGTTGGGTGCTCACTGAGCGCAATCGCGCGTGAGGAAATAAATCGTTTTCAATTCAACCCTAGCTGTAATATACTAGGAGACAATGAAGGAGTGACAGAAATGGCTGAAAAACAACACTATATGACATTAGACGGAAAAGCGAAGATCGAACATGAATTAAACGAACTGAAGACGGTCCGCCGTAAAGAAGTCGTTGAAAATATTAAGATTGCTCGTGATTTCGGTGACTTGTCAGAGAACGCGGAATATGACGCGGCGAAAGAAGAACAAGCGATGGTCGAAGGACGCATCGCACAATTAGAAGAAATGCTCCGTAACGCGGTCATCATTCAAGATGATGCAGGCGATAACTCGGTTGTCTCAATCGGGAAGACGGTAACGTTCTTCATTCAAGAAGATAATGAAGACGAAACGTATACAATCGTTGGTGGAGCTGAGGCAGACCCGTTCACAGGGAAAATCTCTAACGAATCACCGATCGCCAAGGCACTTCTTGGACGTACGATTGGTGATGTGGTCACGGTGCAAACACCAGGTGGCGACATGGTCGTCGAAATTAAAGAAATCAAATAAATTGTTGAGCGACCTCCTATTCGGAAGTCGCTCTCTTTCTGAGGAGGAAACGGAATGAAAGTAGGCATCATCGGCGCGATGGAAGAAGAAGTGAATCTACTTCGGAACGAGTTGACAGAACGAGTAGATACTGAAATCGCGAACTATCATTTTTATGAGGGCTATCTTGGTAACATGCAAGTCGTCATCTTGAAGTCAGGCATCGGGAAAGTCAATGCTGCCATCGGCACGACACTTTTGATTGATAAGTTCAAACCGGACGTCGTCATCAACACAGGATCTGCCGGCGGTTTTAAAAAAGGGATGAAAGTCGGAGACGTCGTCGTCTCGACGGAAGTTCGTCATCACGATGTCGACGTGACGGCATTCGGTTATGAGTACGGACAAGTACCAGGTATGCCGCCAGCGTATGAGGCGGATGCCAAACTCGTCAGCGTCTGTAAAGATGTCATTGAAAACTTGCCGGACGTGAATGTACATCAGGGATTGATTGTGACGGGAGATTCGTTCATCAACGATTCGAAACGCGTGACGGACATCCTCGGTCATTTCGACGGCGTCGCAGCGGTCGAGATGGAGGCTGCCCCGATCGCTCAAACGTGCTATCAGTTTGGTATTCCTTTTGTCGTCACACGCTCGATTTCAGACAGTGCAGACGAAGAAGCGAACTTGTCATTCGACGAGTTTTTGGAGACAGCATCGATCAACTCTGCGAAGATGGTCATGGCTGTCACGAAGCGTTTAGAACAAGCTTAATCCAGTCAACACGAGGAGGATGCATTGACATCCTCTTTTTATTCCCTTATATTAGTACCAGATACTAAGAATAGGGGTCGACGATATGAATATTGGAATCATCGGCATCGGATCGTTCTTACCGGACAATCGGGTGACAAATATCGATTTAGAAAAACGAATGGATACGAGCGATGAGTGGATTCGTACTCGTACAGGCATCGAAGCACGTCATTTGGCTGAAGAAGATATGACAGTCGCAGATATGGCGACACGCGCTGCTGAACGGGCGTTACAGAGTGCGGGCGTCACGATCGACGACATTGAAGCCATCGTTTGTGCGACAGCAACGGCGCCAGCCTTCCCGGCAACTGCATGTGTGGTTCAGGCGAATCTTGGCGCGAAAGCCGCCGTGGCGTTCGACGTGAGCGCGGCATGTAGCGGTTTCATCTTCGCAATGGACACGGCGAAGAGTCTCATGGATTCAAAAGGATTTAAAAAGACGCTCGTCATCGGCGCAGAGAAGATGGGAAGTCTGATTGATTGGGGTGATCGATCGACGGCTGTCCTTTTCGGAGATGGGGCAGGGGCTGTCGTGCTCGGGGAAGATGATATCGCTTCAATTGACTCACTTGTGCTCGGAAGTGACGGGACAGGTGGCAAACATCTGTATGAAAATGAAGAAGGTAAAATCGTCATGAACGGTCGTGAAGTCTTCAAATTTGCCGTTCGGAAGATGCCCGAAATCGTGCTTGAGGCGCTGGACAAAGCCGATAAGACGTTGGAGGACCTTGATGTCCTCGTTCCACACCAGGCGAACCGTCGAATCATCGACGCTGCGATGGAACGTTTACACTTAGAAGAAGAGAAAGTTGTCATGACCATTCAAGACCATGCGAATACATCAGCAGCTTCCATCCCACTCGCATTGGCCGAGGCGGTCAAGTCTGGCAAAATCCAAGATGGACAAACGGTCGTCATCGCAGGATTTGGTGCTGGGCTCACGTGGGGGGCTAGCTGCCTGACATGGAATCACGCAACCATTACGGAGGGGAATCATTTATGAAACGAGTAGTAGTGACAGGATTAGGAGTCGTATCACCATTAGGAAACGATGTCTCAACAATGTGGGATCGCCTGTTAAAAGGGGATAACGCGATTGATACGTTGACGAAGATTGACATCAGTCAATATCCGGCCAAGGTCGGGGCGGAAGTGAAGGAATGGAACATCGATCATTTAGTCGAACCGAAGGAAGCGCGTAAGATGGATTCCTTCATCCAATATTCTTTACTTGCGGCAGACGCTGCCCATAAAGACAGCGGACTCGATGTGAAAGCAATCGCGGACGATGTCGGGATTTGGATCGGGAGCGGAATTGGTGGCGTCGAGACGATTGACAAACAGTCGGCCATCTTGCATGACCGTGGACCACGTCGCGTCAGCCCGTTCTTCATTCCGATGATGATTCCGAACATGGCGAGCGGACAAGTATCTATCTATCTTGGAGCAAAAGGACCGAGCAACTGTTCCGTGACGGCTTGTGCGTCAGGGACGAACTCAATTGGTGAAGCGTTCCGTGTCATTCAACGTGGAGATGCCATCGCTATGTTCGCAGGTGGAGCGGAAGCGCCAATCACACCACTCTCGTTCGCAGGATTCTGTTCGAACAAAGCTCTATCTACGAATCCAGACCCGAACACGGCCTGCCGTCCGTTCGATGAGAATCGCGACGGGTTCGTCATGGGTGAAGGAGCTGGGGTGCTCGTTTTAGAAGAATATGAGCACGCATTGGCACGCGGGGCAAAAATGTACGCTGAAGTTGTCGGATATGGAATGAGTTCGGATGCATACCATATCACAGCACCGTCACCAGAAGCTGAGGGCGGATCAAAAGCGATGAGTGAGGCGATTCGTGACGCTGGAATCACGCCAGAAGATGTTCAATACATCAACGCGCATGGTACGAGTACACCGCTCAACGATATGCTCGAGACGAAAGCGATTCGTCGAGTGTTCGGGGAACACGCTGACAAACTCGCCGTCAACTCATCAAAATCGATGATTGGTCACCTTCTCGGTGGTGCAGGTGGCGTCGAGGCTGTCATCACAGCATTATCGATTCACGAAGGCAAGATTCATCCAACGATTAACTGCGAATCACCAGCAGCAGACTGTGATTTGGATTATGTACGTGAAGGAAATCGGGAACTTGACATTCGTTATGCACTCAGTAACTCACTCGGCTTCGGGGGTCACAATGCGACACTCGCATTTGCAAAAGTGATGAACTGACGGTAGAAAAAACACACAAAAAAGGTTAGGGTATAAGGGTTGGTCTAACAGAAAGGAGTGCAACGAATGAAAAAGAAATCATTCATCGTGGCCGCCTTGTTAGGTTCAGTCCTTATCCTTTTTTTATTTATTTGGAACGAACAACGAGAGCAGTCACGCAAACCAGTACCAGTAGAAGAACAACAATTGACGATTTACGGGGAGTCACTTCCGACTCAGCCGGATGTCATGCTAGCAATCGATCCGTCATCTCAAACAATCCTGTCCCATCTCTATGAAGGCCTGTATCGATTCGGAGCAGACGGGTCCATCGAACCAGCGCTCGTTGAGAAGTTAGAGCGATCCGAAGATGGAACAGTCTATACATTCACATTAAAAGAGAGTGTGACGACAGAAGGGAATGCGATTGACGCGCAAACATTCGTCGATCACTTCCAAAAACTCGTGGACGTTGATACGAATTCACCGTTCAGCTTCTTACTAGCAGATGTTCAATCCGCAAAAGAAATCGGACTTGGCCAACAAGAACCGGATACGCTAGGGGTCAAGGCAATCGATGACCGGACGCTCGAGTTGACTCTTGTCCGTCCGATGGAAGGGTTCGAACAGATTTTGGCGATGCCCGCATTTTTACCTCAACCAAATGTGGAAGCATGGGAAGAGCTAGAGACGAACGGTCCATTTAAAATCAAGGCAATCGGAGATACGACCATCTCGTTACATAAAAATGAAACGTACCGAGAAGCTGAACAGGTCACGCTTGAAACGATTACCATTAATAGTGAAGCGAACTTGACGGAAGCGACAGGGATGCAACCCGTCCCATACGATTTTGACGTTTCCACGATTGATGAGGAAATTTTGAACGTACAGGACGTTCCACGAAGTGGAGTCTTTTATTTAAAGCCGAATGTTAAAAAAGCCCCGTTTAATGATGTAGCGTTCCGACAAGCCATCGCATTGACGCTTGAGCGGTCGGAAATCGAGGATTCACTCGCGCGAGCGGAACAGACGACAGAACGATTACTCGTCATCGACCAAGAGGATGCGATCGCACAATTAGAAGGAAACGCCGACCAATTGTTTGACACCGTGAAGAAACGGCTGAAGAAAGATGAACTCGAAATCGAGCTGCTCAGCTTTGTCGATGACGAAGCGCGTCAAATCTCCGCAAAATTAAAGAAGAATTTGGAACAGTTGGATGGTTTGACCGTTAACATTATCGAGCTCCCCTTAGGAGAAAAAGTTAGGAAAGAAGTCTCAGGGGATTATGCGTTTTCTCTATCAGGCTGGCAACCGGACTATCCGATGTTATCCGCCTATTTGACTCAATTTGAAACAAACGATGTCCTCAATTCGAGTCGATATGCTAGCGAATCGTATGATCAATTGATGGATCAGGCTCGCTCAACGGATCGGTTGGAAGAACGAAATGAAATCTTCCGAGAAGCGGAGGCACAGCTGTTAGAAGAGGCTGTTGTTATGCCAATCTATCAAGCTGGACGCTCTTATGTGATCGAAAAAGGTTACGACCATATCGGATATCCGGTCACCGGTCCTTCATATGTCCTAACCTTTGCAAAAAAATACGAAAATTGAGCTAAAAGCCCGCCACTGTAGGCGGGCTTTTAGACTATAGATAAAATTTTTTAGAAAAATCAAAATAAACACTTTGCAAAATTATCAGAATATTGTATTATTGCATCAACGGGATTTTGGTAACAAATACTGTCAGAAGAAATGACTGAATTTTCTACCATCATTCACTTCGTTAAAACGAAAAAATCAGGGGGTCATCGCAATGAATAAGAAAAAAGGTTTTGCTTTAGCATCATCGGTTACACTTCTATCAAGTGCATTCCTAGCTGCATGTTCGACAGGGGAAGAAACGGATTCTTCACAAGGATCAACAGGCGAAGGTTCAGCAGATGAAGCGCAAGTCCTCAACTTGCTCGATTCTTCAGATATTCCTTCACTTAACCCGACACTCGCAACAGATGCTGTATCGTTCAACGTATTGAACAACGTTAACGAAGGTCTCTACCGCATGGACGAAGAAGACAACCCGACTGAGGGGATGGCTGAATCTCACGACGTTTCAGAAGACGGGAAAACGTACACGTTCAAAATCCGTGAAGGCGCGACTTGGTCAAACGGGGAGCCTGTCACAGCGAATGACTTCGAATACGCTTGGAAAGAAGTACTCAACCCAGATAACGCATCACAATATGCATACGTTATGTCAATCATCGAAGGCGCAGAAGCGTACAACACAGGTGAAGGCGAGCGCGATGCTGTAGGCGTTAAAGCAATCGACGATCAAACACTTGAAGTTAAATTGACAGCACCAGCTGACTACTTCCTCGGATTGACTAGCTTCGGCGTATTCATGCCAAAACTCGAGTCATTCGATAAAGAGCAAGGCGAGAACTTCGGTACATCTGCAGAGACGACTCTCTACAACGGACCGTTCAAACTCGACAGCTGGGAGCGCGAGCAAGGCTGGAAGATGGTCAAGAACGAAGACTATTGGGATGCTGACACAGTTAAGCTTGAAGAAATCAACGTTAAAGTCGTTAAAGAAGTTTCAACAGGTGTTAACTTGTATGAAAACGGTGACGTTGACCGCACAGGCTTGACTTCTGAACTCGTAGCCCAGTATCAAGACAGCGAAGAGTTCTCAACTGTCGTTGAACCAACACTCTTCTACCTCCAGTTCAACACTGCTGTTGAAGAATTAAATAACCAAAACATCCGTAACGCGATTGACGCGGCATACGATAAAGCAGCAATCTCAGAGACGCTTCTTGCGAACGGTTCGATTCCTGCGAACTACCTCGTACCAAAAGACTTCGTAACAGGTCCTGACGGCAAAGACTTCCGTGAAGCGAACGGCGACATCGGCGGCTATGACGTGGATCGTGCGAAAGAACTTTGGGAAGCTGGACTTGAAGAGCTCGGAACAGACAAAGTTGAACTTGAGCTCCTCAACTATGACTCAGAGTCTGCGAAGCAAATCGGTGAGTTCATCAAAGGTGAGCTTGAGAAGAACCTTCCAGGAATTACGGTTACAATCAAACAACAACCGTTCAACAACAAACTTGACCTTGAGAACAAAGGTGAGTTCGAGTTCACATTCGCTGGATGGGGTCCTGACTACCAAGATCCAATGACATTCGTTGACCTCTTCGTCACTGACGGACCATACAACCGTGGTAAGTGGTCGAATGAAGAATTCGATAAGTTGATCGAATCTGCGAAATCAAGCACAGATGCTGAACAGCGTTGGGCTGACCTTCAAGCTGCAGAGAAAATCGTTCTTGAAGAGAACGCAATCTCGCCAGTTTACCAACGTGGATCGGCTCGCCTCACGAAGCCATATGTTAAGGATATCGTTGAGCACGCATTCGGTGCGGACTACTCTTACAAGTGGGCTTCAATCGAAGGAAAAGAATAATCAAATCATCTTTACGAAGAGAGACAGGGACGCCTGTCTCTCTTTTTATGTAGATATTTGATACAAAAAAGAACGCTCAGCTGAGCGTTCTTTTTAACATCATTTATTTTTTCACTTTGGCACGCTTGCGACTGAGACCCATCGCTTTCTCGATTTTTGCGAGATTCTTGTTCGCGACGGCTTCAGCCTTCACGCGACCGGCATCAAGGATTTCATCGAGTTCTGGTGAATCAATCAACTCGTGATAACGCGTTTGAATTGGTTCAAGCAGGGCAACGACCGCTTCTGCCACATCCTGTTTAAATGTTCCGTAGTTCGAATTCTCATATTGCTTGACGAGGTCATCAATTGAAGTGCCGGTAGAGAGTGAATAAATTTCCAACAAGTTTGAAATCCCTGGTTTGTTCTCCCGATCGAATGAGATGACACCACTCGAATCTGTGACGGCACTCTTGATTTTCTTGCGAATGACATTCGGCTCATCGAGCATCGAGATATATCCTTTGGCATTCGTATCCGATTTAGACATCTTCTTCACGGGATTCGTGAGAGACATGATCCGAGCGCCTTCTTTTTGAATGAGTGGTTCCGGCATCGTGAATGTCTCGTAATAACGTTTGTTAAAGCGTTCCGCCAAGTCACGAGTAAGTTCGATGTGTTGCTTTTGGTCGTCTCCGACTGGAACGAGTTCCGTATTGTATAACAAAATATCAGAAGCCATGAGCGTCGGGTAGACGAACAACCCTGCGCCTACATTCTCGCTGCCTTGCGACTTGTCTTTATACTGCGTCATACGACCGAGCTCGCCCATGCCGGCGATACAAGTTAACATCCAACCGAGTTGAGCGTGTGCTTTTACTTCAGACTGTACGAAAATCGTCGCTTTCTCCGGGTCGAGACCGGACGCGAGATAAAGTGCTGCTAATTTTCGCGTGTTGTTCATGAGCTCGACACGGTCGAGTTGAACAGTAATTGAATGTAAATCGACGATACAATAATAGGCATTGTTGTCGTCTTGTAGGTCGACGAATTGTTTCATCGCGCCAAGGTAGTTCCCGAGCGTCACGACGCCGGTCGGTTTGATTCCTGAAAAAATCGTTGCCATGTGAATACACCTCCGAAAAATATAAAAAACCGCAGTCGTCCTCCCGAATAAATCGGGACGAATAACCGCGGTGCCACCCAAATTTGCATATACTATGCCACTTGAACGCGTTAACGGGCGTGAACCGTCTCGCCATACTTTTTGTTCAGGCGAGCCACTCCGAAGTCCATTCATTCAATAACTTTTCATCTACTCACAGCACCGTAGACTCTCTGAGGAAAAGGGGAATTGAATTACTTGTCTTCATCCAAGTGTTCTTATTCTGCATTTAGTTTAGCACAGGATTCAAGTGACGAAAAGATTAAATCAAAGCGACGAGAAATGAGAGAGCGATACTTCCAACTCCGACATACACCCAGTTCCAAGCCGATTGTTTACGGAGTTGTCGATCTTCCGGTTCTTCTTCCTCATCTTCTTCATAGTCCGCGTCAATTTCTTTCAACTTTGCACGTCGATTACGCTTAAATCCGTACATGATTCCGTCAAATAGACCTGTTGCACTCATATGGGAGAACATCCCGATGGCAAATATCAGAATACCTGAAACGAACAAGCCGCCACTCAAATGAAACGTGAAGGACTCAGTTCGGAAATAGGAAAAAATTGACCACACCGTATAGAAAAGTGTGACAATCCCCCAAACAATCAATATATTTCGAAACTTTTTCAACGATGTAATCTCCTTTCGAGCGTTAGAGGGAATGCATCAACATTCCGTGTTTCTTCTATGATACTAGGAAGGTGGGGCAGAAAGCGAGTAAGAATGTTAAATCAAATGACAGCGTTTTATTCAATAGTTGACAGTTATATTAAAAATTTCTTACAATAGCCCTAACGTTCTTTCGTCGAATACTTTATGAAATATTCAGAAAATTAAAGAAAAAGTAAGATGTTTATTCGACGATCGGCTAGTTTTTTAAAACGAAAGGGGAAATCGCAATGAAGAAAAAATCGATTTTGCTCATGATGACAATCATCTTGGCACTCGGTTCAGTTCTCGCAGCTTGTTCGACAGGCGGAGACTCTGATGGCGGCGGTTCTTCTTCAAACGGAGAGAAAGTTCTTCGTTTGACGGATACGTCAGATATCACAACAGCCGATCCGGCTCTTGCTACAGACGCGGTCGCATTCAACTTGATCGCCAACACAATGGAAGGTCTTTACCGTCTTGATAAAGATGGAAATGCCGTCCCGGCACTTGCTGAAGGCGAACCAGAAGTAAACGAAGACGAAACGGTTTACACGTTCAAACTTCGTGATGCTGAATGGTCAAACGGGGAACCGGTCACAGCAAACGACTTTGTTTACGCTTGGCAACGAGCTGTTGATCCTGCAACAGGCTCACAGTACGCATACATCATGAACACAGTTAAAAACGCTGAAGCAATCAACACTGGTGACACACCAAAAGAAGAGCTTGGCGTAAAAGCAATCGATGAGAAGACACTCGAAGTTACACTCGAGCGTCCAGACCCATCATTCCTTTCACTTACTTCGTTCGGTACATTCACTCCGATCAACGAAGCATTCGCTACAGAAAAAGGTGAAGACTTCACGACTGGTCCTGAAAACCTTCTTTATAACGGACCGTTCGCATGGACTAAATGGGATCGTGAACAAGGCTATGTCTTAACGAAAAACGAATCATATTGGGATGCAGAAAATGTTGCTCTCGACTCAGTTGATGTGAAAGTTGTTAAAGAAACATCTACAGTCGTGAACTTGTATGAAGCGGGCGATGTCGACTATGCTGGTCTCGCATCAGAACAAGTCGCAGCATTCCAAGAGGATGAAGATTACAACACAGGTCTTCGTTCTGCAGTTGGTTACTTCAAGTTTAACCATGAAGATGAACTTTTCTCTGATGTAAATGCACGTAAAGCAATCGCACGTGCAGTCGACCCATCAGGGATTATCGATCAGCTCTTGAACAACGGTTCAGTAGCAACGACGTCATTCATCCCGAAAGACTTCATCAAGTATGAAGACGGAACGGATTATACAGAGGGCGTGGAATACTTCAAAACAAACACTGAAGAAGCTGCTTCACTTTGGGAAGAAGTAACCGGTGGAGAAGCAACAACAATCGAACTCCTCTCGTTCGACAGTGAAGTATCGAAACAAATCTCTGAGTACATGAAAGGTCAAATCGAGTCGAACTTGCCGAACGTAACGGTTGAGATCGCACAACAACCTTTCAACAACAAACTTGAGCGTGAAGCAAAAGGGGACTACCAAATGTCATTCGCACTTTGGGGACCTGACTACCAAGATCCGCTTACGAACCTTGGTATCTTCACTTCAGACAATGGACAAAACGACATCAACTACTCGTCATCTGAGTATGACAAGTTGATTGATGAAGCATCTGCTGAAACAAGCATCGATGCACGTTACGACTTGTTCAAAGAAGCTGAAGCTCTCTTGATTGAACAAGATCAAGCAATCATGCCTATCTACCAAGCTGGTGTGGCATACTTGATCCGTCCAAACGTCGAGAACTTCAACCGTCAATTATTTGGTGCTGATTACCAGTACAAATACGTTGATATTAAGTAATGGAAGGAGGGGGCATGCTAACCGCATGTCCCCAATTTTCTAAAAAATTCTAGCGAAGTAAGAGAAAATACTGTTCAAATGTTTTGTTGGTAAAGTATAATGTAGTAACAGTGAAAATTCAGAATAATCTCTGAAAAGAATTTTCTTTATTTTCAGTCGCTGTACTAAGAGCCTTGAGATGACGTATACGCTATTCTTTCAGAAAATTCCTTTCATTTTGTGAATTTGAAAAATAGGTCATATGTCATAGTGAAGCTGTTGGTGCAAGTAGTAGAAAGAATTAGACAAAACAGGGGGTTTTTATTCATGGGACGTTATATCCTACAACGGCTGACTTACGGCCTCATCACGTTCTTCTTGATTGCCACGTTCACGTTCTTCCTGATGGACCTGCTCCCAGGTTCGCCTTATCAGAACCAGGAAAAACTGACAGAATCACAAATTCAATTGTTGAATGACCGCTACGGACTCAATGATCCGCTTCCGGTCCGCTATGCGACGTACATTGGAAACATGCTACAAGGTGACCTTGGCGTATCGTTCCGTACGGCTAACCGTCCAGTAACTGAGTTGATTATGGAACGAATTGGTCCATCGGCACAATTAGGGGTTCAGGCATTAGTTCTTGGAACTCTATTAGGTGTATTGTTGGGTGTTGTTGCGGCGATTCGTCACAATACGGCAATTGACTATGGTTCAATGTTCGTATCGGTAATCGGGATTTCCGTCCCATCATTCGTCTTTGCAGCCCTCCTTCAGTACTATGTTGGAGTTAAATTACAGTTGCTTCCGGTAGCATTCTGGGAATCTCCAGCTCATACGATCTTACCAACCATCTCGTTATCGCTCGGGGTTACGGCAGCAATTGCCCGTTTCGTCCGAACCGAGATGTTAGAAGTAACCGGACAAGACTATGTCACGCTCGCGAAAGCGAAAGGATTGACGGGTAACGCCATCGTATGGAAACACATGGTCCGTAACGCGATGATCCCAGCGATCACGATTCTTGGACCGATGACAGCTGGACTTTTAACGGGTACATTCGTTATCGAGAAAATTTTCGCAGTACCTGGTCTTGGAGAATTGTTCGTTACGTCAATCACGTTGAATGATTACTCTGTCATCATGGGCACGACACTCTTCTTCTCGGCCCTCTTCATTATTATCATTTTACTTGTCGACTTGCTCTATGGGGTTGTGGACCCACGTATTCGTCTTGGGGGGAATAACTGATGATTGAAAACAAAAAGAATTACGAACAGTTCGACCAAGACATGTTCACACCAGTTGAAATGAATGAACAGCTTGGTGAGCGGATTGCCGGAAAAAGTTTGAACTTTTGGCAAGATGCATGGATGCGCCTAAAGAAAAACAAGGCGGCTATCATCTCGCTCTCGATTATTTTAATTCTCGTCGCACTCGCTTTGTTTGGACCGATGCTCTCAAGCCGAGATGCATATGAACAGAACATCTCGCAAGCAAAACTACCGCCTAAAGTCACTGGACTTGAATGGGCTGGATTTGATGGGTTGGCAACACTTGGAGGTCGTGAAATCGACTTCTACGAACAGAAGAATGTAGAAGAAAACTTCTGGTTTGGTACCGATTATCTCGGTCGTGATCTTTGGTCGCGGATTTGGGAAGGGACACGAATCTCCCTCTTCATCGGTTTAGTCGCAGCCATCATCGATACAATCATTGGAGTTGCATACGGTGGAATCTCGGCTTACTTTGGTGGTCGTACCGATAACATCATGCAACGTATTGTTGAAATCTTGACAGGTGTACCTAACTTGATTTTGATCATCTTGTTCATCTTGATCTTTGACCCAGGTGTCTTCACCATCATCCTTGCCATGGCCATCACCGGTTGGATTGGGATGAGTCGACTCGTTCGAGGACAAATTCTTAAACTCAAAAACCAAGAGTTCGTCTTGGCAGCTCGTACACTCGGTGCTTCAAGTGGACGCTTGATTTTCAAACATTTAATTCCGAACACATTGGGTGCTATTATCATCACACTCATGTTCACGATTCCATCTGCTATTTTCTTCGAGGCATTCCTCAGCTTTATCGGAATCGGGCTTCAACCACCACAGGCATCACTTGGTACGTTGATCAACGATGGATACAAAGAACTACGGACATTCCCGTTCCTTCTTATTATCCCGTCTGTCATCATCGTCTTGCTTATGGTCAGCTTCAACTTGCTTGCTGACGGTTTGCGTGATGCGTTCGATCCGAAAATGCGTAAATAAAAAAGAAAGAGGGGGACTCGTGCATGGAAACGATTTTATCAGTCCGAGACTTAGAGGTCTCGTTCCACACATATGCAGGAACAGTTCAGGCTGTTCGTGGTGTTTCGTTTGATTTGAAAAAAGGCGAGACGCTCGCCATCGTAGGAGAATCGGGTTCAGGTAAATCCGTTACTTCTAAGGCAATTATGCGTCTCATTCCGAACCCTCCAGGTGAAATCACGAACGGAGAAATCATGTTCGAAGGAAAAGACTTGGCGAAACTTTCGGAAAAAGAAATGCTTAAAATTCGTGGTCGCGACATCGCAATGATTTTCCAAGACCCGATGACATCGCTCAACCCGACGATGACGATTTACAAGCAAATCGCAGAAGGGTTGAAACAGCACCAAGGGTTAACGGGTGAGGATGCGAAGAAACGTACGCTCGAATTGTTGACACTTGTAGGGATTCCAAACCCTGAAGCACGCTTGAAACAGTATCCACACCAACTTTCTGGTGGGATGCGACAACGGATCGTTATTGCGATCGCACTCGCATGTAACCCAAAAGTGTTGATTGCCGATGAACCGACAACAGCACTCGACGTAACGATTCAAGCGCAGATTCTTGAACTGTTAAAAGACATTCAGCAAAAGACCGGCACAGCGATTATCTTCATCACGCACGACCTTGGTGTTGTTGCGAACATGGCTGACCGTGTTGCTGTTATGTATGCGGGACGTCTCGTTGAAAAAGGAACGGTTGATGAGATTTTCTATGAGCCACGTCACCCATACACATGGGGACTTCTCGGTTCGATGCCGCGTCCGACAGATGACCGCAATGAAGCGTTACCGGCAATCCCGGGTACGCCTCCAAATTTGCTCGACCCTCCAAAAGGGGATGCATTCGCACCGCGTAATCCATACGCGATGAAGATTGATTTTGAGAAAGAGCCACCGATGTTCCAAGTAAGTGATACACACTTCGCTTCGAGTTGGTTATTACATCCGCAAGCGCCAGCGGTGAACCCGCCACGCGCGATTCGTGAACTCGCTCTCAAATATCGTCCAGACAGTGCGTTCGCAAAATCGTTTACGAAAGGTGGTGCTGAATAATGGAACGCGAGAAATTACTCGAGGTAAAAAACCTGAAGCAGCACTTTAAAATTGGTCGTGGCCGCGTTGTCAAAGCGGTCGACGGGATTTCATTTGATATTTACAAAGGTGAAGTGCTTGGTCTCGTAGGTGAGTCTGGTTGTGGGAAGTCAACGACAGGACGTACGATTATCGGTCTCTACGACGCGACGGATGGCGATGTCGTGTTCAAAGGCGAAAACGTCCACGATAAAAAATCGAAGGCGGACAAGTTGAAATTCAACCGTGCGATGCAAATGATTTTCCAAGATCCATACGCTTCGCTCAATCCGCGTATGACAGTCGCCGATATTATCGCAGAAGGAATCGATATTCACGGTCTTGCGAAGACGAAAGAAGACCGCATGAATCGCGTATATGACCTTCTTGAAACAGTTGGTTTGACGAAAGAGCACGCGAGCCGTTATCCACATGAATTCTCAGGTGGTCAGCGTCAGCGTATCGGGATTGCCCGTGCTCTTGCGGTTGAACCGGACTTCATCATCGCCGATGAGCCGATTTCTGCACTTGACGTTTCGATTCAAGCGCAGGTCGTCAACTTGATGAAAGAATTGCAACGCGATCGCGATTTGACGTATTTGTTCATCGCTCACGATTTGTCGATGGTTAAATACATCTCTGACCGTATCGGTGTTATGTATCAAGGTCACCTCGTAGAGCTTGCAACAGCAGATCGCCTTTATGAGAACCCAATTCATGCCTATACGAAATCGCTCCTTTCAGCGATTCCGCTTCCAGACCCAGAGCATGAGCGTACACGTAAACGGATCGTATATGAATCGACATCGAAAGGTCCAGTCGGACGTTCAGATGAAGATTCAAGTATCCCGCCACTTCGCGAAGTTGAGCCAGGACACTATGTCTCGCTCACAGACGAAGAGTACGAGGCGTATAAAGCGCAACTCGTGTAACGAAATCAATCCTGACTCATTTATTGAGTCGGGATTTTTTTTGCACAAAAAAATCACCTATTAAAGTAGGTGACTGATTATCCGTTCGAGATGCGTGGTAAATTAGAAAGACGTTCCACGATGGCGTCGATTTGACGGACGCGAGCTAACGCATCTTCAATTTCCATTGTCTCGTAATGATGAAGACCGCCTGGCTGCTCCACATACGTGTCCGCGTCATGGACGAGTTGTTGCAGAGGGGTCCGTTGGATACGACTTGGTGGAAGGTAGGAATCCGTGTGCAAGAGAATCATGACAGAAATTTCTTTTGCCCGGGCTGGATCTTCCCCTAAACGAATCAATAATTTGTGGGCACGTTCGGCCCCTTTGATCGCATGGATATCGTTCTGACGATACAAATCATAATTCCATTTACCTTCTGTATACCATTCATAGTGTCCGATATCATGAAGAAGCGCAGCTTTCGTCGCCAAATCTGTATCAAGACCACGTTTCGTTGCCATTTCGAGAGCGCGTTCACAGACGTCGACCGCATGTTTTAAGCCAGATCGAGTTAAATATTTTTGGGTAACCGGATGTTTCATAATCGTTTCTAAAGTGATTCTCATCATCGCTCTCCTCCTTAAAAATAAAAAGGTTATTTCTATAAACTATACAGGTTTATTCAAATCATTGCAAATGATATCCGTGTAAATTTGAGATGAACGTGTAAGAATGATTCACATTTCACAAACGAGTGTGCTATAATTTAAATGTAGATATAGTGCAACTTCAAGATTTTCAGAATCCGTAATGCTCGGGCGGTTCCTTACGCTGTATGGGGGGTGAGAGGCCATGAAAGAACGTGACAAAGTTCTGCGAGAGAAAAAGAGACTTTTGAAAGAAGTATTGAAGAAAAAGTTGAAAGACTTACAAGTCAAGCCAGGGAAAGAGACGGTGTCTCAACCGGTTTCTCGAATCCCTGCGTCTTAAGTTAGGTCGTTCAAGGTCGCATTCAACGAATGCGCCCTCTTTTCATATCTGATTGATAAAGAATATCATTGAAGTTTTGATAAATAAGAATTACTATAATTAAGTGGATGCGAATTTGGGTATACAAATAGAGTCACTTAAAAAGATGGACGCATACTCGATCAGGGAGGAAGAAAAATGGTCACACTTTATACGTCTCCAAGCTGTACATCTTGCCGAAAGGCACGGGCTTGGCTCGAAGAACATGATATCCCGTTTACAGAACGAAACATATTTTCAGAACCGCTCTCATTGAATGAGATTAAACAAATTTTACGTATGACAGAAGACGGGACGGATGAAATCATTTCGACTCGCTCGAAAGTCTTTTCTAAAATCGATGTGTCTGTTGATGCGTTATCTCTTCAACAGCTTTACGATTTGATTCAAGAATATCCAGGTCTTTTACGTCGTCCGATTCTGATTGATGAGAAACGTTTACAGGTCGGATATAACGAAGATGAGATTCGTCGATTCTTGCCACGTAAAGTTCGGACGTTCCAATTACAGGAAGCCCAGCGACTTGTGAATGAATGAGAGCATACTGTTTAAGCAGTGTGCTTTTTATTATCGATTATTTCCTATAAAATAAAGTTATAACCCTTCATCTAGATTGAACGATGTTAAAAAGGGTACAAAGATAACAAGACAATTTCCCCTCTCCTCCTTATGTGAATTGGGAGCGAGGTGAGAAGGGAGTGGACAATCGTGAAAATTGAGCGCATCAATGATAATACCGTCAAATTTTTCATCACATACGTGGATATCGAGAAACGTGGTTTTGCTCGTGATGAAATTTGGTACAATCGAGAACGAGGCGAGCAGCTGTTCTGGCAAATGATGGACGAGGCTCACGAACGTGAAGACATCTCGTTTGATGGTCCACTATGGATTCAAGTACAAGCTTTTGAAAAAGGTCTAGAAGTGACTGTGACAATCGCGAAAAATGTAATGGACACGGAAGACGATTCTGAACTCGGTTCGCTTCTTCGATCAGCAATCGATGAGGCACGGGATCAACAATCGGTACTCGACCAATTGAGTGAGTTGGATGAACTTGAAGCCGAGGCAGATGCTTGGGCACCACTCGCGATGGAAACAAATGATTTCGAGGCAATCATTTCGCTGAGTAAACGCGCAGGAGACATGTTCAGCGATCTTGATTTGAAACTATACCACTATCAGGACCGTTACTACTTGTGGATTGATTTCCCGGATGAAATGGAACCGGAAGACGAAGAGAATGCACTCAGTCTTTTAGCAGAATATTTAACATTCAGCACACAGACGCAACCAATGCTTGAAGAGTATGGAAAACTCATTCTCGATGGTGACGTCTTTGCGAAAGTGCGTCACTATTTCTAATGACACATCGCCTGTTCAGTTGGACAGGCGATTTTTTCAAATCGACGGTAAAGAGGTGTTGGTATGGTGAGACGAATTCGATTACTACTTGATGACAGTGCATGGTTTGTCCCATTTTTATACGGAATGGGTGGCATCGTATTAACGGCATTAACCCAAGTGTTTGGGGATTTCTTTCGTGATTTATTACCAGACTTTATTTATTTAGACCTGGACTCAGCGGCGTCTGTGTTGTCTTCGACATTTACGAGCCTGATGACGATGATGACGTTCAGTTTTTCCACGATTCTGGTCGTATTGACAACATATTCTTCTCAGTTCTCTCCCCGGACGATCAATAACTTTTTGACGAACTCGTCGGCCAAGCATACGCTCGGTCTTTTCATCATGACGACGGTTTATGGGATTTCGAACTTATTCCTCGTCCGTACGGCAGATGAAGGCGTCGTGTTGTCGTCCGGGATCAGTGTACTCTTAGTTATTGGTTCGATTTGGGCATTCGTCAAGTTCATCCAGACGATCAGTGTTTCGATTCAGGCGGAACGTCTATTATCCGCGTTACATAAAGAAGCGCTCTCTGTCATCAGCGAGCAAAAAGATGCGATTGAGTCGGATGAGGTTCATCTCGTCCTGCCTCGATCCGTCCATTCATTCGATGGTCAAGCGGTACGAGCTCCGCGAACAGGGTACATCCGATTGTTTTTAAGAGAGAAGCAAGGAGATCAAGAAACGGACTTTGAGTCCGTCGTAGCCGTCGGGGATTTCGTTGCTAAAGGTGATTTACTCGGATTCTGGAAGGGTGAGGATGTGCCGGACATCGAGTTGTTTGAGATTGGCGAAGTTCGTTCTTCGATGCAAGACCCGTCATTTGCGGTTGAAAAATTGAGTGAGATTGCGCTAAGAGGAATCTCTCCAGGAATCAATGATCCGAACACGGCAATTCATGCGATTCATTACATCGGGGATATTTTAAGAGAACTTTGTGAATTACCAGATGGTGATTTTTTGTATTCGAACGGGAAGTCTGACTGGCATGTGAAACGAAAAACGCTTGAGACGATTCTATTTGAATCGCTATCGCCGATGCAGACTTATGCGAGCCGAGATATCTTTGTGATGGGGTCCGTGTTCGAGGCGATTCGAATGGCGCGCCTCCAAGCACATGAAACACTCGATTCGACATTTGAGGACATGATTCAATATTTTGCGGATGTGATTGATTGGGATCGTCTTCATGCGAAAGAACAGAACTATTTGCGCAATAAGATGAATCGGGCTAAAAAGATGACGACATGAGTAGAGACCACCTGTTCTAAAGAAGAGGTGGTCTCTGTTCAAGACAATGTATATCCGCCATCGACTGTGATGGCTTGGCCGTTAATGTAAGTTGAAGCATCAGTCAATAAAAATTCTACGACCGGCGCCACTTCCTCAGGATGTGCGGCATGTCCCCGGAAATGGTGGGTCATCGCCTCTTTGAACTTTGCTTCACCCCCATATAGCTTGTGACTGAGCGGTGTGTCAATCGGTCCAAAACAAACGGCATTGAATCTTACTTTTCCTTTCATTCGGTGTGCGAACGTTTTAGTTAAGGCTATTACGGCCGCCTTTGAAGCGGCATAGTGCGCGAGCATCGGTGGAAACTTGACGTGCCCAACGATGGCGGCATTGTTGACGACACTCGCTCCTTGGTCAAATAGGGGAATGGCACGTTGTGTGACGGTGTTCAGCGCATACAAGTTGACATCGAATACCTCGTTATACGACTCATGTGTCAAACGTTCAGGTGTGCCCGGTCTACCAAAAGTAGCGGCGTTATTAAATAATCCGTTCAAGGTCACACCTTGCTCTTTCAACTGAGAGAAAAGATGGTCGATGTCCTCTGTCGAAGCAAGGTCACATCGAATGAATGTGGCTTGTCCATTTGAATCAGACTCGAGAGAGGTGCCTCTTGTTTCATCCCGACCGATCCCGATGACTCGGTGCCCCTTAGCAGTCAACTGTAAAGCGACGGCGCGACCAATCCCGCTTGTCGCACCTGTGATCAGAAAAGTCCCCATAATTCATTCGCTCCCCTCAAAAAGATGACGTTACGATGTATAATTAATGATAATACATGACAGAAACGAGGTCAGCTTATAATATGTTGCGACGCATACAAGTACTCTTTTCCCTCATTTTGCTCGCAGGACTCATTGCGATATTGTCGTATTACTGGAGCTCACAAGTAATTGGATTGTTCTCGATTCTCGTCTTTTTGACAACGTTCAGTATATTACTCGTCATCTTACTTGAAAATCGAAATCCACAACGTACGCTCATTTGGGCAATCGTCATGATTGGTTTTCCAGTCATCGGATTATTTGCATACTTTGTATTCGGCCAGAACTATCGACGTAAACGTATGTTCAAAGAAAAAGCGATGCTTGATGAAGAGACATACTTGGCCTATCGTCAGAAAGCGATGACGTTGTCGCCGTCTCTTATGTTCGCCCACGACGATTATGAGAAGCTGATGCATCTTACTTCTTCGTTGAACCAATTACCTGTTTCATCGAATACGTATACCCAAATCTTGACGAACGGCCGTGAAAAATTCTCGAAGTTATTGCCGGCTCTGAAAGGAGCGTCCCGACACATCCATCTAGAGTATTATATTTTTCGGGAAGATCGTATTTCTCGGGAAATACAGCGAATCTTGATTGAAAAGGCGAAGGCGGGGGTCGAAGTCCGGTTTTTGTACGATGCGGTCGGGTCCATTCATACGAGTGGCACGTTCTTTGAAGAGATGAAGCAAGCCGGTGTCCAAGTCCAGGCATTCTTTCCAGTTGTATTGCCACTCGTTTCGAGTAAGACGAACTATCGAAACCACCGAAAAATCGTGGTCATCGATGGTACCGAGGCATTCACAGGTGGCTTGAATGTAGGGGATGAGTACTTGGGTGAGCACTCTAAGTTCGGATTTTGGCGCGACACTCATCTGTATGTAAGAGGAGAAGGGGTATCTGAACTGCAACTGATTTTCTTGCAAGATTGGTATTATATGACCGGGGAACGCCTATTCACACCGTTCTATCTAGAGCCGCTTGAGACGGTAAGAAGTGCGAGCGGAGGGGTTCAAATCGTTGCGAGTGGACCGGATGAACCTTATGAGACGATGAAATCCATTTACTTTTCACTCATCAATGCTGCAAAAAAATCTGTCTACATTTCGTCACCTTACTTGATTCCGGATGAAGACATTATGAGTGCCTTAAAGACGGCATCATTATCAGGAATTGATGTCCGCATCGTCTTACCGAGTTATCCCGACCATAAAATCGTGTTCTACGCGAGTCGGTCCTATTATGAAGAACTGTTACTCGCCGGGGTAAAAATCTATCTATATGAGAAGGGATTCATGCATTCAAAAGTCATCGTGGTGGATGATGGATTAGCCACGATTGGGACAGCGAACATGGATTTTCGGAGCTTTCATTTGAACTTCGAGGTCAATGCGCTCCTCTATAACACGAACTCAGTCCATCAACTGAAACAAGACTTATATGATGATTTCGAAGGGTCACACGAACTCGTATTAGAAGAGTTCGCGAAACGGTCATTCTTTATCAAGCTCGTTGAATCATTAGCCAGAATGTTTTCACCATTGTTATGAGGAGGGAGCAAGATGCGGTTTGCAATCGATCGGGAAGGGGATATCGTTGATTCCTTTACATTAAATCGGATGCAAGCAGAGCAACGTGCTCCTTTTCGATGCCCGACTTGTCAGGAAATATTGATTGTGAAGCAAGGTGTGAAGAAACGGCTGCATTTTGCGCATATCCACACCTGTGGGAGAGCTGAATCGGTCATGCATCATCAGGATAAATGGGCAATATGCCAGTGGCTTCAAGAGAATGGCTATCCTGTCGAGCAAGAAGTGACGATTAAGAATCGTCGGGCTGACATCCTCACGAACATGGATGGGCAGCATACCGTGTTCGAAATTCAGGCATCTCCTTTACGACCTGAAGAATACGCCGAACGAACGAATGATTATCGACGAGCGGGGTTTGATGTGGTTTGGATTGCGAGCGGTCTCGATTTGAGAAGCAATCAATCGTTTCAACCGTGGATGCGTCTAGAACTTTTTCAGCGACATCGGTTGTTGACGGTGAAAAATGGGAGATTGTTTCGCTTCAATGGATTTCCGATTTCGATCAAGTATGGAATCGGAAACTGGGAAATCTCATCTTCAGTGAACACGTCACCGTACGAAGCCTATTATCGGTTCGATGCTTTTGAATGGATAGAGATGATTCGTCGTAAACGCATGTCGCCGATTTATCCGTCTCCGCTAAATCGACGGCTCATATTGAATCGGCTCTATCCACTTGGTCTGTTACCCGGATTATTACCGACCGCCTGTTACCTTCCGCTTTCATCGCTTTGGGGAATCCGTGTACATCCGATTGATTTTCAGACCGTGCATTATTTGAATCGATACGAGTCACCGCGCGATTCCGTGGAATGGAGTATTCAAAAAACATGTCGACAATTTGGAGTGACACCGACAAGCGACTTTTCCCAGTCATTTCATGTACAATGGAAACAACTCTTGAATGCGAGTCGTCTATCCTGTGATGTCAGGTCATGGCCGCATCCAAAGCATTACGAGGAGGCCAGACATCACGATACACGTTTGTTTCAAGGACTTCAGCGATTGATTTTACAATCGACTTAATCATCGAAAAGGAAGTGGACGTATGTCAGAGGTATTGACTAGACAGCAAGTTCCAGTGGAAGAAACATGGAACTTAGAAACCATCTACAGCAATGACGAGGCTTGGGAATCGGATTTTCAAGCGTTAAAAGAGAAAGTGCCGGCATTGATTGGATTTAAAGGACGCCTTGGGGAGTCGGCGGAAACGTTGCACGAAGCGTTGCAACTTCGGGACGATCTCTCACGTCAGTTACATAAGCTATATACGTATGCTCATATGCGCTATGACGAAGACACGGCGAATAGCCATTATCAAGCATTGAATGATCGTGCCGGCTCACTTGCGTCTCAAGTTTCAGCACAACTCGCGTTTATGACACCTGAGTTGCTCTCGATTGATGAGAATCAGATTGAAACCTTCATGGAGCAGAATGAGTCACTTCGCGTTTATCGTCATGCATTCGATGAGTTGGCACTAGAGCGTCCACACGTGTTGACGGAGGCGGAAGAATCGATTTTGGCACAAGCCGGAGATGTGCTCGGTCAATCGAGCTCGACGTTCGGTATGCTCAACAACGCAGATTTAAAATTCCCGAAAGTGAAAAATGAAAAAGGGGAAGAAGTTGAGTTGACGCACGGTCGATATATCACGTTCCTTGAATCGGCTGACCGAAGCGTTCGCGAAGGGGCATTTAAAGCGATGTACGGGACGTACGCGCAATATTTGAATACGTTCGCCTCAACATTGTCAGGAAGTGTGAAGAAAGATAACTTCTATGCGACTGTCCGTAAGTTTGAAAGTGCAAGACAGTCCGCGCTCCATCATAATGCGATTCCCGAGTCTGTATACGACGGGCTTGTAGAAGCGGTAAACGAACGACTCGACTTGTTACATCGTTATGTCGCGTTGCGTAAGCGAGCGCTCGGCTTAGATGAGTTGCATATGTATGACCTCTACACACCGCTCGTCAAAGATGTCGAAATGAAAGTATCGTATGAAGAAGCGAAACAATGGATGGTAGATGGTTTGGCACCACTCGGAGAAGAGTACGTCCAAATCGTCAAAGACGGTCTCGGTTCGCGTTGGGTCGACGTTCGAGAGACACGCGGTAAGCGTAGCGGTGCTTACTCCTCGGGAGCATACGATACGCAACCGTTCATCCTGATGAACTGGCAAGATAACGTCAACAACTTGTTCACGCTTGCACACGAGTTCGGACACTCGGTGCATAGTCATTACACGCGCGCATCGCAACCATATCCGTATGGCGATTACTCGATCTTCGTTGCAGAAGTGGCATCGACGACGAACGAAGCTTTGTTGAATGACCATTTGTTGAAAACGAGAACAGCGAAAGAAGAACGTCTCTACTTGTTGAACAATCAGCTTGAAACGTTCCGTGGAACATTGTTCCGTCAAACGATGTTCGCTGAATTCGAACACATGATTCATCAAGCTGCTCAAGAAGGCGTATCGCTCACTCCGGAGTACTTAAATGAAACATACCTCGAGTTGAACAAACGTTACTTCGGAGACGAGATTGTCATCGATGAAGAGATTTCATATGAGTGGGCGCGCATCCCGCACTTCTATTACAACTACTACGTCTATCAATATGCGACAGGGATTTCGGCATCTGCTGCACTGTCACAACAGATCATGGAAGAAGGGGAGCCAGCCGTGCGTCGTTATATCGATAACTTCTTGAAGGCGGGTTCTAGTGACTATCCGATCGAGGTGTTGAAGGCGGCTGGCGTCGATATGACGACGAAGGAGCCGGTATTAAAAGCGCTCGATCAGTTCGAAGCGGTTCTTGATGAAATGGAATCATTATTGTTCTCGTGAATAATATGTGACAATATGCACAAAGAGGTTGTCAGATGATTCTGCACTAGGTATATTATAAGTGTGAAATCAATCACAAACCCCTTTATTGACCGTAAACTTTCTCCCATCTTGTAGGCCTTCCCCGGGCCTCAAGGTTCGATGTCTCTTGTCCCCGCTTGAGACGTCAAAAACCCCATGGCTCCCCGGCCATGGGGTTCTTTTTTATTTCGTTTGAGCCCACGCTTCACCGCTACATCCTGGCACAGGACGGCAACGCTGTTGTAGGGAGAGTTTCTTCAATTCGCGTTCAATCACCGTCTTATCCAAGTCTAGAATGTACGAAAGCTCTGTTATGGTCGACGCATCATAGCGTGCCAACACTTTGGCTACATCCCAATCGGTCGAACGGCTCGGTGCATAACCTAACAATTCAGTCATGACCGATTGATAGACGTCGTACGGATAAACCCCTTCAATCTTCAATGCTTCATCGCGCGTCACGAATGTGAGTGCGGGCAATAACTCAATCTCCCAATCTTTCAACACTTGATGGTCGACAGCTAGTGCATTCAAGAGCTGGTTCGATTGAAGATCGGCTTCGAGTTCACTTAAATCAAGGCCATACTCTTCGAAAGAACGTGCGATTTCCCATAAATCGATTGAACCAAGTTGTTCACCAGAGAATAGATCATTCACATGCAAATGACGCAAGAAGCGCATCGCATGACGTTTCCCTTGTAATTCTAGCGCTTTGATCATGGTGAGAAGGCGAACTTCTTCCTGACATCCGCCAACACAGCTAGGAACGGTAGAGACCATTCGAAAACGAATCACGTGTCCGTATTCAATCTCTAACTTTTTGATCAGTGTCATCACATGAAAGTTCTCAGGACTTGAGATGTCCATGAAATAGAATAACTCCAATGGCTTATACGTTACTTGAATAGGAGTTTCTTCCAGTGAACAGGATGACCCATTACATTGTTCAAGTTCCATTTGTGTCGCCTCCTCTCGTCAAAAAACTCATTTAACTTTGTAAACTCATTGTAGCAACGAAAAAAAAAGGTTGGCAATGTATCTGCTCAACCTTCCAACCGACTTATTTTTAATTCCATGAATCGGACGATTTTATTTTTAGCGGGACGATAGGGGAGACCATGTTTTTCAAGAAGTCCTTCGAACGCACGTTTTCCCTCTTCTTCATTCGTCACTTCAAATTCTATTTCATAGTCGGTCGTCTCCAAATAATGGCTTTCGTCCAAAACGAGGAGACCGTCTTCTGTCTGGAGCTCTGCCCGGTTCGTCTCGAGTCGACCGAGATGCTCAAGCGGTGCATTTAGCTGAAACGGAGCCAATGCTTGCTTCATTTGCTCGTCATGAATGATTCCATACTTAAACAAATCCTCAGCCTCATCTTCTGTAATTGTGGCGTGTGTCTCAAGTAAGCCGACCTCGTTGGGTTGCTTTAACGTCAGCACTTGACCATGTTTCTTCTCGCGAATGCGAAGTGCTGCCCCGTTCGCTTTTAGCTGAAAGGAAGGAGTGTCGAAATAATCATTCGCCTGCCAACGAACTTGGTCATCAAGCTGATAGGCACGTAGGAGTGTCTCATACTCGTCTTTCGTCAACATTGATTTAAATTCAATTTCCACTTCTTGGGTCATGAATCATCGCTCCATTCTATGAACAATTGTTCGTTTATGATACCATACAAACGGATACATACGGAAAGGACGCGTTTTTTCCGGAAAAGAACGAAAGTGGTGACAGCGTATGCAATCAGTGAACTGGGATCAGTTTTTAGTACCGTATCAAATCGCGGTAGACGAGTTGAAAGTCAAATTGAAAGCCGTTCGAAAGCAATTCAAGTCCCAAAATGACCATTCTCCGATTGAATTTGTCACAGGTCGAGTGAAGCCGGTCGGGAGCATTCTCGAGAAAGCGAAACGAAAAAATATCGCTGACCATGAATTGGCGACGGATATGCAGGATATAGCGGGATTACGAATCATGTGTCAATTTGTCGATGATATCGTTCACGTCTTGGATTTGCTACATCGTCGAACAGATTTTAAAATAGTGGAAGAACGCAATTACATTACCCATCAGAAAGACTCGGGCTATCGATCGTATCATGTCATCATCGAGTACCCGGTTCAGACGATTCACGGTGAAATCCCTACGCTCGTTGAAGTGCAAATCCGCACGCTTGCGATGAATTTCTGGGCCACGATTGAGCACTCATTGAATTATAAATATGATGGTGACATGCCTCTTGAAGTGCAGGAACGATTGAGACGCGCAGCCGAGGCGGCCTTTTTACTCGATGCCGAGATGAGCCAACTCCGCGTTGAAATTCAGGACGCCCAGCAAGTGTTTCGGGATAAAGAGATGAACGTGAAAACGGACGAAGACTAGGGGGAAACCGATATGCAGTTTGCGATTGTATCGAGGGGAGATACGCGATCAGCGGAGATCGCTCAGGAACTGACTGAAAAACTTCAAGCCGCCGGGCATACATTATCGGAACAGCCCCGAATCGTAGTATCGGTCGGAGGGGACGGGACGATGTTACAGGCGTTTCATAAATACATCGACCGACTCGATGAAACGCTACTTGTCGGGATTCATACCGGGCATCTCGGCTTTTATGCCGATTGGCAACCGGATGAGTTGGATGAATTGACCGAGATGATCACGAGCGAATCGTTCGAGCCGGTCTCCTATCCGCTCGTTGAGGTGCTCATTGACTATGAGGACGGGGAGACTGATCGTCGACTGGCGATGAATGATTGCACGATTAAGAACTACAAGCGCACGCTCGTCTGTGATTTATCGATTCGAGACGACTACTTTGAAACGTTCCGTGGAGATGGATTATGTATTTCGACACCATCGGGTTCGACCGCCTACAATAAGGCACTCGGTGGAGCAATCGTTCACCCATCGATTGAAGCCATTCAAGTGACTGAGATGGCTTCAATCAACAACCTAGTGTATCGAACGATCGGTGCACCGCTTCTCTTACCAAAACACCATCAAGTGAAAATCAAACCGCACACGAAAACCGAATTTGAATTGGCGTTTGACCATCAAGAAGCGTTGTCCTGGTCGGATGTCGTCTCGATTCGATGTGCGGTCGCAAAAGAAAAAGTGACGTTCGCTCGCTTCCGGCCCTTCCCATTCTGGCGCCGAGTTCGCGAATCGTTCATCGAGGAAGGAAAGTAACGAATGCAAGGGTTTACGATTCGTCGCGTTGTGGAGAAAGCCGTCCCACTTCGCGACTTTTTAATGCAAGATATGGGGATTTCTCGAAAGATGCTCACGCTCGTGAAGCATGAAGGGGATATTGAAGTGAATGGCGTGCACCGCACCGTAAGACATGAACTCGAACCAGGAGATGAAGTGATGGTGCGATTCCCGCTTGAAGCCCCTTCACTCGATATGGTCGCCTCAGATCGGCCTATTCGAATTCTGTATGAAGATGATACGCTGTTGGCGGTCGATAAACCGGCAGGGATTGCCACGATTCCATCACGACTACATCCGACCGATACACTTGCGAACGCTGTACTCGGCTATTATCAACGCATCGGTCTGTCATCTGCGATTCACGTGATCAATCGGCTCGATCGCGACACGAGCGGTGTCGTCTTGTTTGCAAAGTATGGATTTATTCATCATCGATTTAGTGAACTTCAGAAAGCGAATGGATTGGTGCGTACGTACAAGGCATTGGTCGAAGAAGAAGTGACACCACAAACGATTGAAGCACCGATCGGGCGTGCCGAGAATTCGATTATGGAGCGAGTCGTGACAACTGAGGGACAACACGCCATCACGCATATCCTCGCATGTCAGCCATTTGAGAGCGGCTCGTTATTGACGATTCGACTCGAGACGGGACGGACCCATCAAATTCGCGTGCATTTGCGCCATATCGGTCATCCGCTCATTGGGGACTCCATGTATGGGGGGACGACTCGTATGCCCCGTCACGCCCTTCACAGCGCGTCTGCGCGATTCATTCATCCGATGACAGGGGATGAGATTCAGATTGATGCGCCAATTCCGGAAGATTTTCGAACTGTATAAAGAAATCCCTCAAGGTAAAACCTTGAGGGATTTTGTCAATCATCATCAAACATATAGGTTTTTGATTTAGAAGCCACGTTCATGACGAGACCGATGGCAATCATGTTCATGATAATCCCTGTTCCCCCGTAACTGACGAACGGGAGGGTAAGTCCAGTGATCGGCAAGACACCGATTGTCATACCGATGTTTTGGAACACTTGGAACGTGAACATGGCGATGACACCGGTGACGATATAACTTCCGAACGCGCTACTAGACTCTAACGCAATGTGAATCATCCGATAGAGGAATAAGAAGAAGACGATGATCACGAGAGCTGCGCCAATGAACCCATAGTGTTCTGCGATAACAGCAAATATGAAGTCCGTTTGAGATTCCGGTAAATAGACGAGACCCTGGCCGTATCCTGCTCCGAACATCTGTCCAGAACCAATCGCCTGTAGCGATTTGATTAATTGGAATGCCAGATCATCTGAATATTCGTAAGGATAAATCCAGGCCTGGAAGCGGTTGAGGGCGTGTCCAGGTACGAATGCTTGTAAGACTTCGAAATGGGCAAAGAACAGATACATGAATGTGCCGATGGTCAAAGCCGCAGCGCTGAAGAGACCAAGAAGCCACTTCCAACCGATTCCCGAGACGATGATGATGGCGCCGAGCATCGTCATCAGAACGAGCCCGGTCCCTAAGTCCGGTTGTGTCACAATCAGCCCGAGCGGCGGGATGGCGACTAGTACCAGTTTCACGAGGAGCCATGTATCGAGTTGTGACGATCCGTAACGTTTATTGTGCTCATAGACGATGGTCGACATAGAAATCAACAAAAAGAGCTTCATGAATTCGGCCGGCTGGAAACTGAATCCAGGCACGTTATACCAACCATACGCCCCGTTGATGTTCGGTACGAGCGACGTGTCACGTAACGGAATCAGACCGACGAGCAGAAGTAGACCGAATGCGTATAAGTACCAATGGATTTTCCGGAGTTGCTCATATTCAATCGTCATGATCGCGAACATTGCAAAAAAGCCGATGACATAACGAATGCCTTGTTCAAGAGCGAAGTTGATATGTTGAAGTCGCGTTGGCAACATCGGTTGAGCGGTATAGATTGCACCGAGACTGATGATCATCAATAGGAAGACGATGGTCAACAGTGTCGTATCTAAACTTTTAAAATATGATTGTATACGGTTCATAATGGAGTCGAATCACCCTTTCTATACGTATTTTATCTTACCGCAACTTAAAAAAATCGCAATACGTAACGAGTCGGTTGACAAAACAGAAACCTTTCTGTAATCTGAGAACAGATATTATCACCAGGTACTAAAAAGGGGAGTTTATGATGTCAATTTATCCAACATTAACGAATAAAACGTACGTCGTCATGGGGATTGCCAACAAGCGCTCGATTGCATGGGCGATTGCCAAAACGCTTGATGAGGCAGGGGCGAAGCTCGTGTTAACGTATGCGGCAGAACGATTCAAATCGGGTCTCGAGTCACTCGCGAGTGAGTTGAAACAAGAAGCGATTCTACTTGAGTGTGATGTGACGAATGACGAAGCGATTGATTCAACATTCCGTTCGATTCACGAACAAGCTGGCGAGATTCAAGGAATCGCGCATTCGATCGCATTTGCTGACAAAGAAGCATTGCGCGGTGAGTTCTCAGAAATGACACGTGGTCAGTTCGCGCAGGCATTAGACATCTCAGCATATAGTTTGACGGCAGTTGTGAAAGCGGCGAAGCCTTACTTCGCACAAGACGCCTCGGTGATCACACTCACTTACCTCGGCGGCGAGCGTGTCGTTCCGAACTACAACTTGATGGGTGTCGCCAAAGCGGCACTTGATTCGAGCGTCAAGTATTTGGCGAACGAATACGGTCCACATGGTGTGCGTGTCAATGCTATCTCGGCGGGGCCGATTCGTACATTGTCAGCCAAAGGGGTTGGTGATTTCAACAGTATCCTTTCTGAGCTTGAACAGAAGGCGCCATTGCGTCGAAACGTTTCGGCGGAAGAAGTAGCTTCGACAGGTCTCTTCCTCCTCTCGGGGATGGGAAGTGGCGTGACCGGCGAAGTCATTCACGTAGATAGCGGATACCATATTTTATAAGTTTGGGGAATGGCGCAGTGATGCGCCATTTTTGTATTACCTCGTGAATAAATCGGGTAAGGACCTATGAAGGAGGTCAGATCATGGGTCCCTATCAGATTGATTTTACTGTCGTACAATACGTCAACCGACAAGTCCAGCCATCAGGTCGAGCAAGCATCGAACCGGTGACACGAATCAAACGTGTCCAACGAATCCGACCTCGACGTGAAGAATGGCTTGAAGAAGAGCAAGAAAAAAACCCCGGTCGCTATGTCGACCGGAGCATATAAGGTTAGCCTCGGAAACGGAACGTCTCATAGACGTTCCATGTTTCATTTTCGAGTTCATACATGACGGCCATCCGAGTGATCGTCTCTTCGAAATGAACCTGCTCCATACGCATACGTTCGAGGACGTCGAACAGCTCGGCATCGGTCAAATCTTGACCAATCGTGATGTGCGGCAAGAATTCATATTTCGGTGTTTGGTTGAGCACACCTTCATGCAGTCGTTGCTGAAGAGTCGACAAATCACGTGTCGGTAACACTTTTAAATACAAGACATTGTTCGTCGGTGCGAAAGACCGGACGCCATCGACTTTCAACTGAATCGGTTTAGTCGAATCCGCAACTTGTTGCAAGTACTCGAGTACTTTCGGCAAGTCTTCTTCTGACACCTCTGTCCGCTCTTTAATGGTCACGTGAGGTGAAATCAACGCATATTTTGTGTCATAGCGTTTTCGATAAGAGTTCGCAAAATCTTGCACTTGTTTAGACGGAAATAAGACTACCCCAATCTTCATTCCTCTTCCCCCTTTAATCGTTTAACCTACATGTTAATGATGACCGATTTAATGTGGGAAGTCAAAGCAGGGTTCGTCTTTTTTCAATTTTTCAGTATAATGGTTATATCATATAGAGAGACGATGACTCTCTGAACGAAGGGATGTGAAGCGGGATTTCGATCCTGCGCCTATTATGAAACACGTACCACACTCACGTGATGTCCGAGAAGCGGCTCGTGCTCGTTTGCTCGAACGCGGGGTCACAATTGAATCGATTGCTGAAATCGTATACCAGATGCAGGCACCCTATTCGCCGCATCTTTCTCTAAAAGATTGTATGGATTCTGTCGAGGCGGTTCTTGATAAACGTGAACTACAACATGCGATTCTCGTGGGATCAGAGCTCGATATGTTGGCTGAAAAAGGGCAATTATCTGAACCGCTTCTGTCGATTATCGCCTCAGACGAAGGTTTATTTGGAGTGGACGAGACGATTGCGATCGGTGCCGTCAACACATATGGTTCGATTGCCGTTACGACTTTCGGATACTTAGACAAGGCAAAAATCGGTATCATCAAACAACTCGACACGAAGATGGATGATGGGCAAGTGCATACGTTCATGGACGATCTCGTCGGTGCCATCGCTGCCAACGCTTCAGGACGATTGGCGCACCGGTTACGAGATATGGTCGATTTCGGAGAAGAAGAGATGCGTGAAAGAAAAGGGTTGTATTGATGAAGTGGACACCGCAGATGGTGGTCATCACCGGGACGGTCGCATATGTGATCGTGTCGGTGTTTGTCGTTTTAGGGGCGGTCGATCCGATGAACACATTCGTATATGAATGGTTACAGCCGCTACCGGATCGAGTGTTTGCCTACGTGACAGAGCTCGGGAGTGCACAAGTCATTGTGGGACTCTCCATATTAGGATTGTTGTTCTGGTATTGGCGTGGGGACCGTATCGAAGCGTGGCGCCTAGCGCTCGTCGGAATCGGGACACTTCTGTTTACTCAAGTGCTGAAGCTCGTCTACGGAATCGACCGACCGCTCATTGATGCATCACTCGATGCAACGACATACAGTTTTCCGAGCGGACATGCCTCAGGATCGCTTGCACTATATGGATTGACAGCTTATGTACTGTATCGAAAGAAACAGTCGAGAGTCGTCATCTTCATTCTCTTGTGCCTCGTCCTTGCGGTCTCGCTCAGCCGAGTCATCTTAAACGTTCATTACTTTAGTGATGTGCTTGGCGGTTGGCTCGTTGCGTTGACGATGATTGCATTGTCTGAATGGATCATAAGGAGGAGAACGGTTTGATCGTTGTGGTAGATGTAGCAAAATGGTTATTCGTTCAAAAGAAAGAAGCTGATGATGCATCAGTTCCCACGATATTAGTGGAAAAAGATAGAGAAGGGGCGACATGGTTCACCTCGATGAAAATTTTGTTCCAGTTAAAGAAATGGACGGGTCGACGTCGTTTTGTTCCCCTTTTACTGTGTGATGAGCACACCTATCGTTCATATGAAGTTTTTCATGTCGATGCTGTGCCGTCGTTGGCTCTACTCGACGGGGGGCGGACGTTACTAGTGGACAATAAACGAGATGAGTCATTTGATGTTGTGATACGGGAAAGCGGATTGGAAACAGAAAAATCGATTTTATTGTTCGCGCTTCAGTATATTGAACAGATGACGAATGAATCAGTCGTTTTTGCCGGAGATGAGTCGATTGAGGCGACGCGGATCGTCCCGACAGCATTGTTGGATAAGGCGGACCGCTTAGAATCAGGACGTCGTCTATTTGAATGGATGCATGATGAAGACTTACGTAAGGAGAATCAACATGACTGATTGGGAAATGACATTTCAACAATTATTGGACGAACAAGTGGATGAAGTGAACGTGCCACGCGAAGATTTTTTATCCGTTCGAACCATTTTGATTGAGAAAGGCTGGCTCTTTCAAGTAGTAGGAGAGGCCAAGCATGGTGGCGTGACGATTTATCGCAGAAACCCGGTCACTGCGAATTCATAATGGTAAGAGACGAATGAATATAAAGATTCACTCGTCTCTTTTTTATGCATTCATGAAGAGACAGAAGTTTGTGGGCGAAGTTCCCAAAAGTCAGTCGTAACCGCTTACATTTTGTGATTGATTTCGTTTTATACTACAGGTGTAGGAGGCCTCTACTATGCAACTGAATGAAAAAAGTAAACGAATCTTAAATGTCATCTTGCATGAAAAGCAAATGACACTAGACACCTTGACGATGATGCTTCCATATTCTCGACGGACAGTCGAATATGAATTGGAACGTATACAAGAATGGCTCGTCGGAAACGGACTATCGAATTTGAAGATGGACGGAACAAAAATAGAATTGACCGTGACAGAGGCGCTAATCGAGCAAGTCGAGCGCGCCGAATTAGTCTGGTCAGAAGAAGAACGAGAGCTTGTCATCACGCTATTCGCGATGACCCAAGTCGAATTTCTATCCAGTTTTCATTTTCAGCACCTATTAGATGTTTCCAAGTATACGGTCCAAGAAAGTTTGAACACCGTTAAAAAGCAGGCGGCCCAATTCGGGATTGATTTTTCTTATACGAGGAAAGAAGGATATCGGTTCAACGGTCATCTCCAAACGGTCGCATTATACGTGTACCGAACAATTGAACAATTGCTTGAGAAGTCAACGTTCGCTCAATTACTCGATTTATGTTTCGATTCTTGGCAAGTTGAGTTTATGGAACGGATCGGACAGATTGAACATTTTGAAAACTTGAATCAGTTTCAGTTTGTCGAAAGCCATCGTGAAAAATTAGCATATTTTCTGATGATTGGGTCTAGGTTATCACCTGACGCATATGTTCAAGATGACGATTCCTGGTTGACAGAAAAAGTCGATGCATCAATCCGAGACAATTTTGAAGATGTTCCACAGCTGTGGGAGACATTGATGATGTTAATTCAAGGTGGTTCAAAAGTGTCGGAAGAAATGGATGAGCTGGTACAGCAAAATCTTGCGTCTATCATGATTGAGGTGATTGAGCGCTTTGAAGGTTTGAGTTGTACACGTGTAATCGAACGCGAAGCGTTATGTGAAAAACTAGTCCTCCATGCGAAAGCGACGCTCAATCGTGTCCATACCGAAATTATGCCGTCAGATGAATTGGAACGATATGTGATGAAGGAGCACCGTGTACTAAATGTAATTGTCGACCGCTCTCTCGACCCGATTCGAGACCAAATTCAGACGAAAATTCCAAGTTCAGAAGTCATGTATTTCACTCTTCATTTTGCGGCCCATCTTCATCAACAGGGGCAACATCTAGATGAAAAAATGAAAGCGATTGTCGTATGTCCAAGCGGGATTAGCGTTTCGCATATGCTCGATCACATTTTGAAAAATCAATTTCCTGACTTTGTATTTCTGCCACCAATTTCGCAACGGGATGTCTTGGAGTTTGCACCGCTTGTCGATTTGATTTTTACGACGGTGCCATTGCCGCTAGTGGTTCAACAACAAGCACACGTGACGCTTGTTCCGACACTACCGACAAGGCTAGAACAGCTTGCCTTAAAGCGCCAAATCCAACAGCGCTTCATCGCAAATGGGAGCGTCGCCCGAATGGAAGTCGCAGATATTCTCGAAGTGGTGAAGAAATATGCAACAATCCATCAAGAAGCGCAACTAAGAAAAGAATTGAAACATCTGCTACAAGATGAACCGATGAAAGATGAATGGAAAGGGGGACAACCCGTGCTAAATCAACTCGTAACAAAAAAAGAAATCCAACTTGACGATCAAGTATCGGATTGGCAGGAGTCCATTCGTCTCGCGGCCAAACCACTTGTTGATAATGGAACAATCGAATCTCGTTATGTTGAGACGATGATTGAGAACGTCATAGAACATGGTCCGTATATCGTGCTCATGCCACAAATTGCAATCCCTCATGCGAGACCGGAAGATGGTGTAAATCACCTTGGGATGAGTGTGCTGAAGTTAACAAAACCTGTATTCTTTCCTGGAGAGAAACCGGTTCGTGCTTTCTTTGTCCTAGCGGCAATCGATCAAACGACTCATTTAAAAGCCCTTGCACAGTTGACCGAGCTATTAGGAAATGAACAGGACGTGTCACTTCTTTTAGAAGCAGACACAGTAGACGATATTGTTGAGGTACTCAATCGCTATTCAGAGGAGGAAGAATAATGAAAAAGATTTTAGTGGTATGCGGTAATGGATTAGGCTCGAGCTTTATCATGGAATTGAACGTAAAAAAAGCACTCGAACAAATGGGGAAAGAGGCGGATGTCTCTCATACAGACCTGGCGACGGCACGAACTGAACCAGCAGATATTTATCTCGGAGCTCAGGATATCATCGGAACGTTAGATGATGGTTCAAAAGAAATCGTCGCACTCGAGAACGTGATGAATATTGAAGAAATTAAATCAAAACTAGATGGAAAAGTTTAAGATAGATGAAATTTTATTAGGGGGGAACGCTCATGCTTGATTTGATTATGCGAGATATATTGGGGACACCTGCCATATTGGTTGGACTGTTCGCTTTGATTGGGCTCGTTCTACAGAAGAAAGATATTGCTTCAATCGTCTCTGGTACATTGAAGACAATCATGGGGTTTGTGATTATCGGGGCGGGTGCCGGCGTCATCATTGCGGCACTCGACATATTCGGACAGATGTTCGACGAAGCGTTCAGTATCCGAGGGGTCATTCCGAACAACGAAGCGATCGTTGCGGTTGCGCAAGATGCGTTTGGTGTCGAAACGGCAATGATCATGGTGTTCGGTATGGTTATGAATATCGTGCTCGCACGTATCACGCCATTTAAATACATCTTCTTGACAGGTCACCATACGTTATTTATGGCAAGCTTACTAGCAGCAATTTTATCCGTATCAGGACTCGATGGTACGTTATTGATCATTGTCGGATCGGTATTGCTAGGACTCTGTATGGTCTTATTCCCGGCACTCCTTCAACCTTTTGTACGTCAAATTACTGGCTCTGACGATTTTGCAGTTGGACATTTCGGGTCACTCGGATACTTTGTTTCAGGGACAATCGGAAAATATGCGGGAAACAAAGAGCATTCAACCGAGCAGATTCAAGTACCGAAACAACTTGGTTTTTTACGTGATACGTCGGTAGCAGTTTCGTTGACGATGACCTTACTCTTCGTGGTCGTCGCAATCTTTGCCGGTCCTGCGTTCATTGAGACAGAATTATCAGATGGGTCGAACTATATCGTCTTCTCTATCATCCAAGCCATTACTTTTGCAGCAGGCGTGTATATCGTACTTGCGGGGGTTCGCATGTTGATTGCCGAAATCGTACCTGCCTTTAAAGGGATTGCTGATAAGATGGTTCCGAACGCAAAACCTGCGCTCGATTGTCCGACAGTTTTCCCGTTTGCACCAAACGCTGTCATTATTGGATTTCTTGCAAGTTTTGCCGCTGGATTATTTTCGATGTTTCTATTACCGTTGTTTGGTTTGGCGGTCATCGTCCCGGGTCTCGTACCTCACTTCTTTACAGGAGCGACAGCGGGAGTATTCGGGAACGCTACGGGTGGACGTCGAGGAGCGATTCTTGGATCGATTGCTAACGGAATTCTGATTAGTTTCTTACCGGCTTTGTTACTTCCGCTATTAGGGAACTTAGGTTTTGAAAGTACGACGTTTGGAGACTCTGACTTTGCTATTGTGGGCATTCTAGTCAGTTGGCTCGTTTCATTGTTCTCATAATGTGAAAAATGAGGTCTTTCTCCCATATGGAGACAAGACCTCATTTTTTTACGCGTTCGAAGCGAGTTTGATTTTTTGTCGTTTCATCTTGTGTAGTAACCAAGCATAGAGGACTTCACAAGAATTGTGAGGAAGGATCAGCTCCACCAAAGGGTGAGCGTGACCAAATATAGTGAAGCGCGAATGGTCTTCGTCGAGCAGAGAGACTTGAATATCCGTCGCATCCTGTAGTGAAATGCGCTGTTCTCCTGCGTGAGCATCTTTAAGTTTCAGCATTTTTCCATTCGTCGCAAACTTGGTGAACGATGAGACTCCTTGTACTTTCAGTTGTTCCATTTCGTGTATCTATCCATCGCGTGATGAATAGATTTTCACCTCGCTTTCTCTATATTGCCTTCCATTCCTCCAGAAGGTTATTCCTAGTATAACGCCTCGTTCGAAAAAGAAAAGTGTTAATTTAACAAAAAATTAAGACAATTTGTTATCAATTTTTAAGAATAGCGTTCAACCCTGTCTAGCATAGGAATAAGGTTGAAACAATCGGTCTGAAAATAACAAAAAAGAACCCCGTTTTCAGAGGTTCGCATCTATTGGTTACATGTATGACCTTATAATCGCTCAATCTGCCATGTACGACGGCGATACAATAACTGTCCTTTTAAGGCGATGGATTCTTTCTTCGCATCGAAGTCCTCTTCAAGAACGGACATGTCTTCATAGCGACCCGCTACATAGAATGAGATGACGATTTGGCGATTGAACAAACTGCGTTTCGTATGATCGAAATCGATGATCAGACCTTGAGGTGCCAACTCGAGTAATTCATCAATGACAGGAAGTGGAATCGGAACAAAACTGATGTTACGAATATCACGATCAAGTTTACTTTGCAACATGTTTTGGACGAAACGATTGATTGTCGACCAATCGCGAATATAAAGACTGCTATGTCGATCGTTTGCTTCATTGAAGAACACAATCTCATTATCGAGCGAATCCAAGAACGGCTTCTTGATTCCGCGTTCCATATGACTTAAAAACAAGATTTCTGCAATTTCATGATCGGACAGAGTTTCGAGCGTGTTGTAGTCCGGAAAATCGATCGCTGTGAATGTTGTTTGGTTATTCAAATACTTAGACGAGAACGAAGATAGTTCATGCGCTTCAATATAACGAAAACGCGACCTCGAGGATTGTCTCATCCCTTTGATATCCGTTCGACAAATGATCATCGGTCTCGTCACGGAAAGCGCTTCTGTTACATCCGCCAACGTCACACCATGGAGTGTGAAGCGTTGGACGTCCCGGTCTTGCTTCAAATAAAAGAGTTGTTTTGACATATGGTATCCCCTCAGTTTGACATACTACGATTATAGTAGCAAAAACACATGCTTTCCGCCATCTTGAGACGGTACAAGAGGGTTGAGTTCGATACATTTGGGAAAATAGAAGTATAATTGAGGAAACGAATAGGAAAGGCGGGTTCCACATGTGGGGATTAAAACGGAGTTTTCCTGAGCTCGCTACGCCCCGGTTTATCCTGCGAGAGCTAGAACCGCGTGATGCTAGAGCACTATATACCATTCTATCCACTGAGGAAGTGATGCGATATTATGGGTCGGACCCGTTGCTTGCCGTCTATGAGGCGAAGAACGTGATCGCTTACTTTAAAGATCAATTTCAGCAAGGGAAGGCCATTCGCTGGGCGATATGCGATCGGATGACGAATGAATTGGTTGGAACGATTGGATTCCATAATTGGACGCCCCAATATTATCGCGCCGAAATCGGGTTTGAGGTTTCCCCTCACTATTGGAGACAAGGGGTGGCTTTCGAAGCCGCTTCAGCTGTCATTCAATACGGTTTTGAAGAATTCAAGTTTCATCGAATCTCTGCGTTGGTCGCACCAGGAAATGAAGGGTCGAATCGACTCGTTCAAAAATTGGGATTTATTGAAGAGGGACTTCTACAAGATTATGCATATAGCCATGGTCGATTCATGGATTTGACTATGTATCGGCTACTCAAAACAGAATGGGAAGAAAAGGAGCACTCGATGATATGAAAGCACTCGTATTGTTACATGGGTTGTGCGGTTCTCCAAAGTACTTTGAACAATTGGAACCGTTATTGAATGCCGAAGTCCACACGCTCACATTACCCGGTCATGCTGGGACGGACGTGGGGCCGGAAACGATGGATCATTTTGCGGACTGGGTCATCGAAGAAATTCGTCTTCGAGGCCTTGAGCGTCCCCTTGTATGTGGGCATTCTTTCGGAGGCTACGTGACGACTAACCTCGTGCGTCGCTATGGAACAGAAATATCAGGATTTGTATTGATTCACTCGACGGCTGCCGCGGATACAGAAGCGGCGCGGGAGAAGCGAAACGGTGCCATTCATCAAGTCATCGAAGAAGGGGTCGAGCCGTTTATTGACGGAATGATTCCAAATGTCTTCTCAAGTGATTCCGACCCGGCGCTCGTTCAACAAGCGATTGCAATCGGATATGAGATGACGGTCGAGGGAATCGTGAACGCGCAACAGGCGATCCGGGATCGTGAAGACGAAGTGGACACCGTCGAAACGACTGACCTCCCCGGCCTATTCATTTACGGCTCAAAAGACCCGAATATGAATGAGGAGCGGGCGTTTTTAGGTGCGTCACGACATACTAAAGCAATCGTTCCGTTCAGTCATATGGGGATGATGGAATCCCCTGAAGAAGAAGCAAAAATCATGAACGAATGGATGCAGGAGGTGGATCATGGAAAAGTATAAGTTAATCGCTATGTCAGGAAGTCTTCGAAAGAAATCTTTTAATACCGCTCTTTTGCATTCGATCATTGAACTGGCTCAAGATGATTTCGACATTGAAGTCGTCTCCATCGAACTTCCACTGTTCAATGATGATTTGATTGATCCAGATGAACCAGAGGTTGTGGCTACTTTGAAGCAAGTCGTTCGGGAAGCTGATGGATTATTGATTGTCACCCCCGAATATAACCATAGCATCCCGGGCGTCCTAAAGAATGCGATCGACTGGCTTTCGCTCGAGCCAGGGACGCCACTTCGGGATAAACCGGTCATGATCGCCGGGGCCTCGCCTGGCATACTTGGAACCGCCAGATGCCAAATCCATCTCCGACAAGTATTTGCCACAAATCGTGCAAATGTTTTACCGGGAAATGAAATTTTCATCACGCATTGTAAAGAAAAGATTGATGATAGTGGGTTGCACGATGAGAAGTCGATTAATCAAATTAACAAAACATTATCGGAATATCGTAAATGGATAGAATTTTGGAAGCGTAACACAAAAAATTAACTTGAAGTCGCTCATGTTGTTTGATAGAAAGGAATTGTGAAAACAAACACAAGAGGAGCGACACCAAAATGGAAACTTACATCGAACTGTACAATGGCGGCGAATTAGGTGATCGGGCGGTAATGAACGATGGGATGACATTTGGACGAATGACGATTGTTGAATTGTTCTATCAATCCAATCATATTTTTGGTTACGTGAAAGAAGATGGTGAAAAACGTTTCTTCCTTGAACCGATTTCAGAGGACGACACATTTACTGTGGATGGGACGACGTATTCACTCCAACAGTTTATCGCGTTGTTTTAAGTAAAATAGAGGATTGATCGAACGCAAGCGACTCGCTTGCGTTTTTTTGTCATTTTCGTCACGATGAAAAGTGAGGTGATGAGGATGAAACTAGTAGCAATCGAACCGACACCAAGTCCGAATAACTTGAAAATCATTGTGGACCCTCCGTTCGAAGGGAGAGGCATAACGTACGATAAAGCGAGTACGGATGCCCCAGCCATCATTCAAGAAATCATTGGGCTTCGAGGCGTCAAATCCGTTTACGCCGTGTCTGATTTTCTCGCTGTCGAGCGACATCCGAAACATGATTGGCATGACGTCATGAATGAAATCCGACGGGCGTTCGGGGAACAAGTTGAGGAAGTCGAATCCACAAAGATGGATACGGACTATGAACCAGTCCATGTATCCGTCCAGTTCGTGCTCGATGTACCGATGCAATTAAAACTCGTCAAAGGGGACGAAGAAAAACGAATCGGGCTGTCGAAACGATTTGTCGATGCAGCGATGGAAGTTCAAGCACAAGTGAAGAATGTCATTCAAGACCGTCGTTGGGTAGAGCAAGCCCCACGCTATGGTGAATTGGATGAAGTCAGTGTCATCGCGCAAGAAGAATTGGAAGCGGCGTATCCTGAAGAGCGCATCGAACGGATCGTGGCCCGTGCGTTTGGTCGTGAAGCAGATTTTGAGGCAAACGCGAACCATTTGCAGTCGGAAAATTGGAAAGATCGGATGGCATTCCTGGATGAACTCGAAATCCATCATGAGAATATGCCCTATTTCCGTCGTGCCTTGGAAGATTCCGTGATGGCAATTCGTCGACAAGCGGTCGTCATGATCGGGATGTTTGAAGAACGACGTGAGGAATATGTCACATATATTGAACAAGCTTTAGTGGACGCTTCTCCTATTGTGCGACGAACAGCTGGGGATACGGTCTCCGATTGGGCATTACCTCAGTCACAACCTTCAATGATTGAGGCGCTGAAAGATAAAAACAAACTCGTACGTTGGCGAGCGGCTCGTTTCTTATTCGATTGTGGAGATGAACGGGCTGTACCTGCCTTGTCAATCGCGGAGGAAGATCGCGAGTTCGAGGTCTCTTTACAAGCGCGACTTGCGAAAGAGCGGATCACGAGCGGCGAGACAGCACTCGGGACGGTATGGCAACAAATTTCGAACCGCTCGAAATGAGGTTTCGTTCGACATGTGTCGAATCATTTTGATTTACAATTTAAGGTAAAGAGGAGCATCTGCATTGCGGATTGCTCCTTTTTTTCACAAAAACACATGCACATTTCCCCAATTGACTAACATTTGATGTAAACGTTTCGACAATAGGTAAAATGTCATTGTTATGCTGTCGAACGATAGGACATATATCTTGGTTTCAGATTGGTACACTAGATTTATCACAGATGAACAAAGGAGCCATACTTATGATATTGTTTGCAGAAACGCCTGAACTTGTAGCTTATAAGGAAGTAGTAGGAGAAACGATGGTCGTCACGTTTGAATCGATGCACAGTGAGACGTTCTCTGTCACGGCTCAAGTCCGGTCTGATCTCGATATCGCAGATTCATTGTTCATGACCGGTTGGCAACAATACATGGAACAAACTAAAGTTTCGTAAAAAAGGTAAATAATATAAGGGAAATCATTACAAACGTCTGCACATTGTATACACTAGTGCTATAGACGTTTTTTATTTTGTTGAGGAGAGTGGGATCCATGAAGAAAACTTGGTTGCTCGCCGTAGTGACGGCAATCTTATTAGTCGTAGCGGGATGTGGGAAAGAAGAGGCGAAACCGAGTCAAGTAAACAGTGATTCGTCTGAACCACCGGCTCCATTGACGCTCGACACGGAAATGGCATACGATTCAGTAGCCCAAGCATTATCAGCAACAATCAAAATGACGAACCCAAATGAGGAAGCCGTGGATGTGACATTCAATACGTCACAGCGCTATCAGTTGATTATCAAACAAGGTGACAAAATCGTGTTTGATTATGGTAGCGAATTTATGTTCACGGAATCGATTATCGAAGAAAAGTGGGCAGCGGATGAACAAAAGATCTTCGATGAGGTCTTCCTGTTAGATGAATTAGAGGCTGGCGAATATTCGGTCGAAGTGATTGGGCTCGGTCAAGTTGATGGGGCACCTGAAATTGCTGTGACAGATGAGACGACGTTCACGGTTGAATCTGCTGCAACAGAAACTCCGGATGAAGGTACATCAGAAACACCGGAAGAAACACCAGCAACAGAGCCGCAATCGGACGGTGCGTTCCGCGATGTACAAATTGATTTGAATGACACGATGATTCAAGTGAGCGGGTATACGGATGAAGTCGAGTTCGAGTGGTCTGTGTCAGACGGACACAATATTTACGCTCAAGGCGCAGCCGAAGTGACCGGCGGTGGCTTCACGTTTGGGGTATTGCTCGATGAAGCACCGGCGAAAGATCAACCGTTGTTCTTAGAAATGACACCAATCGGTGGAGAGGTCACATCATTTAAAGTTCAATAAAGCCATGGCGGAAACTGTTGTTTCCGTCTTTCTTTTTGAGACGCTAGTTGACGGGGTATAAGGATTATCAGACAATAAAGCAAAATGAGAGCATAGTGGGAGGGCAATCCATGCAACAACATATCATTGAATCAACACATGTCAAACCGACCATCAACCCGAAAGAAGAAATTCGTCAACGCATCGACTTTTTGAAAGCATATGTGAAACGAGCCGGTGCGAAAGGACTCGTCCTAGGTATCTCAGGTGGGCAAGACTCAAGCCTTGCCGGAAAGCTATGTCAACTCGCCATGGAAGAGCTTCGTGAAGAAACGGGTGGCGAGTATACATTTTATGCGATCAGATTGCCATATGGTGAGCAACACGATGAGCATGACGCGCAACTTGCGCTTGAGTTCATTCGTCCGGACAAATCGTTCACTGTCAACATTAAGCCTGCTGTTGACGCATCGGTTGAAGCGTTTAACCGTGCAACGGGTCTCGAATTGAGTGACTTCCATAAAGGGAATACGAAGGCACGTGAGCGGATGAAGGCACAATACGATATCGCGGCAACATTCGGTGCCCTTGTGGTCGGAACGGATCATGCTGCGGAATATGTGACAGGATTTTATACAAAACACGGTGACGGAGCTTGTGACCTCACACCGTTGACCGGTTTGAACAAACGTCAAGGGAAAGCACTTCTCCATGAACTTGAAGCGCATGAGCGTGTGATTTATAAGGTGCCGACGGCTGACCTTGAAGATGGTCGCCCTGGACTTCCTGACGAAGTCGCACTCGGTATGACGTATGATCAGCTGGACGACTATTTGGAAGGGAAGACAATCGACCCAACAATCGCCGAGCGAATCGAGACAATTTTTAAACGTTCACGCCACAAGCATCACATGCCTGCCTCGTTGTACGACGAATGGTGGCAATGAAAAAAGGAGGAGCTGTCTCGAGACAGCTTCTCCTTTGTTGTCTTACGCTTTCTTAAGCGGTACGAACTGAACGATCAGGATGCAGGTAAAGGCGATAAAACTGAGGAGTGGGATGGTGACGAATCCAAAATAGTTGACCCAACGAATCAGGCAGTCGTTCGTACAGAAGGCTTCACCGTTCGGGATACGTTCTAAAATAACGTGATACAGACTGATACACCATCCGGCACCGGCCATAATCCCTACGAACAAGCGGTTGACGTCTCGTGCAGTCAACATGATAGTCAAGTAGTAGATGGCTAGTGGATACATAAAGATGCGTTGGAACCAACACAACTTACAAGGTAAAAAGAGCATGATCTCTGAAAAATAAAGGCTGCCGAGCGTCGCGACGGTCGCAACGATAAAGGCGAAATGATGACGTTGCATCAGATTTCCTCCTAACAATCAAATTGATGATTAAACATGATATGATACATTGAAACAAATACTTATTCAGTATACAATCTTTCAAACGATAGAGAAACAGGTGACGTGATGCAAGTTTCGGAAGTAGAAGTGTTAATTATTCTTGCGGAAGAATTGAATATGCGGAAAGCAGCCGAGCGGTTGTTTGTCTCACAACCAGCGCTCAGTCAACGGCTCGTGACCATCGAACATCAGTGGGGAAAGAAGATTTTCGTTCGCTCCACAAGAGGGCTCGCATTGACGCCAGATGGGGAGAAAATCATCGAGTTCGCCAAAAAGATGTACAGCGAAGAACAAGAACTGAGGGGTGAACTGACTGCCAACCAAGGGGAAGTGTACGGGACGTTGAAAATTGCCGTCGCCTCTATCATGGGACAATATTGGTTACCCAAGGTATTGAAGACGTTCGTTGAACGCTATCCGTCTGTCCGTGTCAAATTGGTCACCGGATGGTCGAGCGAAATGATGCGTTATATGCTCGAAGAGAATTTTCATATCGGAATCATTCGAGGGAATCCTGATTGGCGAGGAGAACGGATGAAGTTGTTCTCCGATTCCTTGCATTTGGTCGATCTAAAAATGACCGACCTCTCCCAACTAAAAAACAATGAGCGCTCGTTTATTCAATTCAAGAGTGACTCGACTTATTACCAGGAAATATTAGAGTGGTGGCAGGAACGGTTTTCGAGTCCACCTCTGACGACGCTGGTCGTCGATCAAATCGAGACATGCAAACAGATGGCGTTACACGGAATCGGGTTCGCGATTCTCCCTGAATCGACCATCAAAGATGTGAATGAGATGAATAAGATTCCATTGACGTCGTCGGGTGGTGTGCCACTCGTACGGGACACATGGATGCTTTCGACAGAATCGATGTTGGAGTTGGCGCAAGTTCAAGCGTTTTGGAAGATCGTTGAAGAAATTACGAAGGAGACTGAATGATGAATTGGGCAATTGAAGCGAGAAGACAGCTGCATTTAATTCCGGAAGCCGGATATGAAGAGTTCAAAACACAAGCGACACTTGAGCAATTGATTCGATCGCTCGATTCACCACGTGTTCACATCACACACTGGCGAACAGGTCTTTTCGTCCGGGTAGATGGTCTCGTCGGTGAGAAGACGATTGGATATCGAGCTGATATGGATGGACTGCCCATCACGGAAGAGACGGGGCTAGAATTCGCATCGATTCACGAAGGAATGATGCATGCATGCGGACATGATGTGCACATGTCGATCGCGCTTGGGTTAATTAAACGAGCGGTCGAGGAACCGCTTAACCATCACCTTGTCGTCTTTTTCCAACCGGCCGAAGAGGGCCCGGGAGGAGCCGAACCGATGGCGAAATCAGAATTGTTCTATCACTTCCGGCCGGATGCACTGTTCGGCTTGCATGTCGCGCCTGAATATCCTGTCGGCATGGTCGCTTCAAGACCGGGCGTGTTGTTTGCGAGTGCGCGAGAGCTTCATATCACCATTCATGGAAAAGGGGGGCATGGTGCTTTCCCTCACGCAGGGATTGACGCTGTTATCGTTCAGGCCGCCCTCATCATGCAACTGCAAACGATTGTGTCACGGAACATTGACCCGATGGGAAGTGCGGTCGTCAGTATCGGAAAAGTCGCAGCAGGAACGAAAGAAAATATCATCGCTGATACGGCCAAATTGGATGGGACGGTCCGTGCATTGTCCGACAAAGAAATGGTCGTGCTTGAAAGCCGGATTCGTCAAATCATTGCCGGTGTCGAGATGACGTATAACGTTCAGATTGACCTTGAATTTGGTAATCGCTATCACGAGGTCGTCAATGACGAACGTTACCTCTATCAATTCGAGGAAGCGGTGGAAGAGGTCGGCTATTCTTATAAAACGTGTGTCCCTGCCATGACGGGTGAAGATTTTGGATATATGTTGAAACAGGTCCCTGGATTCATGGTTTGGTTAGGCGTAAACGATATGGGATCAGGACTTCATCAATCGACACTCAACCCGGATGAACGTTCGATTGAAGTAGCCATCGATTTATTCGACCACTACTTCCGTAATGTCATGATTCAATAACACGAAGCGGTCTCGATTGAGTCCGCTTTTAGTGTGCCCGAAAAGGAGTGAACGAGGGTGAAAAAGGGAAACATTTATTCATGTAAAGCGACGATTTTGTGGCGATTGCTCAAATGTGAACATTTTGCGAACTCGAGCATTGAGACATTACAGCGCAATATAAAATCATTATGATGTAAGTATCGAAGGGTATTCATCTGTGATTGTCGTTTCATACATGGGTTCGAAGCGATAGAGAGAGATAGGAGGTAATCAATAGATGTTTCAAGATCCTGTCCTGATGAGTCGAGCATTGACGGCACTCACATTAGGTTTTCATGTGATTTTTGCCACACTCGGCGTCGGGGTTCCACTTTTAATTTTATTGGCAGAATTTTTAGGAATACGTAAAAAAGACCCGAAATACACGCTCATGGCTCGCCGTTGGTCGCGTGGCTATGTCGTGACG